>JBAYAI010000012.1:0-19464 GCA_041669865.1 Bacilli bacterium | reverse complement strand
AGTTAAGAAGACCGCTATGACTAATTTCGACTCCACTGTTGAAGTTAGCTTCAATCTTAACATTAATACAAAGCAACCTGATCAACAATTGAGAGGAACAATCACTCTTCCTAATGGAAATGGTAAAACCAAGAAAATTTTAGCAATTACAGGAACCAAAGTTGAAGAAGCAAAAGAAGCTGGAGCTGACTATGTTGGCGGAGTTGAATTGCTTGAAAAGATTTCGAAGGAAAACTGGTTCGACTTTGATATAATTGTTGCTACCCCCGATATGATGGGACAATTAGGACGTATGGGTCGTATTTTAGGACCTAAAGGTCTCATGCCTAATCCCAAAACTGGAACAGTTTCAATGGAAATTGGAAAAGCTATTAAAGAAATTAAAAATGGTAAAGTCTCATTTAGAGCTGATAAAGATGGAAATGTCCATTTCTCAGTTGCGAGAGTTTCCTTTGATACTGATAAGATTTCTGAAAACATCAAAGCAGTTGTCGATATGATTCTTAGAATCAGACCTGCTGCTGTCAAAGGTGTTTATGTTAAGAGTGCTACAGTCCATTCAACAATGGGCCCGGCTATTCGTCTCGCTCTCTAATTCTACGAATTAGAAGCAAATTATTTTAAAAGCAATCAATACCATAGACCACAGCGGCAAAATGCTTAATAATACTGTCGAGGTAAATGATTATTTATAGTTTTTATAAATCATCTTTCTTATTTATTAAGAATATTATGGATATTGTTGCCTATATTTCGTAAAAAAGATAGGAGGTGTAAATCGATGAACAAAGACGTACTAAAAGCTAAAGAAGCTGAAGTTGCACGTATTTCTGATGAATTTTCATCCAGCAAATGCGTTATTGTCGTTACTTATCACAATTTGAATGTCAGCAAACTCAGTACTCTTAGAAAAGACCTGAAAAAAGTCGGTGCAAAGTTCGAAGTTAACAAGAACACAATCTTAAGACGTGCTCTTAATAACGATGCTTTAAAGAATTTTGAATCTATTTTAGTTGGTCCTAACGCCATCATCACATGTGATGATCCCACAGCAGCTTTGCCAGTTTTAGCGAAATTCGTTACAGCTAACAAGGCCATGGAAGTTAAAGGCGCAGTTATTGATGGTACATTCTGTGATGCAGAAAGAGCAATGTCTCTCGCATCGGTCGGAACAAAAGAAAATTCCATTTCTATTTTCCTTTCCGTTCTACAGAGTCCCGTTACAAAATTCGCTATGGTTTTAAAAGCCTACGCTGAATCATTAGAAAAATAAGTAAATCTACTTATTTATTCAAAACAATGTAAAAAATTCAAAAAATAATTAGGAGGAAAAAATTACATTATGGCAAAATTAGTTAAAGAAGATGTTATTGCTTCATTAAAAGAAATGTCTATTGTCGAGGTTATGGATCTCGTCAAAGCAATCGAAGAAGAATTTGGTGTTACAGCCGCTGCTGCTGTTGCTGCTCCCGCTGCTGCAGGTGCTGCTGCTGATGAAGGTCCCTCAGTTGTCGACCTCACTCTTAAATCATTTGGTGCTTCCAAAGTTAAGGTTATTAAAGCTGTTCAAGCTATCACAGGCCTTGGCTTAATGGATGCTAAGAAAATGGTTGATGGCGCTCCCGTTGTCGTCAAAGAAAAAATTTCACCCGCTGAAGCTGAAGAGTATAAAAATCAACTTACTGAAGCTGGCGCTGAAGTCGAAGTTAAATAACTATTTCTTTTCGAGAATTCAACTGCTGCAATTAAGGGCGTGTTTCGCCCTTAATGCAGTTTATTAAATAAGTATAATTTCAAAGCCTTTATATTTAGTTTAGTTGTGAATTACACCGTTATTTTTTTAAATAAGAAGTCTAGTCTTATTTAAGAATAATAACTAACCTCGAAAATACTTTACTCTTGGCTTTTGGTGAAGGGAGAATCTATTAATGAAAACTTTTGAGGAAATTTTCGATAGAAACGATATTAAATATCTCGAGAATCAGCGTGCTGATTTCTCAAAAATTTCTGGTCAATTAGAATTGCCTAATTTGTGTGAAATTCAAACAGACTCATTTAAGTGGCTTCGTGAAGAAGGGCTCGATATAGTCTTGAAGGATTTTTTCCCGATTCATAATTCTGATAACTCAATGCAGTTGGATTATGTTTCATTGAAATTCGGCGAACCTAAAAACGACTATTTTGAATGCAAAACTGCTAATATGACATACTGTGCACCTTTGCACGTTATTTTGCGATTGAAGGACGAAACTGATCCTGAAAACTCGATAAAGGAAGAAGAAATCTTCATGGGTGATTTCCCTATGATGACCGATTCAGGAACCTTTATTATCAACGGCGTTGAGAAAGTCGTCGAGTCACAAATTGTAAGGTCATCTGGCGCTTATATGAAGAGAACTGAAATCATCTCTTCCGCAAGTTTTACATATGGGGCAGACTTTATACCTATGCGTGGAACATGGTTAGAGTTCCTTTCGGATGCAAAGGATATTTTGTATGTTAGAATTGACAAACAAAAGAAAGTATCTGCTTTAACATTAATTAGAGCCTTGGGCATTGTTCACGATGCCGATATCTATAACATCTTTGGCGATAATTCAAGAATGTTAAAGAATACGATGGAAAAATTCCCGGAACCAGTTGAAGTTAAGGATGATAAACAAATTTCAATCAATGCTTTGAAAGAAATTTTTTCAAAACTTCGCCCTGGCGAACCTATCAACGATGACGATGTTGCTCAACAGATCAAGAATAGATTTTTTAATCATCGCGCATACGATCTCGGAACAGCTGGACGTTACAAGATAAACAAAAAACTTGGTATTTACGATAGATTGTTGAATAACTACGTAGCTGAAGATTTGATTTCCGTCGAAGGCGAACTTGTGGTCGAAAAAGGAACTCTCATGACGAGAGAAATTATCCAAAATCTTCAAAAGGAAAAATTCTTCGAAAAGGGTGCAAACCAATTTGAGATTCCTACAAACTTAGATTTGGACAATGAGCCTGGACACAACTACGTTAATATTGTTGAGATATATACTGATGAAAATAAGACAAATAAAGTCAAGGCTGTCGGTAACAATATGAATCTCACAGTCGAGTATGTAACACCATCCGATATTATCGCCTGCTTCTCATACTTCTTGAATGTCATAGATGGAGTTGGTGAATTCGACGATATCGATCACCTTTCCAATAGAAGAATTAGATCCGTCGGTGAGCTTATCCAAAACCAGTTTAGAACTGGTCTTTCTAGAATGGAGAGAATCATCATCGACAAGATGTCAGTTTCTAGAGAACCCGGTTCGGCTTCTCCCAAAGGATTGATAAATATTAAGCCACTTACTAGCTGCTTGAGAGAATTTTTCAATTCCTCCCAGTTGTCTCAGTTTATGGATCAAATCAACCCTCTTTCAGAGTTGACAAATAAGAGACGTATCTCCGCTTTAGGGCCTGGTGGATTGACACGTGACCGCGCATCTTTCGACGTTCGTGATGTTCACTATTCTCACTATGGTAGAATATGTCCTATCGAAACCCCTGAAGGTCAAAACATTGGACTTATTTCCAATCTTGCATGCTATGCAAAAATTAATAAATATGGATTTATCGAATCTCCTTATCGTCGAGTTAAAGATGGTATAGTATCCGACGATACAGACTACTTATCGGCTGATGAAGAAAGATTCCACGTTATTGCACAAGCTAATGTTGGTCTCGATCCTAAGACTCACAAGATTGTCGATTCACGAGTTATGGCTCGTAAGAATGGTGAAACCATCATCGCTGATGCATCAGAAATTGACTACATCGATGTTTCACCTAAACAAATTGTTTCAATTGCTTCCGCTTGTATTCCATTCTTGGAAAACGATGATGCTACCCGTGCTCAAATGGGTGGTAACATGCAGCGTCAAGCATTGCCGTTGCTTCGACCTTCCGCTCCTTTTGTCGGAACAGGTCTTGAACACAAAATTGCTCACGATTCCGGCTCAGCTGTAATTGCTAAAGCTGATGGTGTTGTTACCTATGTCGACTCGATGAGAATCGATGTACTTGAAGATGAATCCAACAAGATTAGAAGTTATAAATTAAAGAAATTCTCACGTTCAAACCAAGGTACTTGCTTGAACCAAACTCCCATTGTCTCCGTAGGACAAAAGGTAAAATTCAATCAAACTATCGCTGATGGTCCAGCTATGGATCACGGAGATCTCGCCTTGGGTCAAAATGTGCTCATTGCCTTTACTACATGGCACGGTTACAACTACGAAGATGCCATCGTTATGTCTGAACGTTTGGTCAAAGATGATGTATATACAACTTTACACATTGTTGAATATTCTGTTGATGTTCGTAAGACCAAGAACGGTAGAGAGCAAATAACTGCTGATATTCCTAATCTTTCGACCGCTATGAAAGCCAACCTCGATTCTAGAGGTATCATTGTTCCTGGTTCGGAAGTTAAAGAACATGATATTTTGGTAGGTAAAACATCGCCCAAAGGTGATACTGATTTATCTCCAGAACAAAAATTATTACAGTCGATTTTCTTGGCGAAATCCAAGGATTTGAAAGATACATCTTTGAGACTGCCGCACGGTGGTGCAGGTATCGTTGTCGAAGTTAAGACATTCTCTCGCAAGAATGGCGATGAACTTCCACCCAACGTACTTGAATCAGTCAAAGTTTATGTTGCTCAAAAGAGAAAGATCTCTGAGGGTGATAAGATGTCTGGACGTCACGGTAACAAAGGTGTTATTTCAAGAATTGTTCCTGTGGAAGATATGCCTTTCTTGCCCGATGGTACTCCAGTCGATATCTTGTTGAATCCTCTCGGTGTTCCTTCGCGTATGAACATCGGTCAAATTCTCGAAGTTCACTTAGGTATGGCTTGTCGCAAACTTGGTGGATTGAAAGTTTCAACTCCTGTTTTCGACGGAATTTCCAATGAAGAAATCATGAAAATGATGGAAGCAGCAGGAATGGATAAAGATGGAAAGACAATTCTTTATTCTGGTGAAACTGGCGAAAGATTCGATTCAAGAATCAACGTTGGTGTCATGTACATGATTAAACTTGTCCACATGGTTGATGATAAACTTCACGCTCGTGCTATTGGACCTTACTCTTTAGTCACACAACAACCTTTAGGCGGAAAAGCCCAAAAGGGTGGTCAGAGATTTGGTGAAATGGAAGTTTGGGCTTTGGAAGCTTACGGAGCCGCACATGTTTTACAAGAAATGTTGACTATTAAATCCGATGATATGGTCGGACGTAATAAGTGCTATGAAGCAATCTTAAAGAGCAAACCTATTCCTAAACCGAATATGCCTGAATCATTCAGAGTTCTCATTAAGGAACTTCAAGCTTTAGCTATCGATGTAAAACTCTACAAAGAAAATCATCAAGAGATTGATATTTCTTCGATCACTAGTGAATCCATCATGGAAGAGAAAAAGATTAAACGCTCTATTCTCGACATGAAGTCTAAAGCGACGAAAGAAATGGAAGAAGAAGTAAAATTCGATGGTGAAGATGACAGCGAACCCGATATTGATACCTTGGGCGCTGCTGATGACATCGAGAAAGATGAGGAGGAATAAAATATGGCATATTCATTTGATTTAAATAAATTATCTGCTATTCAAATAAAATTAGCCTCTCCTGAAAAGATATTAGAATGGTCTCGCGGTGAAGTTCTCAACGCTGAAACCATTAACTATCGTACACAAAAGCCTGAAGCTGATGGTCTTTTCTGCGAAAAGATCTTTGGACCGACTAAAGATTATCACTGTGCTTGTGGCAAATATAAAAAACCTCGCTATGCGGGAAAAGTTTGTGAAAAGTGCGGTGTTGAAGTAACGATAAAAGCTGTTAGACGTGAGAGAATGGGACACATTAAATTGGCTTCCCCTTGCACTCACATCTGGTACTTAAAGGGAACTCCTTCGCGCATTGCCGTCTTGTTGGATGTCCCTCCGAAACAAATTGAAGAAGTTGTATATTACGCTTCTCACATTGTTTTGAATCCAGGTACGTCAAAAGCTTTGACAAAGTGCATGGTTCTCAACGAAAGAACTTCGAGAGATAAATTTATCGAAGTTATCAACGACTTGCTTGAATCCAGCGTTATTACAGATGAAGATCAAATAATTTACGCGAAAGATTTGCTTGAACGTTTGAGAAATCCTGAATTGCCCGTTGACTTTACTACTACCTCAAAATTCATTAACAAGTACACTGGAGCTGAATTTGACTGGGGTGCTGGTGCAATTCAAAAATTATTGAAAGAAGTTGACTTAGATGAAGAGTTGAACAAGATTAATGAAGAACTCAAGACAACCACTTCGCCCAAGAATCAAAAGAGAATCAAACTCTTGAAGAGACTTGATTTGATAGATGCATTCCGTCGTTCTCACAACGACCCTGCATGGATGGTCTTAACTGTACTTCCGGTTATGCCACCTGATTTAAGACCCATGTTGCCTCTTGATGGCGGTCGATACGCCGCTTCAGACTTGAACGACTTATATCGAAGAGTTATCAATAGAAACAACCGTCTTAAAAAATTTATTGAGCAACACGCTCCTCAGGTTATTACTATCAATGAACGCCGCATGCTTCAAGAAGCTGTTGACGCCCTAATAGATAACGGTCGTAGATCCAAGGCTGTCACAGGTCCCGGAAATCGCCCTTTAAAATCACTTTCGAGCCAATTGAAAGGTAAGCAAGGACGCTTTAGACAAAACTTACTCGGTAAGCGTGTCGACTATTCCGGACGTTCAGTTATCGCAGTTGGCCCTAGTTTGAGAATGGATCAGTGTGGTATTCCACGCGAAATGGCAATATCGCTGTTCTCGCCTTTCATCGCAGGTAAGTTGATGAAGGATGAAACAGCTGGTACTCGCAAAGCAGCTATGCAAATGATCGAGAACCAAGATAAGAAAGTTCTCGATGCGATTGAAGAAATTATTCAGGACCACCCTGTTCTTTTGAACCGTGCTCCTACCTTGCACAGACTTGGTATTCAAGCTTTTAGACCTGTTTTGGTCGAAGGTCGTGCAATTCGTTTGCATCCTCTTGTTTGTACAGGATTTAACGCTGACTTCGATGGAGATCAGATGGCTGTTCACGTACCTCTTTCCAAGAGAGCTCAACGCGAAGCAATCGAGTTGATGATTGCTAACCACAATATTTTAGGACCTAAGGATGGAAAACCCATTTGTATTCCTTCGCAGGATATGCTCTTAGGTAACTATTATTTGACCTTGGAAAACGATATTAAAGGATTCAAGGCTCAAGCTGAATACTATCGTCAGTTCAACGATGAAGAAGAAGCACAGAGATATGAATTGTATGCTAAATCCGAAGGTAAGGTCTTTAGAGACTTTAACGAAGTGATGAAAGCGTATCAAAATCACGCGATACATCTTCAAAATAGAATTGCTATTCGCGCTTCTGCTATCGGAAAGACTTACTTTAACAAAGCGATGAATAACGCTTACTTGATCACTACTCCCGGTCACTTGATATTTAACTCGATATATCCTGAAGATTTCCCTTATATTGCAAAGAGAGAGGATACTAAGTTCAAACACGACGGAATTTCTCTTCCTTACGAAGTTGATGAAAATTATCTTCCAGATGGATTTGTTCCTTACGGTACAGATATCAAGTCGGAAATTGCTAAGCGTCCTTTGGCTCAGGGAATTAGAAAGAATGAGATCGAGGCAATTATCGGAGAATTATTCTTCCGTTACAAAGCTGAAAAGACCTCTCACATTCTCGATGCCATCAAGGATTTAGGATTTGATTATTCAACTATTTCTGGTATAACCATTGCCCTTAGCGATATTTCGGCTGACACCAGCGACGGAAGCGAATCTCCTCTTGCCAATAAGCAACAACTCTTTGACGAAGCCGAGAAGAAGATTGCTACTTGGAGAGAACAAGCCGATGAAGGTGAGTTAGATGAAAAAGAAAGATACGACAAAGTTGTCGGTGCCTGGAATGATGTCACTCAAAAGATTACCGAAGAGGTTAAAGAGCTGATTACGAAAGAAGTTCGTAACCCCATGTTCATGATGTCAACATCTGGTGCTCGTGGTAAAACGACTAACTTTGTTCAGTTGTTAGGTATGAAAGGATTGATGGCTAAGCCCGATGGTTCAGCTATTGAAATTCCCATTAAATCATGCTTTAGAGATGGATTCTCAGTGTCTGAGTTCTTTACCGCTACTCACGGTTCGCGTAAGACCGGTGCTGATACCGCTCTTAAAACAGCTGACTCAGGTTACCTTACTCGTCGTCTTATCGATGTCTCACACGATGTTATCATTCGTGAAGAAGACTGTGGAGCTGATCACGGTGTAGTGGTTAGAGCTATCATGTCTAGAGAACCTCACCCGGATGACGCAAAGAACAATGATTTCCCGAAAGAAATCGTCAGTTTGGATCAGCGTCTTGTAGGCAGATTTGCAGTACACGATGTTGTCAATCCCAAGACTGGTGAAGTAATTGTCAAGGGAAATACGATGATCTCTGAAGCTGATGCTAAGAAGATTGTTTCAGTCGGAATTAAAGAAGTTGAAATTAGAACACTGTTTACTTGCGAAACTAAAGATGGTGTTTGTGTTCACTGCTACGGTCGAAACCTCGCAACTGGTGAATTGGCCAAAGTTGGCGATGCAGTCGGTATTATGGCTGCTCAATCAATCGGTGAACGTGGTACGCAATTAACGCTTAAAAACTTCCACTCTGGTGGTGTTATGGGAGACGATATTACTCAAGGTCTTCCTCGTGTCCAAGAGGTATTGGAAGCCCGTACTCCTAAAGGCGAAGCCTGCATTACTGAGATTCCTGGTCGAATCACTGAGATTAGAAGCGATGACAATGGCAAGAAGATTTACGATATTGTTGTTGTCAACGATGCAATCATGATTGATGGTGAACCGGAAACTAGAGTATACACAACTAACGCTCACTCCAACGTTATCGTTGAAGTTGGCGATAAAGTAGTACCTGGTCAAAAATTGACCGCAGGTGCTGTCGATCCTAAAAAATTACTTCAAGCTTCAAATGTAGCGAATGTTCAAAAGTATTTGCTCGAAGAGGTTGACCGCGTATACTTGTCGCAAGGTATTTATATCTCTGATAAGCATATCGAGGTTATCGGTAGACAAATGCTTTCCAAGATATTGATTGTTGAATCCGGTGATACTGAACTCTTAACCGGTTCGAAGATTGATATCATCGATTTCACGAAAGCCAATAACGATGTATTGTTAGCTGGTGGAAGACCTGCTGTTGGTACTCCTTTGGTTCTCGGTATTACGAAGGCGGCTTTGAATACCAAAGCTTTCCTATCATCTGCTTCATTCCAAGAGACAACTCGTGTCTTAACCGATGCTGCTGTTAAAGGTCGTACCGATTATCTTCACGGTTTGAAGGAAAACGTTATGATTGGTAAACTTATACCTGCTGGTACGGGTTTCAATGGTGACGTCTACGATGAAAATGAAGAAGAGATCGAAGGTGAAGATGAAGTCTCCACTGATGAGAACGTAAAAGATATGGTCGAAGAGGCTTCTAAGGATTCCAATCCCGAGAATATAAACGATTACGTTGCGAAAAACTAATTATATTTAAAAGAAAATACTGCTGTTAATTCAGCAGTTTTTCTTTGCAAAAAAATATTTTGCAATATAAATGATATAATAAATATAGATATATAACGGTCACTAAGTGAAGTGTTCCTGACCGAGAAAAGAAAAAATGAATACACCTAAACCGATTTTGAAAGTCGAAAATGTAATCTTAACATCAAATGAAGATGAAGAGCGAAAATACATACTTGATCGCTTGAGTTTTAACGTGTACGACAATTGTGTTACTGTCATTTATTCAAAACCTGAATTTAACTTTACCAAAATTTACGATGTACTAACTGATAATTTAAGTGAATCTGACTATCTTGAAAAAGGCAAGGTTGACTTTTTAGAGTGGAATGAAGAATTAACGACCAGTCAAAAATTTAAAGATGTACGCAAAAGAATTTTCTTTATAGATAAGCAAAAGTTAGAGTTTCTCGAGATAGACCAAACGATCGGCAATCTTTTAGTCAATACATTTAAGAAAAATAGCGTTCCGCTTATCAGCCGGTTGAATCAATTTATCGAAAGTGATTACGATTTATATAGCAGTGGTATCGAAGAGAGAAATAAAAAGCTCGATCGTGCCAAGGAAGATTCCATTGAAAAAGAGAGAGAAATAAACTCAGTCGCTAACCATGTTATATCAATGGCTAGAAAGCGAATGAAAAGTTTTCATAAGCGCGACGTCTCTTGGTTAAAACTCAAGGAGATAATTAATGAAGCTGAAGAAAAGCGAATGAAGGGGATCCAAAGCATCGAGGAAGAGTACTCTGAGACTGTTAGAACGATTGTGGACGATTGGAATAAGCGAAAAGACCAATTGTGCACGAATTATAAAAAAACTCTTAGAAAGGCTAAAATAGACAATAAAAATTACATTGATTCCATCCGCTACAACGCTAAAATTAAAATCAATCAACTTAAGAGAGAAAAGAGATCTCTTCAATTAAATCCTCGTAGAACTCGTGAAATAAATGAAGAAATATCTGAAATTAAGCACAATACAAAAATGAGGACTAAGATTAATAAAAAGGATATAAATATTCAAATTATGGCACTGCTAAAAAAATTAGAAGTGGGAAATCCTTATGAATTTTTGAATAAAACCAAAGAAGGGCTTACGGATGTGGAAATATTTAAACTTCATATGGCTTACGCCATACTTGAACAGTATTCCATCGTCTTTATCGACCGTTCGATGTTTAAGGATAGCAAAGATTTGGAAAATCTTTACTCAGATTTTTATCAAAAAATTCTCGATTTCAAAAACACATACAATATTTCTTTTGTAGTATATACAACTAACTTGGAAGAATTTGTAAAGTTCAATGACTGCTATCGCGTTATTGCCTATGGTTCACGAACAATGGAAATGGGATTCAAAGATTTTTCCATCAATGCTCCCTACAGCGAATATGCTAGGAATGTATTTTTAAATAAAGACTTTTCTTACTCTCCAAAAGAATTAGACCAAATGAACCTTTATCGAATCCGTGGAGAGCACTATGTGAATTGTACATCTAAGAAATTGAAAGAAATTGAAAATTCACTTCCAAAGATACCCTTATCTCCAAAGGTTAAATTTCACAAGAAAATTTAGTTATTAATCTTTATTAAAATCGGAATCGTCATCCCATCCTCGTGACATCTTTACTGCCTTGTGCCACTTATAAAGATATTTTTTCCGCAAATTTTGATCAATCTTAGGAGTAAAGGTTGAATCGATGGAATATATTTTCTTCAATTCTGTTTTGTCTTTCCATGTTCCAACAGCCAAACCAGCAAGGAAAGCTGCACCTAGAGCTGTTGTCTCCTTTGTTTGGCATCGTATAACTTTTGCATTTGTTATATCTGATTGAAATTGCATTAAAAATGAATTTTTCGATGCTCCTCCATCGACTTTTAACGATTTTATATCGTGGCCGGTATCTTTAGACATAGCGGTTGCAAGATCATTGACTTGGTATGCTATGCTTTCCAAGCTTGCTCGAATGATATTTTCTCTAGTCGTTCCTCTAGTCAAGCCGAAAATAGTGCCTCGTGAGTACATATCCCAGTATGGAGCACCTAAGCCAGTAAAAGCTGGCACAATGTAAACACCATTGTTGTCTCCGGATTTTTCTGCGAAATATTCAGAATCAACTGCATCCAATATAAATCTCATTTCATCGCGCAGCCACTGGATAACTGCTCCACCAACAAAAACAGAACCCTCTAGTACATAGTCGGGTTTCCCTTCATGACTGCTTGCTGCTAAAGTTGTTACTAATCCATTTTTGGAGTGGCACAATTTTTTTCCGATGTTCATAAGCAGGAAGCATCCAGTTCCGTATGTATTTTTCATTTCACCGGGTTCGAAGCAAGTTTGACCAAAAAGTGCCGCTTGCTGATCTCCAGCAACACCAGCAATTGGTACTTCGGAATCGAATATTTTCATCTTTCCAAATATGCTTGAACTCGGTTTCACTTCAGGCAGCATATTCATGGGAATTCCAAAGTAATCGCATAATTTTTTATCCCATTTTAAATTTACGATGTCGTAGAGCATCGTTCGAGAGGCGTTTGTGTAATCAGTGGCAAAGACTTTCCCGTTTGTTAATTTCCACATCAGCCAGGTGTCGACGGTTCCGAATAGCAAATCTCCGTTTTTAGCTTTTTCGCGTGCTCCATCAACATTATCTAAAATCCACTTGATTTTTGTTGCTGAAAAATACGCATCAGGAAGTAATCCAGTGGTTTTTTGAATATATTCAGACAATCCATCTTTTATCGCTTGTTCGATTATTGGAGCGGTTCGTCGGCATTGCCACACAATGGCGTTATAAATTGGCTTTCCAGTATTTTTATCCCATACAATTGTCGTTTCACGCTGATTTGTAATACCAACAGCTTGGATGTGGTAAGGCCTAATTCCACACTGGGCTACCGCTTCGATCATAACTGATGATTGAGAGGCGTATATTTCCATAGGATCGTGCTCAACCCAGCCCGGTTTTGGATAAATTTGGCGAAATTCCTTTTGAACAATGGTAACGATCTTTCCAAAATTGTCAAAAATGACAACTCGAGAAGAAGTTGTCCCTTGATCTAACGCGATAATGTATCTTCTTTTTTTCTTTTGTTCTTCTGTCATATTTCACCTCACATTTTCTTTGTTACAACAATATTAACATCGGTTCCTAAAATATTTGAAAGAACGATATCACCAATGTTTACAGGAGATTTGAGTTCAACTTTATCAAGAAGTTTCATGACTTCAAACATTTTATTTTTAGCGATTGGCTTATCCGTTTTTACTGAAACGCGAGGAGATGATGCTCCCGAGATCTTAACGGTGGATGTAATTATGCGAACAGGATTTGTAACTTCAGAAATTCCGTAAATCTTGCCTCTAGGACATGAATTGCCAGTTACTTCAAGAGTTTTTTCATCGACTTTTAGATGACAACCACGCGGACAACTTATGCATATTAATTCTTTCATCTTTGCATCTCCTTTATACTGACGCTAAGTACGGCGACATCTCTTAATTTGCTTTTTTTTATCTTGATGTTTTCCATTTCGCTAGGCGCTAAGTGAAGGCGAGGAAAAGAAGCTATTTCTTTTCCTTCTGATTCAAGTACTATTCTTTTATTCTTCATTGGAGATCTGACCCGGAAAGAAATTTGGACAGTATCATTGTCCAAATTTACCTTACGAATATATTGCGGCACGGTGTAACCCACTTGCTCGCGGTTTTCAACCTTAATTAAAGTTGCATATTTCTCGCCTTCATTCAAGTATTCGGCCACTTTTTTCCCGGCTTTTTCCGCTTCGAGAGAAACAAAGTCTACCAGATCGTGAACGTGAAGCACATTTCCACAAGCAAATATTCCTTCGACTGAAGTTTCCAAGTTGTCGTATACGATCGGACCTTTTGTTCGAGGATCTATTTCGATTTCTGCATTTTGGCTCAACTCATTTTCGGGAATTAAGCCAACAGAAAGAAGAAGGGTATCACATTCAATTTCGGTTTCAGTTCCTGGAATTGGTTTTCTATTTTCATCTACTTTTGAAATGATAACTTTGGAAACGCGACCATTTTTTTCATCTGAAACGATATCAGTTACAGTGTGTGATAGATATAGAGGTATGTTGAAATCGTTTAAACATTGAACGACGTTTCGATTAAGACCATTGGAATACGGACAAAGTTCAACATCGGCAGCGACGGTTGCTCCTTCAAGGACCATTCTTCTTGCCATGATTAAACCAATGTCACCTGAACCTAGTATTACCACTTTTTTACCCACGAGATAACCATCGATATTGCAGTACTTTTGTGCAGCTCCAGCAGTATATATTCCTGCACACCTACTACCCGGAATGCAAATGGCACCTCTAGTTCTTTCGCGACAACCCATAGCTAAAATAATAGCCTTAGCCTTGATTGTTTGATATCCATCTTCTGATGAGATGCAGTGAATAATTTTATCTTTAGTTAAATCTAATACCATTGTATCCGATTTAACTTCAACGTCGGTTTGCTGAATTAAATCTATATATCTTTGAGCATATTCAGGACCAGTTAGTTCTTCTTTGAATTTGTGTAGACCAAATCCGTTATGAATGCATTGATTGAGAATGCCGCCAAGTCGAGAATCTCGTTCGATAATCAAAATATCTTTTACTCCATTTTGATATGCGCCATACGCCGCGGACAATCCAGCTGGTCCTCCCCCGATGATGACTAATTCGCGTTCAATCATCTTACTTTTCCTCCTTTTGTTTTAGCTACAACGACATTTGAACCATTGCGGTCGAGAAGAACCTGATCAGCTGGTAAATTAAATTCTTTCTTTATCAATTCAAAGACTCTTGGTCCACAAAAACCACTTTGACATCTTCCCATTCCGGCGTTAGTTCTCCGCTTAATACCATCGATTGTCTTTCCCGGTATTATGCTGTGCATAGCTCGAATAATCTCGCCCTCGGTAATCGATTCGCAACGGCAGACGATTCTACCAAAGCGCTTGTCTTTTTCAATAGCTTTTTTCTTTTCTTCATCGGAAAGTTCCTTGAAGTATTTTGGCAAGGGGAAGTACCTAAAGGATTTATTCTTTTTAAATGTGAATTTACTCCCCATTATTCGAACTAGTTCTTTTCCAAATGCGGGACCACAGCTAAGACCTGGCGATTTAATGCCGGCAAAGTTATAAAAATTAGGAAGGTATTTGGACTCAGCAATAATAAAGTCGTCGTAGTCTTTCAAAGTTGCTCTAACTCCGGAAAAATTACGAATATTCTCACGGAAATTAATTGATGGAACTGAGCGTACTGCCGATTCAGCGACGTATTTAATGTTCTTTTGTACCGTGCTTGTATCATCTCTCCTCGATACTTCAAAATCAGCGTTTGGGCCGACAATCAAGTTGTTGTGAATGGTAGGCGCGACTAAAACGCCCTTTCCTAAAGGGGAGGGTGTCTGAAAGATAACGTGACTTACGAGATTTCCTTGATTCTTATCTAGCAGGTAATATTCACCCTTGCAGGGAACAATTTGAAATGATTTTTCTGCTTCTTTTCCCAATGCTAATTTATAGACGAGATCAGCGTGTGTTCCTGCACAGTTGATAACATATTTTCCCGAATACTTCTTGCCACCGGCTGTTACGATGTACATGCTGTCGGACCTTTCAATTTTTGTCACCTTTGAATTGAGTTTTATATCTGCTCCATTTCCAACAGCGGTTTGAGCAAAGGCAAGACATTCTTCCCAAGGAGCTACAATAGCAGCGGTGGGAGAAAAGAGAGCATAGTCAAAATTGTCATTTAAATTTGGTTCCAAGTCGTGAACTTCTTTTTTTGTTTTTAGAAGTCGCAAGCCAGGAATCTTAGAAGTGCGACCATGTTCAAATAATTCGTTGATTTTTTGATGGTCAGATTCAGTTGAACCAACGACCAAAGAACCGACTTGATTGTAGTGAAAATTCAAGACTTTAGCCAATTCTTCAGTTAACTTAGAGCCTTCGACATTCAATCTTGCCATCAAAGTATCTGGCTTTGGATCATATCCACCGTGAATGATGCCGGAATTTGCTTTTGTCGTTCCCATTGAAACATCATTTGAACTTTCAAGAATGAGGATATTCGTCTCAAATTTGGACAATTCTAAAGCGATGCTTGCGCCAGTTATTCCACATCCGACAATAATAAAATCATATTCTTTTTCCATAATTTAATACGCTCTCTTTTCTTATATATATAAAATATGTTTCGATTAATTAACTAAGTCAACTAGAAAAATAAACCGCTTACATTTCTATTATAAAACATTAATTGAGTGTAAAAAAGCAAAAGGTTTTCTTTTGGAAACGATAGAAATAAAAAAGAGGAAAAGAATTTATTGCTTCTCCTCTTTTATACTTATTGTTCATCATTTTCTGAGCTTACGAATGATTGATATCTAACTTTTTTATCAAACTCCTTGAAGTCGATAGGTTTGGAAAAAATGTAGCCTTGAATAATGTCACACTTTTGTTCTATGGCAACACTTAATTGATTGTCAGTTTCGATTCCTTCAACAAGAATTCTTAAGCCAAGAGCTTTTGACATTCCAATTACCGATTTAAATATTGTTAAAGCTTTATTTGTGGTACATATGTCATCGACAAGACTTTTGTCTATTTTAATAACATCGAAATTGATGGTCGAAAGAGCTTTTAGATTTGAATATGCTGTTCCAAAATCATCCAAATAAATATTGTATCCCATGTCGTGAAGTTCAGACATAATCGCATATCCCTGCTGTCCTGAGACAAACATGCTTTCAGTTATTTCAAGGCACAGGTACTTGCGGTCAATTTGATATTTTTTTACAAGTTTTTCGAGCCTTTCAACAAAATTACCAGTTAGAAGATGAGAACGTGATACGTTGACAGAAATTGGAATTAATTTGACGTTTTCTTCTTTCCACTTTTTTAAAGCTTTACATACTTCTTCATAGATGATGAAATCCATATTAATTATTAATCCGGTTTTTTCTAAGTACGGAATAAATTGGTCGGGATAAAATATTTTATCCCCATGCTTCCATCTTACTAGAGCTTCGCCTGAAACGATTCGTTTGGTTTTAGCATCAAAACAAGGCTGGTAGACAGCATAAAACTCTTTGTTTTTTATGGCAAGCTCCGCCAAAGATTCGATTTTTTTATTGATTAATTCTTTTTCGTGATATTTTTTTGTATAAAAATTCAGGGTTGTATAATCGCGAACTTTAGTCGATAAGCGAGCCTTATTTGCATAGTCGATTGAACGGTGTAAGTCTTCGTTGTTTTGGATGATATATGCTCCAATTGAGTAGTGCAAATGAATAGTTAAGTTGTTGTTTTTAAAGTATTTAATATCTTCAAAAATAACCGTTTTCCTTGTGAGTATTTCTCTTTCTGAGTTGCAGTTGACAAGGAGCAAAAAATGGTCAGCATTAATGTGGCAAATTTCTTCATCTTTTCCAATCAGTTTTTGCAAGCTGAGAGCGATGAACTGGATAACCTTATTTCCGATTGTATATCCATAAAAATCATTAATAAAACTGAAATTTTTAATATCGAAAGAAATTAAAGAGTAGTGCAATTTATTCTTCTTTATCATGTCGCTTGCTACTAGGTTAAAACCAGTGAGATTAAGCAAGGATGTCAAAGGGTCGCGCGTATTTGATAAGTTTTTCTTTATGTGCTTGTCCTTGTTGTAGATATAGTCACAAATTGCTTTTGTAGTCGAATACAACAAATTTAAATATTCGTCTTTTTCTTTTGAGTCAAATTTATTGCTTTCGATAAAAAAGATACCGAAGAATTCGCTTTCTTCGAAGAAACGTATTACGTATCCTTTGGAAAAGTTCAATTTTGATTTTAAAAATTTTGAAAAATCAGATTGTATAATTTTTGTATCTATGTATTCAATTGGCTTTAATTTTTCGATGAAAGGATAAACGTTTTCAAATGTAAAATTTTTAATGCCGGCCGCGTGATTGATGTCGCTAAATTTTGAATAAACATAAATGTTATTCATCGTCTTCGTTGTAAACATAATTCGCGAAAGGTTGAAAAAATTTAAATTTAAGTCCAACACGTGATCAACAGCTTTATTGATATTATCTTCGACAAGAAGCTCGTGGAAAAAGTCCTTGTAGAAACTTAAATAATTTCTTTGAGGAAGTGTAGTTAAATTGTATTTATCTACGCTGCTATTGTAGATAGCATAGCGATTCTTTCCGTAAAACTTACCGGCAAAAAGAGCATTTTTTGCTTTATCTAAAAGTGTTTCACAGTCGGTTCCGCATTTGGGAAAGACAGCAACTCCTATTGTCGCGGTAAATGATTCATTGGGTAAATCTTTGATTTTAACCGAGCGAACAAGTTCTAAAATTTTATTTAGAACATCATTAATTTCGACATCGGTTCTTAGGTTTGGAATAAAGATCTCATATTTGTCTTCTCGCAAATTGGCGATTGATCCAATATTCTCAATAAAAGAAGATAGAGTATTAGAGATGATTTCTAGAATTTTATTTGACTGCTTAAACGTATACTTGCTGTTTACAATGGAAAAATTGTCGATGTCGAGTATAGCGAGTATTCCCTGATTAGAATCTATTCTAAGATAGTTATTTATAAAGCCAACAAAGGTTGGATGATATATAATTTTTGGCAACTCGTAATAAATATTATTGTGAAAAAATTGTTTATAATTATCCAAAAATTCATCGATTATACAACATTCTCCATAATAATCGGTAGAATTTGGTTTTTTCTTGGCCGATAGTAAAAAAAGATGGATAGTATTCTTATATAATTTTGATTTAAAAATAATTGGATTGGGATTGCGCATATTGAGCAAGTCGGAAAAAAAGTTGACTGCGGAATTGCGCCCAGCAAAGTCTAATCCAAGAACGTTCTTTTTGCTTGAAATGATATCTAATATATTGTACGATTGCGTGAAGTCAGAGTCCGATTTAGTTAGATATAACTTTTTGTCAAAACTATCAATCTTCATGTTAATTTGGAAGATTTTTTTATCAAATGTATAAAGGCGTGTCCGTTCGAAAGCTTCTGAGTAGCTTACAGGCTCATGGATAGCAAGTATTTTAATGTTAGTTTTGCCAATTTCCCAAAATAAAATATATTTTAGTTGAATACCATTTACATTTATTTTGGTTGATGTTCCTTGCAATGATGAATCAGCTAAAGTGGTTTTTATGGAAAGTGGATTTTCACAAGATTCAAAAAGATTTTTATTTTGCAAACTCACTGGATAGATTATATTTCCTTTGAAATCAACTGTGAGGTCGAGCAATCGCCAATTCTCAATTTCAAGCATATTAATTCTCCATTAATAATTATATGTTCAATTTTTATCGCTTTTAAAATTCCAAACATCGTGAATATAACGACACAATGCGATGAAATAAGTTATCGATAAAAATTAAAAATTTTAAATAAAAACAAATAGACAAAGCCTAGAAAATCATTCTTGTAAGAATAATAAATTTGATGGATCTACTAAATTTTAAGAATTTATTAACTTAGAAAAGAATAAACTAACTATAAACAAATATTAACATTTGTATATTATGTTTTCAATAAAATAGAGCAATAATAGGCAAAATTCCAATAAAAAAAAGAATGTATAAAGTGAAATTACAAAAAAAAGGGGCTGTAAAGAAACGAAAGATTAATTTCGTTTCTAGGCAGCTTCTTTTTTATTTCACTATTTTAGATTCCTATTTTCATATGGGTATATCCAACTTATCCACGTGTGTAGTGTT
>JBAYAI010000011.1:0-19666 GCA_041669865.1 Bacilli bacterium | reverse complement strand
TGTTTTTTATTTGTCCTATATAACTTTTTGAATATCAATTAAATTTTTTCTAATTTTTATATACCATTCTTTTCATTAAAATGTTAAATTTAATCGATGGATATTTTTGCGGATTTTTACGATTTTGCCTTTTGGGCAACTATGATGGGGGGATTAGGTTTATTCTTGTATGGAATATTCATGCTTTCCAATGTGCTGAAAAAAGGCGCGGGACAAAAATTACGCAAGTACATAACAAAATTCACAAATAAGCCAATAAAAGGAATTGCTGCCGGTATTGGCTTCACTGCAATCATCCAGTCAAGTTCGGGAACGACTGCTTTAGTCATCGGTTTAGTTCGCGCTGGAGTAATGCTTTTACCCCAAGCGGTCGCTGTAATTATTGGTGCCAATATTGGTACAACAATTACAGCTTTTTTAATATCCATTCCCTTTGCTGAATACGTTCCGATTGTCATTCTCATTGGCACACTCATCCTGATGATAACCAAGCGAAAAAGATGGATTTATTCCGGGGAATTCTTAGTCGCCTTTGGAAGCATATTTTTTGGATTAGTCATCATGGAAAATTCTCTCAGTTCCTTAGCGGGAGAATCGTGGTTTGTCAATTTGCTGGTTAGCTTGAATAACTCTCCATGGCTTGGATTGCTTGTTGGTATCATAGCGACGATTGCCCTTCAAAGCTCAAGTGCTGTCATCGGTGTTCTCCAGGGAATATACGCAGTCAGCGCACTTTCTGGTGTCTCGCTATTCGGCGTCTTACCGATTCTTTTTGGAGCAAATATCGGAACGTGTATCACTGCAGTTCTCGCCTCCATAGGTGGAAGTCCAACCGCCAAGCGAACAGCATTTATTCACGTTATTTTTAATGTCCTGGGTTCACTTTTATTCATGGGAGTCATATACGTATTTAAAGATTGGCTGCTCTCTAGCACAAACTGGACCATGGACGCAAAGCTTCAAATTGCTGTCGCTCACATTATCTTTAATCTAACGACTACTATCATCGTATTCCCTTTTATCAATCCTCTATGCCGCTTGACCACCAAGGTTATCAAGGGCGCTTCAGTCGATCATGGGGAAATTATAATCAAAGAGTTAGATGACGATACTATCAAGTCCTTTCCCTCTACCGGAATTGAATTAGCCAAACAATCCACCTTTGACATGTTTGATTTTTCCATCAAGATGTTCGAAGCGATTCAAACATATATAAATAAACCTAACGCTGAGACTGACGACTACGTTCACGACCTAGAAAAATCTATCGACCGCATTGACCGACAATTAAACGAATACCTTCTCAAGGCTGACCAGGGCGATTTGAGTCAGTCAGATTTAAGAACATACGGACAAACCTTGAGAGCAATCAAAGATATCGAAAGAATAGGAGATTACGGCGAAAATCTCATTGATTTTTACATAGGCGCAAGCGAGCGAAAGAACAAAATTGAAGGGGTGTTGCTCGAAGAGATTGTCACTCAAAATAATTTTGCTATCGAACTTCTTAAAAAGACAAAAAAAGTATATGAAAAAGATGACAAGGAACTAGCCTTGGAGGTTATAAAACTTCGGAGGTTATACGTTGGAAAGGTCAAGCAATTCTCCGAGGATCACTACGTTAGAGTTACCGAAAAGAAAAGTAGGAACACTCAATATATTTCTTTGGTATACGTGGATATAAACAACTGTTACGAAAGAGTATACAGCCATTGTTCTAACATCGCCAAGTTGATAAACAACGACAAGCGGTTTCTAAGTCAAACTGAGGACGACTAGAAAGGCTAAAAAACAAGTTAGCAAGAAGAATTATCATATTCACATCTCCATTGTTACTTGATATAATTATTAAATATGAAATATAAAAAGCGCAAGACAATTAGAAACATTATCCTCGCCGCGGTAATAACAATCGCAATTCTCGCTCTAGTCGTATGTTTGAACGACTTTGAAGATACTTTGAACGTATTGCAGCAAGCGAACGGAGAATATATTTGGTATTCGGTCATATTTGTATTAGCTTACTTTTTACTGTATCCTATTCCCCTTTGTTTGCTGACAAAACACATTCACAAAGAATCAAAGTTTTGGCGTATATATATAATCGGTACGACAGAACACTTTTTTAACTACATTACTCCCTTCGCTACTGGTGGACAACCATTCCAAGCTTACGCGATGAAAAAAACTGGCGTACCAGTTAGAGAATCAACCGGTATACTGCTGATGAATTACATAGTCTTTATGCTCGTAACAAATACGTTTGCCATCATTTCTCTCTACTATTACCGTCAATTTACCGAAAACATTTCTAATTTGACTTGGATTGTCATCATCGGTTTTTCACTTAATTTTTTAGTTCTCATTCTCTTCTTTGTCATGGCCTACTCACGACATTTTCGCGACGGAAGCATCAAGTTGATTTTGAAGATAACGCGAAATAAGAAGAAGATTAAAGAGAAAGGGGAAAGAGAAGCTCTCAAAGTTGCTGAATACTTTTCCTCTGCACAGCGGGCTGCCCAAGAATTGCTGAAATCACCTATGCTGTTTTTATCATCATTCTTAATAAAGGCAATAACAATGGCAATTTATTACGCAGTTCCTTTTTTCATCATCGTTGCAATGGTTGCAAATTTATCTCCGGAATATCTAGCTGAAGCCAATAAAAATATCTTCTACATCATGGCTGCAACATCTTTTGCTTCGACCATCGTTGTCTGGGTTCCCACCCCTGGTGCTTCAGGTGGAATCGAGTTTGCCTTTCAAAAGATCTTTTCCACTGTCCCCGGTATCACCAGCGCGATAGCAATGAGCAGCATGCTCATATGGCGCTTGATTACTTATTATGGAGTGGCTATTTTTTCCTGTCTCGGTTACTTCGTCAGCGAGCGTGTTTCTGCCAAGTTGGACTTGAAATACAATAACATTGAAGACGGCGAGAACGACACTCTCGAACTAACTCAGGAGCAAAGAGATAAAATACTTGAATATAGTCAAGAAATAAGAGAGAATGAAAAAGAAAAAAAGAAATTTGTTAAAAGAGGTAAAAACGATGGAAAATAACTATCAGATAATTCCTATATATTACGCTGGAAATTCATTGGTATTCCCTGGTATTTTTATGTCCGCTTACTCTGTGGCTAAAACGACAAAAAATCCTGTTTCCATAAATATTTTGACAATGGATGTCACCGAAAAGGATCCGAAATTCAAGCCGATAAATGACGACCAAAGAGCAATTCTCGAAAAACACATAAAGCAGTTCAATTCCAAGAATAGCGTGCGCATTATTGACATGAAGGCTCACTACGAGAAGCACATAAAAAACAGCAAGAATGACAATACCATTTACACTCCCTATTCTATGCTTAGACTCTTTATGGACAAAGTCGAAGATATCGAAGATAAGTGTATCTATCTTGATATCGATACGATGGTGATCAAAGACATATCTGAACTGTACAACATTGACATGACCAACTACGAATACGGTGCAGCTCTCGACTACTTGGGTAAAACATGGATTAATCGCGATTACTGCAACTCCGGTGTTTTACTGCTGAATATGAAACTGGTGAGGGAAAGAAACCTCTTTCCAAAGTGCTTTGAACACATAAAAACTCATCGAAGTATGCTTCCCGATCAAACCGCTCTCTATCGCTGTGTTGAAGATAAGTTAATCTTGCCGGGCAAATTCAACGAGCAGAGAGAAATTAAAGAAGATACGGTAGTTAAACACTTTTGTAAGGGCGTAAAATGGTGGAGACCAATTTTTAACGTATATAATATCAAACAGTGGCAGATAGAAGACGTCCACAAAAAGTTGAAAATATACGACTTTGATGATATTTATGAAATTATGGACAAAGAAAGACAAAAAAATCCTGAATTATTTAAGTAATTTTTCAATCACTCTTCTTTTTTGTTAAAAATATTCTTAAAATAATATAAACTACTAATATAAGGCGAGGAGATTCTATGAATAAAAAAATTGATATATTGCCCATCAGTCAAGAATTGGAAGATTTAACATACACAAATATTGAAATAATGCACCTCGATATCAAGGGTGAATACAAAAATTTCAAGTCAAAGAATATAGGAGTAAACTCAATCTATAGATTAGACCAATGTTTGAGCGTTCCTCTTGATGCAGACTCGGAATTGAGCAGTGTCATCCGCTTGTATTTTTTTACAAATCACGCGTTAAAAATCACTAAAGATGGAAAACAATTTGCCGCCTTCCAAAGCGGAGACAAATTCAAGATTATCGGTTTTAGAACATATAAAAATAAAGCTTGTGTCGTCGCCTTGCATCTACCATCTGAAGGCTGGAAAGAATTCTATAAAGATAATTCTTCCATCGACAATCAGTTAGTTCACGTGGCGGTGAGAGATTTTGAAGTTCAAGTCGATAACATTGGAGAAAAAACGTTTGATACTCCTGACTCAAACAACAAAATATCTTACACAATTTTAAATAAGTAACTTAAAAATCCCCTTTAAATCGCATTGACGATTATTATAAGGGGATTTTTTTGTATTCTCTTTACTATAATTTCGCCGGTGAAAAGTTGACTGCGGTGCATAAAGTTGAGGAATTCAAGTTTATCACTTCGCTGGTCGAACTAACCAAGGCAGAGTTGCCAGTATTTATACAAATTAGGTAGTATCCAATTAAGATTATTCCTAATGCAATGCGATAGTATCCAAAGCCGATAAACGAATTGCTTTTAATAAATTGCAATAGCATTCTAATTGCGACAATTGAGACAATGAAAGCGACTATGCAACCGACTAAAACATAAGCGATTTGAATACCGCTGAGAGAGCTTCCACTTCCGACAAACTTAACTCCCTTTAACAAGGAGGCTCCAAGCATGACGGGAATGGATAGAAAGAAACTAAATTCAGCTGATACTTTGCGATTGCATCCGATGAGCATGGCCGCGAGAATTGTTACTCCAGAACGAGAAGTTCCAGGTATCATTGCTAGAACTTGAGCAAGCCCAATGATAAAGGCAGCACGCCATGACATATCCTTAACATCCGTAATGTCAAATTTGACTTCTTTTTTCTTGAACACCTTTTCCACGACTATGAAAGCCACTCCATAGACGATAAGCATCACTGAAACAGTGATGAAATTATATAGATGATCGTTAAGCCAATCATCAGCTAGAAAGCCGATAACCGCCGCTGGAATACATGCGACTATTATGTTGAGCCAAATGTATCGTATATCAGCTTTTTCCGCCCTTGATTTGTTTTTTCCAAACGGCCATAGACGAGTAAAAAAGTTGAAAATAACGGCTAAAATTGCACCTAATTGAATAATTACCAAGAAAAATTCCCACAAATCAGCCCCCATAACATCTTCAAGCCCTATCCACTGCTCTAAGATGATCATGTGTCCTGTAGATGAAATTGGCAACCATTCAGTAATGCCTTCGATAATACCCATAAGTATAACCTTGAAAAAGTTAATAAAAATTTCCATGTGATCTCCTATATATAATGTATCTATTATATCGTAGTCAATTGTCGAAATAAACAATATTCTAAGGTTAAATACGACTTTTTTTCGAAAAGATCGCTCAGCGAAAAATGCTTATATTTATTTAAGTTAAAAATTAATCAAAGAACTGCAAAATAAAGAGAAGCTAGTCGGAATACCGCACGTAGATATTATTGAATAAATATTTTGACTGAGTTTTAAATTTAAATGAATAATCTTCAAACATATCAGAAAGTGCCTCTACAGCAATATTTTTCTCAAAGTTTGTCTTGATAAGCTCTCCGTTATCATAAGGCTCGATTACTTTTTCCGCTTCGTTCAACTTTTCGATAAATGCATCATCACCTATTCGATAGCTATCCTTCAACACTTTGAACAACTTTGCTGCGGCATCAATTCCAACGCTGGATTTAGCTACTTGAGCCAAGCCGCTTTTTCGCTTTGAATTACCTTTGGAATTGCTGTTGACTTGCTCTAACTCCATGAGTTTTCCTTCGACGCCCTTTTGGAAGTAATCAGCAAAAATATACATTGTCGCCTGAGCGGCATACGAGTAAAAATACGCTTCGTTATAGGAAAGATATGTACTTATATCATTTGGAAACTTTTTCTGATCATACAGTTCGGAAACGATAGAATCTACTAGCAAGCCCAGATTCAAATTTGTTTCAATTAGCACGTGCATTACTTCTAACAATCCGTCATTTTGCAATCTCATCGCCCCAAAATCTTCCTTGAGATATATCGCTTTGGGATCAAAGATGTCCTCGCTGCATTTTTCGAGTTGAGTCGAGATAAATTCGCCAACCGATATCTTTGAATCCCCTTTTATCTCATTGAGTCTATTCATTAATTTATCAATTCTCGACCCTTTCTTTGTCAATTCGTGAAAGGCTTTCGCTCGCTTGTCGTAAACTCGCTTGGAAAAACCTGCTTCTGGCGATTTCATTATATATTCTAGCGAATCTTCCAGAATTATTCGCAATTCCATAATCGACATTAAATCTGCTATCTTTTCATTCATAATAAACCCTCTGTTTCTTACCGCTTTATATTCTATCACATTGAGCGATTTATATAATTATCAAAATATTTCTATCGCTATTTTTTTTATTTTTATGATTTTCTTTGTTCTTATAGTCCCAATCGCTTATACTGGAAAAGTATATTTGCAAAACTAGTGGAGGAATACTTATGAAAGATACTAGCTATGTAGTCTTTTCAGACTCATGCAGCGATTTAACGCCCGAATTAATTAGAGAGGCGGATTTGAATATAATTCCAATGATGTTTAGATTGGAAGAAAAGGACTATTATGATTATCCAGATCATCGAGAAATCAATATGCACGATTTTTAT
Organism: Bacilli bacterium; assembly: GCA_041669865.1. Classification (GTDB taxonomy): domain Bacteria; phylum Bacillota_I; class Bacilli_A; order RFN20; family CAG-288; genus Scatoplasma. Next base: position 12,789 of record JBAYAI010000011.1, on the reverse strand, counting down.
GACAAACTGCGTGCAGGGTCCCTTTCAAAAACATCTCAAATAACTCCAGGAAGATATGTGGAAATTTTAACTCCTTTTCTTGAGAAAGGAAAAGATATTCTACTTACGGTTTTCTCTTCAGCTCTATCTAGCACTTTTGATTCTGCATGCTCAGCAGCGGCTATTTTGCGCGAAAATTTTCCAAAGAGAAGAATTGAAGTTATCGATTCATTATCCGCTTCTGGCGGTCAAGGCTTTTTAAACTATCATCTCGGCTTAAATAGAAACAAAGGAATGTCTTTAGAAGATAACGCTGCATGGGCAATTAAAAATCGCCAGCACGTAGCTCACTGGTTTACAATCGACAGTTTGCAATTTCTCAGGCGCGGTGGACGATTGACTGCCAGCAAAGCTTGGCTAGGAACTCTCCTTTCACTCAAACCTGTGTTGCACGTTGATAACATGGGAAGATTAGTTCCCGTCGACAATGTTAGAGGGAGAAAACAATCGCTCATATCAATATCTAAACATTTCGCGAACACCGCTTTAAACCCAGCAAAAAATCCGGTGATGATTTTGCACGCTGACGATGCCGACGCCGCAAAATTTCTAGGAAATTTATTGACCAAAAAGTTTGGTGTTACCAAGATATCTTACGCCAACATCGGACCAGTAATCGGTTCTCACTCTGGTCAAAACACAATCGCTCTCTTTTTCTTTGCAAATAGTAGATAACACTCATTAGATATATACTTACTATTTATAAATCAATTTATGAATGATTAGGTTACCTAATTATTTTTCCTGCGGTTCACAAATATCATATGATTTGGCAACTCTACTAAATTTCGACTCAATTATTGTCATTTTAACCAAAAATAACCTGATTTTGGTTTTTTTCATGCCTGCTATTCGCTATAATTGAATCAACTAGATAAATATTCGACATAGATGTTGATAATAGTTGGAGGATTTATGAAAAATAAAGATTACGTAATTATCACTGATTCTTGTTCTGATATGACTTCGGATATGGTTAAAGAAGTCGATGTAAAAATTATTCCTATGGTCTTTCGCATTGATGGCAAAGACTATTTTGATTATCCGGACGATAGAGATATGAGCAGCCACGATTTTTACGAGATGCTGAGAAACAACAAAAAATCCACCACCGCTCAAATCAATCCTTCAACATACTTGGAATTCTTAAAGAAATATTTAGAAAAGGGAAAAGATATATTGCTGGTTGTTTTTTCTTCAGCTCTTTCCAGCACCTATAATTCCGCATTGATTGCACTTGAAACTCTCAAGGATAACTATCCGGATAGAAAGATAATGATTATTGATTCCTTGAGCGCTGCAGGTGGACAAGGATACCTAGTATACAAATTAGGATTGAATAGAATGAAAGGCATGTCGCTTCAAGATAATTTTGCTTGGGGTGAAAAAAATAAACTTAACATCGCTCACTGGTTTACCATCGACGATTTGATGTACTTAAATCGCGGAGGCCGACTTTCAGCAGGAAAAGCGTGGATGGGAACACTTTTGACTCTCAAGCCCGTTCTTCATGTCGACGAAATGGGACGTTTGATACCCATGGCTAACGTCCGCGGTAGAAAACAAGCCTTGATTGCTCTTTACAATAAATTCAAGGAAAATGCGACAAATCCGAAGGAAAATTTGGTCATCATCTCTCACGCTGGTGATATCAATGATGCAAAGTTTTTGGGTAAGAAAATTCAAGAGAATTTTGATGTTCCTAAAATAATTTATACGAATATCGGTCCAGTCATTGGGTCACATGTTGGGGCAAATGCAATATTGCTTTTCTTCATGGCAAAGAATCGTTAAAAAAGGATTTGGATTATTTCACCAAATCCTCTTTTTCAATTATTTTTGAGATATTCCACCAGTTTTTTCAGCGCCTTACTGCGGTGAGAAACTGAATTTTTTTCCTGTGCTGTCGCAACTCCAAAAGTTTTTTTCAATTCATTTGAATAGAATATCGGATCATATCCAAATCCATTTTCACCTTGGGGAATGTCTACTATTTTTCCAAATGCTTTTCCTTCGAATGTTAGTTCTTTAGAACGGTAATTCACCAGTGAGATAACCGTGGTGAAATTTGCTGTTTTATCGCTGTATCCTTTCAGTCTCTTTATAATTTCCTTCCATTTTTCCGGATATGGTCTATCTTCCATAAATCTAGCGGAGTAAATTCCCGGAAATCCATTCAAAGCTTTTATCTCTAACCCGGAGTCATCTGCTAAAACTATCTTATTCGGCAATATTTTTGAAATGAATCTAGCTTTTATCAAGGAGTTTTCCTCAAAAGTACTCCCAGTTTCTTCGACATTGAGCTCGATATCATATTCCTTTAATGAACTGACCTTAAATCCCAAGGGACTAAGCATTTCACTATATTCCTCCATTTTATGAGGATTTGATGTGGCAACAACAATTTCTTTATATTCCATATTCTTTCTCCTATTAATTCATTATACGAATAATTGTTTATATCATGAATACAATATGAAATTATTATCAATAAATTGAATGGAAAAACTTCATTTTCAAACAAAATAGGAAAAGAAACTGGATATTTACATTTATTAATCTATACATATATGCACAATTACGCTATAATTAAATCGATTTAAAAACTGACAAATTGTTGTTTTTATTAGGAGAAACTGTATGGAAGACAAATCATATGTATTATTTTCAGACTCTTGTTGTGATTTGCCGGAAGACTTAGTTGAAGAAATTCATTTGCAAGTGGCTCCATTGAGCTATTCTATAAGGGGAAAAGAATATCTCAATTATCCCGATCATCGTGAGATGAACAATCATGTTTTCTTTGATTTATTGCGTTCTGGCGAGATATCTAAAACATCTCAAGTCACGCCAGGTAGATATTTAGAAATGATGGAACCATTCTTAAAGGATGGTAAAGATATATTAGTCGTTGCATTCTCATCTGCTCTTTCCGGAGCGTACGCTTCCGCTGTCCAAGCAGCAAACTATTTGTCGGAAATCTATCCCCAAAGAAACATTAAGGTTCTCGATTCTCTTTGTGCTTCAAGCGGTCAGGGATATCTTGTTTACTCGATGGGAAAGAACAAACTTCGAGGCATGTCTCTAGAGGACAATTTGGCTTGGGGAGAAACTCACAGGCTTCACATTGCTCACTGGTTTACGATTGACAGCCTGCAATTTTTAAAAAGGGGAGGTAGACTTTCAGCCAGCAAAGCCTGGCTTGGTACGCTGCTTTCTCTCAAACCCGTTTTACACGTTAATGACCTCGGACAGTTAGTTCCCGTCGAAAGTGTAAGAGGACGAAAGCAATCCCTGCTCTCTTTGATGAAGCACTTTGGAGAAACAGCAATTGATCCTGATAAAAACTTTATTATGATCGTCCACGGGGACGATATTGTAACCGCGCAATATTTAGGGGAAAAACTGCAAAAAAAATACAATATACCGCGCGTAATTTATTGTGATTTAGGGCCGGTCATCGGCTCTCACGCTGGACCAAATACAATCTCTGTATTTTTTCTAGCGACAGAAAGGTAATAAAATGGCACAAAGAAAAAATACTAATAACGAAGTTTCCGTTCGCGTCTTCGCTCTTGGCGGATTAGATGAAAACGGAAAAAACATGTACTGCATAGAAACAGTCGATTCAATTTTTATAATTGAAGTGGGTTCAAAATATCCCGACGTAACAAATCCCGGAGTTGATATAATTATCCCAGATATGGAATATTTGAAAGCCAGATCCAAAAAGGTGAAAGCAATCATCATTTCTCACGGACACGATGATGAATATGGAGCACTACCATATTTGTTAAAATTTATAAACGCCCCCATTTATACAACAGAAACTGCCAAAACTTTTATCATGGCTGACTATGGAAAGAAATATGGGAAAAAGTTTAATTTTCACATTATAAAACCTTCTGATAACGTAGTTATTTCTGGATATCGCTTTCAATTCTTTGAAACCACTCACGCTGTCATGGAGTCATTTGGTTTCTCCGTTGAAACTGCCGCTGGTAATATCGTGTACACTGGAGATTATATTTCCGACTTTGGATCGACAGGAAATTTCCGCTTCGATTTAAACAAAGTCGCTAAAATCGCTGATGAACACTCCACTTTGCTGATGATGTGTGAATCTACTGGAGCAAATAAGCCGGGTATCGCTTCTCCCTCACACAAAGTTACACCTCATATCAAAAAATTAATTGAAGAAGGAAACTCCCGAGTTATTATCGCTGCCTATTCCCAAAATCTCTACGCTATTAACGAAATAATTAATTTAGGTATTAAAAACCACAAAAAACTGTGTTTGACAAACTTTAAGTTTATCGATGTTTTACCAAACTTCATTGCCAATGGTGATTTGATTATTCCTCGCGCAAATCAGTGCGCTATCCAAGATTTGAAAAAGTACAAGCCCGAGGATGTTATAGTTCTAGTTACAGGTCAGGGTGAAGAGCTCTACGATGATATTGAAGATTTAGCAAGAGGAGAAAACAAGAATAAACAATTCTTGCAACTTAATCCTTCAGATACAATCGTTCTTGCATGTCCGCCTGTCGCCACTATCGAGAAGCGTGCAACAGCAGCTATTGACTCGCTGTATAAGACCGGTGTTACAGTCATAAATCTAAATAAAAAAGTTCTTTCCTCTATGCATGCGCAGCAGGAGGATATCAAGATGATGCTCTCGCTATTTAGACCAAAGTATTTCATGCCTGTTGAAGGTGATTTCACTTGCTTAATGGCTAACTCCAAAGTGGCAAAGAGCATAGGATACAAGGACAATCAAATATTCTTGGTCGATAACGGCATGGGAGTTGGATTTGACGCTGCCGGAAATGCCCTTCCAGTAACCCAGTTGTTCAAACCTGGTAATGTATTTGTCGATGGTCTCGGTGTCGGAGATGTCAAATCAGACACCATCGAAGAAAGACAAGAAATGGCCGAAGATGGCGTTGTCATTCTAGCTGCAGTTATCTCTTCCAAAGAGCACAAAGTCATTTCCAAGCCGAATATCCAGTTTAGAGGATTTATCTATTCGAGAGGTAAGGAAGAAATAGTCAAAAAAGTTGAAAAACTCTTCAATACCGCTTTAGACAGCTTGGTCAATCAAAAGAAACCAGATATAGCAAATATGACTTCACGTCTATCGGACAATCTTAGACGCGAATTAAAACGCGCAACAGGCAAGAAGCCTTTAATTTGTCCGATGATAGTTAATATAGACGACTAATATATATTTTATAAGACAAAAAAAGGGGAGCATATCAAGTGATGATATGCTCCTTTTCGTTTGTTTATGTTTAAATGTTTATTACTTAATTAAATCAACTCCGTGAGATGTTCCGATACGAGTCGCGCCCGCTTCTACCATAGCTTCGAGATCCGCACGGGTTCTAACGCCACCAGAGGCTTTAACGCCCATCTCAGGTCCTACTGTTTCTCTCATGAGTTTCACAGCGTGAACTGTCGCTCCACCAGTGGAAAAACCAGTTGATGTTTTGACAAAGTCAGCGCCAGCTTCTTTACAAAGTTCGCATGCTTTAACAATTTCCTCATCAGTCAGCAAGCAAGTTTCGAGAATAACTTTCAAAATTCTATTTTGACATTGTCTTCTCATTCTTCTTAACTCATAATCGAGTCTTTCATATTCCTTGTCTTTCAGCCAGGAAATATTGATAACCATATCTATTTCATCTGCTCCATCGAATATTGCTTGTCTCGCTTCGAGAACTTTAGCGGTTGTCGACATTGCACCTAGCGGGAAACCAACGACTGTACACACTTTAACATCGCAGTTTTCAACGTGTAATAAATGTGCTGCCAACTCGACATAGTCACCATTTACACATACGGATGCAAAGTCGTTTTCCTTAGCTTCTTGACATAATTTTTCTATTTGAGCTTTAGTAGCAGTGGGTGCCAAAAGCGTATGGTCGATCAGTTTGTTATAATTCATATAGGACGCTCCTTTTTGTTATCTTTTCTTATAGAGATATAATACTAAAATTTATTTAAAAAGTCCACTGTAACCGCTTATATTTTACGTCAAAATAAGATGAAAATCGTCTTAAAAATGCTTATAAAATGGAATTTTGTTGTATTTACATGCGAATTTTCCAGATTTTCGATGTTTTTTTCACATTTATGTAACCGCTTATATTTGTGTATATTTACTTTATTGTCAATTTTTTCCGAAAAATAGCCATCATTTATAGACTTTCCGTGAAAAAAGTAATATATTTTTTAATTAACTTAGCAAATAATGTTATTTTTATAAAAATATTTAAATTTGATAGAAGTGAGGAAGACGTCTATAAAAAAATAAAAACTTCAAAAGAAATCCGCCTCACAATTTATTACATAACTTTAAGTTATTAAATAGAGAGTCACATCATTAATCCGCACATAATATTTAAGTAGAATCTGAGAAAAAAGATACTTTACAAGTGTACGTCAAAAAAATCGCTAAAACTCTTGTAAAAATGCTGTTTCTATGGTACTATTAGTCGGTATCAGAAAGGATAATAATTATGGCAAATATTAAATCTCAAAAGAAAAGAATTCTTACTAATGAAAAAGCTAGACTTGCTAATGCATCTGCAAAGTCCGAAATGAGAACTGCAATAAAGAAAGTTAAGTTAGCTGTTGCTGACAAAAACCTTGAATCCGCTGTCGTTCTCTTGAATAAAGCAGTATCATTAGTTGATAAAGCTGTCAGTGCTGGACGTTTAACCAAGAACACTGCCGCTAGAAAAAAATCTAACCTCAACAAACTTGTTGACACAATTCGTTAATTAACTTCTTATTAGACTAGCATAAAAAAAGAATGGGTTCCCATTCTTTTTTTATACGTTCTTTCCCAGTAAATATTTCTTGCGGACATTCACCATAAATATTTCGAGAGCAATGTTTGGATTATCTCCGTCAAATTTTATATGCTCCTCTATCTCGCCTAAATCAGCCATCATGCTAGTAATCGATTGTAGAGAGTAACGACCAGCATTTGCTTGGGTGATTTTCACTCTATAAGGATTACAATTTAATATCTTAGATATAGAAATTTTATTTTCGCCCGTAGAAGTCAAATAGGAAACTTGATAGATGAAGCGCAATTGCGAAGCAAAGATAGGAAGTAAGGAAATGGAATTATATCCGGAGGAAGTCAAATCCCTGTAACCTTTGATTGCTAATTTCACATGAGATTTCAATAAATTCTCCACGATGGAAAAAACATTGTCCTCAAGTTTTGGTTTTACCAAAGCGTTTACAGCATCGATATTAATTTTATTGGTAAATAGCAACAACTTATCCAAAGCGTGGATTAAGCTTGAATAGTCTTCACCAGTGCGACTGATTACTTCAAATAAGCTTTCTCGATCAATATCAGCATTTTTCCCACCGACGTATCTCATACCTATTTCCATCATATCCTGAGTGCTCAACTTATCCTGAACTGTTATCTTGGCTTTTTTCTTTAAAGCTTTTACAAGCTTTGATGATCGCTCAGATATAAGTTTTCCCGGAACGATTAGATACAACTCACACGAGCTGTTTGGATGTTCTAAATAATCCAAAAGAGCATCTATATTTTGTTGCTTGTTCCACTTCGAAGGAACCTTGATGCTGGCGCTGGTCAAGAAAAAGCAATTGTATACCAAGACAAATTTAGTGTCCATCGTAAATGATATTGTCTCAGCTGAAGCAACTGCATCTTGAATCAAATCGTTGAACATGTCAAAAGTTTCAAAATTGAAATCCGTGACAGGACCGCCTATGTTCTTCTTGATTTCTTTCAATGCCTCTTGCTTCAATCGCTCAGCATCATTTCCTGCAAATAAATGTATCATATTACTCTTTTCTAATAACTTATGTCGCTCCTCATGAGTTTGTTAAATCGCTTTGAAGTAAGATATCTAAATAGAATTATTAAACAAATGTAGATCAGACAAACGGTAACTGGACCAATTATCACCAATTCATTAGGTATAAGCACAAAGATTGCGCTAATACCGATTAAAACTATCCAGCTTACGAAGTTGATTATCATATTAAAGAAAGGTTTCCATGAATTGTTTGTGATTTCCGAAACGTTGTTCCAGTCAAATCGAGGTATCAAAAGATCGCACCAAACATTTACGTAATTGAAGAGAATACCTGCCGGTATTAACTCCAACAAAAGATAAAATATATAGATAGGTGAAATTGATCCCATCGTAACAAAAACAACTGCCAATATAATGCTACTGATCACAGTTGCACTCGTGCTCAAAGCAATGCGGGAAAAGATATATTGCTTAGAATTCACTGGGGATGATTTTATTAAAGCAATATTCTTATTTTCACTTGATACAGCTATTGAAGAACCGGTTAAAGTCATGCTACCTATAACAGATCCTCCAAAAAGGAAGGCCAGTAAAATCGATGAGGAAGTTCTTGGATTAATTGTTGAAAGCGAAACGATTTCGGGGACCGCAAATGCTAAGGATGTTCCCACAACCAAAGCGACAAATACTGGAGCAAACAAGTATATCATCGCTATTTGTGGAGAGTGAATAACTTCTCTTACCGATCGATAAACATAGGACTTCATTCCATTTTTACTAACTTTATCAAATGCTCTATTAATGCGTCTTTCGGTAATGTCACTCGAAACTTTCTTTCGTTTTTTCCCTTCTTCTAAGCCGATGTTATTAATATAGGTCATATTAGCAAACAAATAAGAAAGGCCTAAAAGTCCGGCTGTTAAAGCGACCTGCAGCAATATGTAAATCCAGTCTGTGCTATTCTCGAGTAAAATGGCCTTAATAGGAATGTATATAATCCATGCAAATTGAGAATATACTTGCTGCATAATCTCTAATGAGGCTACCAAATCCTGAGCACTTTCTCCTGTTCCAAATATCGTTGGAAGGTAAAATGCGACAAAACCAATAATTGAGACTAAGATTGTCAAAATAGTTCCTACTTTCCTGTGCTTTTTAAAATTGACAAGCAGGCCGATTGCATTGACAACTATAAAACTTATCGAAATAAATAGGAATGGCAAAGTAACAAAGGAAATAACCAAATTGACATAGGACAGGGCTGTTCCATTAACAAATATCAAATAGATAATACCCGTCACTAAAAATATGAATGAATATAGTAAAGCATATCCCAAAGACAATACCATTCGCGCGAGGAATATCTTTCCAGGTGTTATCGGAAAAGATACGAGGGCCTCATCGTTCTTGGATAGGAAAAAGATATTCATAACATTGATAACTGACAGAGCAAAAAGCGCAATAAAATAGCTGTTTGTCGCGTTGGAAAAGTACTGAGTAAAATCCAATAATTCACTAGACAAAAAGAGGCTTGAATTTGAATAAAATTGAATACCAAAAACCAAAGAAATTACGAGTCCAGCCATTATTTGACTGAAAAGATTAGAGGAAAAAAAGGAATATCCACTCTTTTTCTTCATTTTAGTTTTTCTAATTCTGACTCCAGTCGAAGACCCAGCGATTGCCTTGCACAATAAAACAAAGTCTTTCATTATTTCACCATCTCCAAAAATAGTTCTTCAAGAGATCCTTCTTCCCCTGATTTTTTCCGCAAGTCATCAAGAGTTCCCACAAAAACAAGTTTTCCCTTAGAAATGATACCGATCCTATCGCAAAGTTTCTCAGCCACTTCCAACACGTGAGTGGAAAATAAAACACTCTTATTTTCAGCAGCGTGCTCGCGCATTCTTTCTTTGATCTTGAATGATGATGCAGGATCCAATCCGGTAAGCGGTTCGTCGAGAATCCATGTAGAAGGTGTATGCAAAAGTGCTCCAATGATAAAGATCTTTTGGCGCATTCCGTGAGAATAATTAGCAATATAGTCATTCAAACTATCATATATATTGAACTCTTTTGCTAACTTTATTGCTTTTTCCTGCGCTTCATCACGATTAACTTTATATACTGATGCAACAAAAGATAAGTAGTCAGCTCCTCTCATTCCCAAAAACATGTCAGGAGAATCAGCAACAAATCCAAATTGTTGTTTTGCTCTCAAAGTATCCTTAGTAATGGAATAATTATCAAGAAGAACATCTCCTTTTGTGGGAGGCAAAATTCCAGTAATCATCTTTAATGTCGTTGATTTACCAGCACCGTTAGGACCGATGAGTCCAAATATTTCTCCATCTTGAATTTCCAAATCTAAATCATCTACGGCTGTAAAATCACCAAATTTTTTCGTAACGTGGTCAATCTTTATCATAAATATATCTCCTCAATTATTTGACAAATTTTATTAAATGGTTTCCACCTGATAGTCTGGTTCGTTAATAACTTCAACTTTTTCAATCGTAACAGGAACTTTTGGCGCATCAGCATAATTGGTATCGACACTAGCAATTGTATCCAAGACATCTTCCCCTTCGATCAATTTTCCAAAAGCGGCGTACTCTCCATCAAGGTGAGGAGCTTTTTGGTGCATGATGAAGAATTGGGAAGTAGCCGAATCCTTTATCATAGTTCGCGCCATCGAAATCACACCGCGCTCATGCTTCAAAGGATTATTTACTCCATTGGAGAGAAATTCTCCTTTGATTGTATAATCGAGCGGTCTTCCTTCTGCTCTTCCATCTCCACCTTGAATCATAAATTCTTTGATTATACGATGAAATTTAGTTCCATCGTAATATCCATCTCGAGCGAGTTTGACAAAGTTTGCTGCGGTGTTTTTCGCTGCCTTATAATCCATTTCTAATGTCATAACTCCGTAGTCTTTTACATATATTTTAATCATAATAATTATCCTTTCTCTAAGTTATTTTTCCTCTCGATGCCTATTAGCCAAACCGGGAATGTTATATAGACCGACAAATATTAAACTTCCTAGAACAGCATCTACTACACCTTGAATGGAATTGAATCCTAGGTCGAAAAATATGAAAGTATAACTTCCGCCTGGGGCTTCACCTGGAATGTTGATATAAGTGATATAGTCAGGAATCATGTAAAGTCCGGCCATGACAATGCCACCAACGACAAAAGCAATCAAACTTTTCCAAAAGTATGTTTTTCTTGTGGCTTGTCCGGAGATGGTCAAAGCGCGGAACAAATAACCGGCAACAATTCCTTCGATAAATTTAATCATCAAGGTAAAGGGAGCAAAATAGGAATATCCAAGAAAGAGATCGGATAGCATTCCGCTAACCCCGCCTACTAGGCCACCAACCCACGGATTAACCAGTGCAGCGAGTACAAAAATAAATACATCTGATAAGTTTAAATATCCTGCCCCAGATGTGCCAGGAATAGGAATCGACACATAGACAGTTATCACAAACGACAAAGCAGCAAATATGCCAATGAGTACCATGTCGAATATCAATTTACTATTTTTCGTCATCATTTTAAAATTTTTCCTCCAAAATCGCGGTTTCCATTATTGAAATCCGCAGCAAACATTATTTTCTTTCCCGGCCTTTGCAGTCTTATTATCTTGACTTTTCCTCCACCAACTTGAAGAATAATTGACTTCTTTTTAGCAGTGACAATCTGACCGATTGGATGGTCCTCAACCTCGTCGTAGACTTCAGTCTCATATATCTTGAGTGTCGAGTCTCCGCAATAGACAAATCCACCTGGAGAATCTGCCAAAGCGCGAACATAATTGGTAAATTCAACCGGGCTTAAAGTTAGATCTAAATGTTCTTCGTCCTTCTTTATCGAAGGACAAAAAGTCACTTTACTTTCATCTTGCTCAATTCCTTCAAGCTTGTTATTAAAATAAAGAGGTAAGTACTTATTCGCCATTTTCAACGCCAATTCCTGTATCTTTATACACATGCTCGAATAATTGTCACGAGGAGCAATCTCTACTTCTTCCTTTGCAAATACTCTTCCCGCATCCATCGCTTTAACCATTTCCATGAGAGAAATGCCAGTTACTTTTTCGCCATTTTTTAACGCGTATTGAATTGGAGCGGCCCCACGGTACTTAGGCAGTAAAGATGCGTGGAAATTCAGCGGTGGATACTTAGAAAAACTAAGGACTTTCTCCGATATGATTTGACCGTATGCAAATGTCAACAACAGGTCCGGATCCAATTCGTTCAAGAATTCGTGTTCTTTGTTTAATCGATGTGGTTTAAATACTCTTATGCCATATCTATTCGCAACTTCACTCACCGGAGATTGTGAAAGTTTCATTTTTCTCCCCTTCGGTTTATCCTCTTGCGTGATAACACCAACAATATTAAATCCAGCTTTTATCATTCCTTCTAGTAGATATGCTGATATGCTGGGAGTTCCTAAAAATACTATTTTTTTATCTGTCATTTTACTTCCTCAACTTACATGTCTAATTATATATTAAATGATACAATTAATAAACAAAGTTGATATAATAATTAAGAAAGAAAAGGTGATATTGTGAACTGGAAATTAAAAGACATAAAAAAGGAAACCAACCATCCCTTCCTTAATTTTTATACCGTAACTTACGAAGTAGATAAAAACGGAACTAAATACGATTATTCATATTTCATGTCCTCACGACACGAGAAGGGGCAGTTGGTATGCGAAACCGACGACACCTCTCATCCCGATGGCGTTTTAATGCCTCTATATTACATCAATCCGAAAACCAATGAGATAAGTTTGTTGGTAACCAAGCAATTTCGACCAGCTTTAAATAAGTATGTATCATCTTTTCCAGCTGGTTTGATCGATGGAGATGAAGATATAGAAACAACAGCCCACCGCGAAGCTATGG
>JBAYAI010000010.1:0-22164 GCA_041669865.1 Bacilli bacterium | reverse complement strand
TCATCCTTGGAAACCTTGGTAAATATCATTTCCTCAGTTCTGATTGCGTTTGCCTCAATTTCACTGGTGGTATCCTCAGTTATGATTGGTATCATAACTCACACATCTGTTATAGAAAGAACAAAAGAAATAGGAATATTAAGAGCAGTTGGTGCAAGAAAGAAGGATGTTTCTCGCTTGTTCGAAGCTGAGGCTACAATCATTGGTGTTCTTGCAGGAGTGGTTGGTGTATTATTCACTTATTTAGTAAGTCCAATAATAAATGTCATCATCAACAACTTAAATCCCAGTTTTGACACTGGAAATATCGCGTCCTTACTTCCGTTACACGCGTTGATTCTAATCGCCATATCAGTTATTTTGACCTTTATTGCTTCGCTAGTGCCAGCTCGAATGGCAGCTCACAAAGACCCGGTCGTTGCACTTCGCACCGAATAATAACTTACAAAAAATGCTGCGCAACTTAGAGCGCAGCGTTTTTTTATTTATACAATTCAATCAGTATTTCTACCATTTGCTTCATTTGATCGACATCTAAATATTCGAATCTTCCATGGAAATTCGCACCTCCAGTTCCTAAGTTAGGACAACTGAAGCCCCGATTAGTCAATACAGCACCATCTGTACCTCCCCTGATTGGTTCGAATTCATAGTCTATTCCTTTTTCTTTATAAATCTTTTCAATTCTTCCTATTATTTCTGGTTGTTTTTCAATAATAGGTCTCATATTCTTGTAAGTTTTTACGATATCAACTTTAACGACATTTGTTCCGTATTTATGATTCAATCTTTCCTCAGCAAGTTTGGCGTAATCCAACATACTGTCGAGCTTATGCGAATCAAATTCTCGAACTATATAATTCATAGTTGTCTTTTCTTCGTTTCCATTAAAGTCGATAATGTGATAAAAACCTTCGCGGTTTTCAGTATGTTCGGGTCTCATGAATTTAGGCAAAGAATCGTGAAATTCAACACCGACATTTACCGCATTAATCATCTTGTCCTTAGCCGAACCTGGATGAATTGATCTTCCAGTAATTTCCACTTTCATGGATGCTGCATTGAAATTTTCTATGCAAAGATAGTGTATATCTCCCCCGTCTATTGTGTATCCGTATTTTGAATGTAATCTTTCAATTTCGATATGGTCCGCTCCCACACCAATTTCTTCATCAGTTGAAAAAACTAGTTCAATAGATCGATGAGGAATTTTGTTTTTTACAAAGTAATTTACCACATCCATCGCAATAGCAATACCAGCCTTGTCATCCGCACCTAAAAGTGTAGTACCATCTGTAACAATTAACTCGTGTCCCACGGATTTTAAAAGCGAAGGAAAATCTTCAACTTTCATCGTTGTTTCATCAGATAATTTGATGTCCTTGCCATCGTATTTTTTTATTATCCGCGGTTTTATATCTTTTCCTTTTGCAGCGTTCGAAGTATCCATGTGCGCAATTAGAACAACCGAATCTCCCTCAATTTGTCCGGGAAAATATCCATATACTGTTCCGTATTTATTTATGTGGATGTCTTCCCCACCAAGATCGATCATTTCCTTCTTAATTTCCTCGGCAAGTTTATACTGATTTTGGGAACTAGCCTCATCTTTTTTTACTTCTTTCGACGTCGTATCGAAAGATACGTATTTTAAAAATCTATCTATTATATCCATATTTGTTCCTCTTTCTATAAAAATGATGTAATTATTATAATTCTTCTCAATAAAAAAGGCTACAAATTTAATACTGTAAGATTTATAAAAAAAATATTTTTTTATTGTTATTTTTTAACTTGTGTAACATAAAAAATATTTTTTTCTATATTGTTTTTTCAAAAACCTCCCCTAATAACTAAACAAATGTAAACAAAATAAAATTCTACTTTTAATTTTAAACAAAATATTATTTCTTTTTAAAATCTTTTTTATTTTCGGGCTTTCTTGGTCATATAAGCCATATTTAAATAAAATGTAATAAATTTGCTTTTTGCCCTTTACTCCTTAATAATGTATTTACTATCATTAGTTGTCGCTAAATGACTGAAGTTAGTATGAAGGAAGGTGATTATTATGGCTATTAAAGGTCAGAAATTCAAGAAATATCCCTCCGAACTTAAGAAAAAAATAGTTATGGAAAGGATAGAAAAACACACGCCCTATTTAGAATTAGCCTACAGGTATGGAATCGCTTCTCAGGAATCGGTCATGCAGTGGGTAAAGAATTATAGAGAGTGTGGCGAAGCCTCTTTTAAGGACAAGAGAGGTACTGCTACCGCCGAAACATCTAAGTTGAAAGGTCGACCTAGAAAATATTTCGACAGCGAAGAAGAAAAATTGCAATATCAATTGCTTATAAAACAAAGAAATAGAGAAAGAGCTGCTAGAAATAGACGTATCAATAGATTACGTAAAAAGAAAGCGGCTGCCTCCAAAGAAGATAATAAGACAAAATAATCTTATTAATCTAAAGCTATGAACTGGTGATTTTTCACCAGTTCTTTTTTATCTTTATATTAATTGCTTAAATATATTGTCATGAAGTAAAATAGTAATGTTATGAAATATAAAATAAATACATTGGTCGCGACTCTCGTGGCAAAAAAATTCGCTCCTAAAGGTAGTGTTGGAGCAATTATCGGATTTAAGGAAAATGAACCTGAAACCTACCTCATCGAATTATTTACTGTAAAGAACAAAGAACATTTACAACTTTATTATTCAAAGGATGAAATATACGCCATTCAACAATAGAAAAAAGATAGAGGATTTACAATGAAAAAAAGGTATGCTTTGACGTTGGACTTCGGAACACAATCTGTAAGAGCGATGATTTTTGATGACAAAGGTAATTCGCTAGCAATATCTAAGGTCCAATATAGTAAACCTTATTTTTCTACTCAGCCAGGATATGCTGAACAAGATCCTGACTACTATCTCGAATGTATGTTCAAAGTGACGAAAGAGCTCGCTCAAAAGTATCCGGAATACATTAGCGCTCTTTATGGTTTTTCGATTACAACTTTTCGCGACTCCGCCGTATTGCTAGACAAAAAACACAAAGTGATTCGCCCTTCAATTCTTTGGCTTGACAAGCGACAAGCTAAATGTAAAAAACGGTATCCCTTTTATAAAAAAATGTTATTATCTATCGTTGGTATGAACGAAACTGTAAAACTCAATCGCGCCCGAACTATGTCTAATTGGATTCAGGAAAATGAACCGGAAAATTGGCAGCGAACCGCGCACTACTGGGCCCTTTCTACTTACTTTATATATAAATTAACTAATGTAGAAGCTGATACAGCCTCTTCTTATACCGGTCACTATCCGATAAATATGAAAAAACGCAAGTGGGATAATAAACGTTCTCTAACTTTTGAAGTTTTTAACATCGATCCAAAGCTTCTTCCAAATTTAGTTCCAGCTGGATCGAAAATAGGAACGATTACCAAAGAAGCTAGTAAGTTGACCGGTCTTCCAGAAGGATTACCTCTTTTCGGCGGTGGAGCAGACAAGAATTGTGAATCGCTGGGCGTTGGTTGCATCGATAATAACATAGCCTCGATATCATACGGAACTGCAAGTTCGGTTGAAGTTATTAACAAAAGATATGTAGAACCTGAGACTTTTCTTCCCGCATACTCGTATCCTGCAAATAATATGTACGCCTTAGAAGTTCAAGTATATAGGGGTTATTGGATGCTGCAATGGTTTAGTCAAAACTTTGCTTCAGAAGAACTTCAAATATCAAAAATTGAGCAAAAGGGAGTGGAAACAATCTTAAATGAGAAAATTATGAACATTCCTGCTGGTTCTGAAGGTTTAGTTCTCCAGCCTTATTGGGGTCCTGGTTTAAAACGCCCTCTCGCTAAAGGAGCAATATGTGGTTTTTCCGATTACCACACAAAATATCACCTTTATAAATCGATTATAGAAGGAATTGCTTTTGCCTTAAAAGAAGGTTTGGACAATATTCAGCGGAAACTTCATCATAAAGTCAAAGAAATAAGAGTATCTGGTGGGGGATCTAAATCTAATGCTGTATGTCAAATTACAGCAGATATTTTCAATAAACCTGTTTCTCGAGTTCAAACTTATGAAACAGCCTCGCTTGGATGTGCTATTATAGTCTTTGTCGCCAGTGGTCGATTCAAATCATTTAAGGAAGCTATCGACAATATGGTTCATGTGACGACTACTTTTCAACCTAACAAAAAAAATATTGAGATATACAAAGAAATTTATGAAAAAATCTATCTGAAAATATATCCTAAAATGAAAAGAATTAACTTCAACATAAGAAAAATTATAAATAAATGATTTTTTTCGTTTTAAATTTTAAGCAACCATTAACGAGAAATGAAAATAACGTAATTAAATTTTCAGTTGGCGTGAATTGAAAATCAATCGCAAACTTTCGCGGTTAATACGTTCACAAAAAAATCAATCACTTATATTTTCAGCGTGAATGATTCAATATATCCACTTCCGTGATTTGTTTCATAAAGCACATCTTAAATGTTACAATTTATACAAGTTTTTCACCGATTGATAAAAAATTATTTTTCAGTTATTTATTTCTTAACATTATTTTGTTATTTTTTTGTGGATTATTAACATCTTTTTCACCGATTTTTACGTTATTCACACCTGTGAAAAATGGGTTTTTCACTATGTGGTTAAATGATAAATAAGCGAAATACACTGATTTTTTCGCCGGTGGATAACTCCGTTAGATGTGAAAAACAATTCACAGTATTAACAAAAATATATCCACAATTATTTATCAACAAGTTATCCACCACCAATTCCGGTGGATAACTCAATCAAGGCTTATTTCCGCGCTATTTTAAAGTGCAAAATTGTGGATAACTTTTACTCGTTTTTTTTGTGTTAATTTTTCGTCATTTTTATTGATTTTCTATGCTATAATTTTAGCAATTGGGGGAATAATATATGGCAACTCAGTCAATGACACTATCATCAATTTGGAATCTAGCATTAAAGAAGATATCTAACAAAGTAAAAGATCGTTCTTTGTATAATTCTTTTTTCTCGACCTCCTACTTATTTTCACTAGATGGAGGTAATGCGGTTTTAGTCACTGACTCAGCTGTTTCTAAAAAAGTACTCACCCAAGATTATTCAAATCTAATTATTAAAGCCATAAATGATGTTACAGAGTCAGATTATTCTCTTTCGATAATTACCGCCAATGAAATAAAGCAAAATAAAGACCAAATTCGCTTAACTGAAGAAAAGAAATCGACAGTTTATTTTGAATCTGCTTTTATTCAACCAAAATTCACCTTTGAAAATTTTGTCGTTGGCAAATCCAATCAACAGGCTTATCAGTCAGCTTTATATGTTTCAAAAAATCCAGGATCTTTTAACCCTCTATTTTTATATTCGCGTTCTGGTTTAGGAAAAACACACTTATTGCATGCAATTGGAAACGCCGTTCACAACGACGACCCTAATAAAAAGGTTCTATATATAACATCTGAAGATTTTGTTGATGAATTCGTCAAATATATCAGAGGCGATAACGACCGAGAATCTTTGAAAGACTTCTTTAAAAACATAGATTTTCTACTCATCGATGACATCCAATTTTTAACTGGAAAACAAGCGACAACTACTATGTTTTTTAACATTTTCAACCTTTTGGTCTCACGCGGAAAACAAATAGTTATTACTTCCGACCGTTCTCCTTCTCAACTGGAAGGACTGGAGGAAAGACTGGTATCGCGCTTTTCTCAAGGATTATCAGTAAACATTGAAAAACCTGAAAAGACAACTCTCATAGAGATTTTGATAATGAAGATTCAAGCTAACGGGTTTGACTCTTCGCTTTTTGACGATGATGCTCTTGAATATATCGCAGAAAATAACTCTCGCAATATTCGAGAATTAGAAGGGGCTTTAAATAGAATTCTTTTCTTTAATGTCTCTGCAAAAAACACCGATAGAATAACTCTTGAAATCGTTCATCAAGCTTTTTCTTACGAGACTAAGAGCAATAGAAAAAAAGGAAAATTAAACGCGGAAAGAATAATATATGAAGTAGCAAAATACTACAATTTAGCCGATTCACAAATTAAATCTCGCGTTAGAACATTGCAAATAGCCCTGGCTAGAGCAATTGCAATGTATCTTTGCCGCAACTTATTGGATATGTCTTTTGCTGCTGTAGGAAAAGCTTTTAATGGTAAAGATCACACCACGGTTATGGCGGCGTGTAAAAAGGTGGAAAACTTGTTGAAAACAGATTCAAATATGAAGAAAGCAATAAAGTCTTTAACTGCTGAATTAAAGAATTAAAAAAAGCCCGTTTTTAACGATTATTTCTACTAATTTCTACTTGAATTTGTTATAATATTTATAGGGTTATTTATGGAGATTTTTTTGGCTTATTAGCTTTAATAACACTATCCACCATATTCACCGCCCTTATTATTATTCTTATATTCTTAAGAAAGGAAATAATATATTATGAAGTTTACAATTAAGAGAAATTCATTTCAAAAACTTTTAGAGAATGCATATGAAGCTATTCCCATTCAATCTCCGATTGCTGCTCTCAAAAACTTTTTAATAGAAGTTACTGAAAACAACATTTGTGTTATAGGTTCTGATGGAACTTTAACTATACAAGCAATCTTAAATGTTGGGGATGACGATAATGCCATCATAAATTCAACTCCAGGTAAAGTTCAAATTCCTGCCAAATACTTATTAGATATCATTAAAAATCTCGAATCTGATATTGTTACATTAGAATTGGTTGATTCTTCTCTCCTTTTTGTATCTGATGAAATTTCTCAATTTAAATTAAATATATTTAGAGCTGAAGAATATCCCGATATTGATATAGAAGCTACTTCAAAAGAAAAAATTGATATTAAGATGTCTGATTTTGTTAGACTTTTCAATTCAACTTCTTTTGCAGTTGCAACGAGAGGCCCTAAAGAGCTGTTCTATGGTATCAATATCACAGCTAAAGAAAATAGATTGACCTTTATTGCTACCGATTCGTTTAGACTAGCTAGAAAGTACGTTGAGATTGAAGGAAATCACCAAGTTTCAATCACTGTACCTTGCAAAACTTTGAGTGTCGTATCTAAATTTAATAAACACGATAACATCTCTATGATAATTGATCCCAATAAGGTTTTATTCAAAGTCGGAAACTACACCGTATCTTCAAAATTGTACAATGGAGAATTCCCCAATGTAGATCGTATTATTCCAACTGGAATGGAATATAATTTAACAGTAAATTCTAAAGAATTTATTTCTTCCATCGAGAGAATTACGATTGTCGGAAATACGAAGATACTCGTTAATGCAAGTCATGACCGTGTGGAGATATCATCCAAGGATCTCAATGTCGGATCTTCTAAGGAAGTTTTAAAAGGTGCAGAATTTGAAGGAGATAGATTCTCAATTATTTTCAACGCGAGGTTTGTCGTTGAAGCGATTAAAGCTTTGGATAGTGAGAGAGTAACTTTGGCATTCGCAGCTGAGAATAGAGCTTTCTTAGTAAAATCGAGCGACAAAACAATAACTCAAGTCATTACACCTATACGATCCCTAGGCGATTAATTTCAAATAAAAATCTAAAAAAAAGAAAGTGATTCCGCTGAATCACTTTTTTTGATTTATTTATCTTAAATTTATGCGATAAGCCGAATTTAAAGGTGACTAGTAGTTAAAAACTATAAAGATAGGGTTAGAGTACATCTTTTGCTTTTTTCTTTCTAAACATGAGTTTTGGACTTTGTAATTTAAATTTAGATTTTCCTAATAAAGCTTTTTAATTTTTAAGGAGCGATAAGATACTATATATAATTACATATAGTAATACATATATTTATATATATTTATATATTATATATAATATGGTATAATATTTTGTGGAAAGAAGGCTTCTATTATGCGAAAAAGAATTAACATAACGTCTGAATTTATCACTTTGGGACAATTTTTAAAAAAAGCTGATATTATTGCTTCAGGTGGGGAACAAAAGTCTTTTTTACAAAGCCCTAACAACAAAGTTTTTGTCAATGGTGAGGAAGAAAAAAGACGTGGAAAAAAACTTCGCGATGGAGATGTTGTCGAAGTGAACTCTCTTCAATATCAAATATGCAAATTAGAAGAATAAGATTGATAAATTATAGAAGCTTTGAAAATCTTTCTCTCGAATTTGATAACAAGCTAAATTACATTTGTGGACCAAACGCTGTAGGTAAAACAAATTTAATCGAAGCAATTTACTACTTGTCATTAGGTAGATCATTTAGAAAAAATAAAGATAGAGATCTAATTAAAGAAGGTGAAAATCTCGCTCAAATCTCTATAGAATATGAATCAAAGAATGAAGATCACACTTTGCGAGCTGATATTTCTAAAAAAGGCAAAGTAATATACTTGGATGAAGAAAAGCAGCAGTCAGTCACTAAAATTGTCGGAAAAATGAATTGTGTGATATACACTCCCAGTTCGGTTTTATTGTTTAAAAACGAACCTAGCGAGAGAAGAAAGATGATTGACTATTCTATTTCAAGCTTATCTGCTAAGTATCTATACGCTTTGATTAGACACAAAAAAATTCTCAAAGAGAGAAATGTCGCACTAGCTCAAGGCTATGATGAGAATGTTATAGAAGTTTTGACCGACGAATTGATTAATGTTTCATTTGTTATCAGTCAGCAACGAAGGAAATTTATCGATAAGCTCAATGAATCGATCGCTACCATTTACTCGGATTTATTCGGAAAAGGACAAGAGGTCCGACTCGAATATGAAACAAACGTTCCGAAGACAGACTCACAGGAAGAATTTAAAAGAGAGCTGAAAAAGCTTCACGATTCTATAAGAACAGAAGAAAGAATAAGAAAGACAACTTTGATTGGAATACAAAGAGATGATTTAAAAGCATTCATCAATGAAAAATCAGTGTTTGCCTATGCTTCGCAAGGACAAAATAGACTTATAGTTCTAGCCTTGCAAATCGCTGTGGCAAAAATAATCGAGAGCATAATTGGAGAATATCCGATTCTACTCCTGGATGATGTTTTATCGGATTTAGATGAAACGAGAAAAACTAATTTAATCACATATTTACAGAAAAAGGGTCAAGTATTTATAACTTCAACCGAAGAAATTAACGACTTACCCAACTGCGATGTATATAAAATAAACAACAATCAAGTTAAAAGGAGATAAAGATGGAAAAGGATAAACTAAATAGACCCGAAGATAATCAAGACGAGAAAATTGAATTCAAAAAAATTGATTCGGATCAGGAGAGAAACGAGGAAAAAGCAAAGCAGGATTACTGTGGAAGCGACATCACGGTCTTAAAGGGACTTCAACCAGTGCGTGAAAGGCCGGGAATGTACATTGGAACAACCTCAAGTCGTGGTCTTCATCACCTCATTCGCGAAATTGCTGATAACGCTGTCGATGAAGCGCTAGCGGGATATTGTCACAATATCTATATCGCGCTTGAAAAGGACGGTTCAGTAACAGTAGAGGATGATGGTCGTGGTATTCCTGTCGACACAGTCGCTGACACTGGGCTATCTGGAGTTGAAACAGTATATACTGTTCTCCACGCCGGTGGAAAGTTTGATGGGTCAACTGGATATAAGGTCTCTGGAGGTCTTCACGGAGTCGGAGCCTCGGTCGTTAATGCTCTTTCTTCAAAGGTTACAGTTACTGTTTTTAGAAACGGTAAAATTCATCAAATTGAATTTGTTAATGGAGGACATACAGTCGCTCCAGGAATACACGTAATTGGTGAATGCGACAAGAACAAGACAGGAACCAAAGTGAACTTTACTCCGGATGAAACTATCTTTACGCAAACGACAATTTTTGATTACGGAGAAGTTAGAGAATATTGCCGACAAACTGCTTATTTGAATCGCGGATTGTCAATTGTTTTAAGAGACAATAGACAAATTGAACCTTACGAGGAAAAATATTGCTTCGAAGGTGGAATATCCGAATATGTTAAATTCTTAAACGAAAAGAAAACAAAAATATTTGATGATATTCCCTTTTTCGAAGGAAAAGCAATGAATATTTATGCTGAATGTGCTTTGCAACCGACAAAATCTTCGATTTATACTATGAAATCTTTTTGTAATAATATCGGAACTGCAGGAGGCGGAACTCACGAAGAAGGTTTTAGGCTTGCGGTTGGTAGAGAGTTAAATAGATATTTCCGATTAAAAAAATGGTTGAAAGACAATGATGAAAATTTCAGCTTCGATGATATTACAGAGGGAATGACAGCTGTCATATCGGTCAAGCATCCTGATCCTCAGTACGAGGGACAGGTCAAAGATAAACTTGGAAACGATGAAGTGAGAAAGATTGTCTCATCAATCGTCGGTGATTCTTTGAGAGATTGGCTTATGGAAAACCCTAAACAGGGTAGACTTTTCTATGAGAGAATTCTTTCCGCTTTCAAAGGTAGGAAAGCAGCTGAGCGGGCGAGAAATTCGGTTCAAGGCAAAGCTTCTTTGTCTGGAACGCTTCCAGACAAGCTTGCTGATTGTATTTCAAAAGACCCTGAAGAGAGAGAACTATTTATCGTTGAGGGTAATTCTGCTGGCGGATCGGCTAAGAACGGAAGAGATGCGTTTACTCAAGCAATCTTACCTTTGCGAGGAAAGATTCTAAATGTTGAAAAAGCCAACATTCAAAGAATCGAGAAGAACGCAGAAATTGCGACTTTAATTCAAGCGATTGGCGCGGGATACAGTGAGAATTTTGATATTACAAAAATAAAGTATCACAAGATCATAATCATGACTGATGCTGATGTCGATGGTTCTCACATCAGAATCTTATTACTTACATTCTTTAACAGATTTATGAAACCTCTAATTGAAGGCGGATATGTATATATAGCTCAACCACCATTATACAAGTTGACTTATCACTCTCACGATTACTATTGCTTTAAAGAAGAAGAACTTGAGCCAATTAAGAATAAACTCCCTGAGAATGCAAAATTCTCACTTCAAAGATACAAAGGTTTAGGTGAAATGGATGCTCAGCAATTAGCGGAGACAACAATGGAACAAGATAGACGTAAGATGTGGAGAGTGACAGTAGCAGAAGCGGAAGAGGCAGATCGCGTTCTCGATGAATTGATGGGCGAAAATGTCGAGCCTCGAAAAGACTTTATAACGAAGAATGCTAAGTTCGTCAAGAACTTAGATATCAACTAGGAAAGGAGCACGACATGGAAGAAAAAGATTTGAACAAAGACATCAATGAAGATGAAATTGATGAAAACGAAGAAAATGAAAAGAGCGAAGAAGTAGAAAAAGAAGAGTCGGTAAAAGCTCCTAAGCAAGTAGAAGGATTAACCGAAGGAATCATTGGTGGTATCGAAGAAGTTGAAATGAATAGCATAGTGAAAGAATCGTTTTTAGACTATGCTATGTCGGTCATTGTCTCGCGTGCTTTACCAGACGCAAGAGATGGTTTTAAGCCAGTACAAAGAAGAATTATTTATGGAATGGCTGCGACCGGAAACACATCCGATAAACCTTTCAAAAAATCCGCGCGTATTGTCGGTGATGTCATGGGTAAATATCACCCACACGGCGACAGTGCGATTTATGGTGCTATGGCTCATTTGGCTCAAGATTTCGCTACGAGATATCCGCTTGTTAACGGTCATGGTAACTACGGTTCTCAAGATGGTGATGAACCTGCGGCTATGCGTTATACAGAAGCTCGTTTAACCAAACTTTCAAACGAGATGATCAGAGGTATTAACAAGAATACTGTTGATTTTGTTTCAACTTATGATGGAGAAGGTACAGAACCTTCGGTCTTACCAGCCAGGATACCAAATTTAGTAGTTAACGGTGCAACTGGTATCGCTGTTGGTATGGCGACAAATATTCCTCCTCACAATTTGACTGAGACAATAAATGGAGTTCAAGCTTTGCTTAGAAATCCAGAACTTACACCATATGAGTTAACTAATTATATTAAAGGCCCTGATTTTCCCGGTGGCGGAATGATTCTTGGAAAATCTGGAATCAAAAATTATTTTGAGACTGGACAAGGCACGATACTTGTTAGAGGTAAGTATGAAGTTATTGAGAAAAAGAATAGAACTTCAATCGTGTTTAACGAGATTCCTTACATGGTAAATAAAAAGGAACTTGCCAAGAAAATAGTTGTTTTATGCGAGAACAAAATCATCGAAGGTATTGCAGCCGTCAATGACTACTCTTCCCAAAAAGTTGGAACTAGGTTCCAAATAGATTTGAAGAAAAATGCTAATATTGAAATAATATTAAATCACCTATTTAAGTACACAAAACTTCAAGATAGTTTCTCGGTAAATATGCTCGCTTTGGTTAACGGAGCACCTAGAGTTCTCAATATGAAAGATATGTTGAATATCTACATAAAATTCCAGGAAGAAATCGTGGAAAGAAGAACGAGATTTGACTTGAATAAAGCTGAGGCGAGACTTCACATTTTGGAAGCATTGATTAAAGCTCACGACAACATTGATGAGGTTGTAGAAATAATCAAGAAATCAGGTTCGGTATCTGATGCAGCAAGCAAGTTGATTGAAAGATTCGAATTTGATGAAATTCAAGTTAAAGCCATATTGGATATGCCTTTAAAGAGGTTGACTGGATTGGAAACCGAGAGAATAGTCGATGAACAAAATCAGTTAAATGAAGATGTAAAAAGGTATAATAACATACTTAACAACTTTGACGTATTACAGCAAGTTGTTTATGACGAGCTTGAAGAAGTTAAAAATAACTACGGCGATGAAAGACGCACAGAATTGTCTGATATTATCTTCTCTGGCGAAGACGAGGATTTGATTGAAGATCAAGATATACTGATTCTCTTGACCAAATCAGGCTACATTAAGAGAGTAAGTCCGGATGAGTTTAAGACGCAAAATCGCGGAGGAATTGGCGTTCGTGGAATGAAGACCAAAGAGGATGATATTGTCGATATCTTGGTTCATTCCCGCACGAAGACCGACGTGTTGATGTTTACAAATTACGGTAAAGTTTACCGTGTGAGAGGTTACGAAATTCCCGTTGGTTCCCGTACATCAAAAGGTGTTCCTGTCGTAAATATTATAAACATTGAAAAAGAAGAAAAAGTTATGTCAGTTATTTCATGTGATAACTATGATGATGAGCACTATTTCTTCTTTGTAACGGAAAACGGAGTCGTCAAGAAAACACAATCAAGCCAATTTAACCGCATCAATAGAAACGGAAAAATTGCTATTACTTTGAGAGAAGGAGACAACTTGTTATCAGTTAGATATACCGATGGCGGAGCGACGATTTCTCTTGGTTCATCAAAAGGAAAAGTTTGTACTTTCCACGAAACGGATGTCCGCTCTATGGGAAGAACAGCATCTGGTGTCAAAGGTATGAATCTCGATGGAGCTAAGGTAGTTGGAGTGTGCATCGATTCGATGTGTGGAACTATATTGACACTGTCAGCTAATGGCTATGGAAAGCGTTCGAGATGTGATGACTTTAGAATAACAGCTCGTGGGTCAAAAGGCGTTAAAGCACTCAATAACATGGAGAAAGCCGGAGATTTGATTGCTTTGATGAACGTGACTGAAAACGATAAAATAATAATTGTTACAGATGCTGGAACCGTATTTAAGACAAAGGTAAGTGGTATTCATCTTGCTGGTAGAGCCACTCTTGGTGTAAAAGTAATCAAACTTAGAGATGGCGAATCTATCGCTTCTGTCACAAAAGAAGTGGCTGGCGATGAAGATGAAAAAGACGAAGAAGATACCATAGAAGTTCAAGAAAAAACAGACGAAGAGATATCTGAATAGAATTAATGGAGTGAGATTGTAATGGAGAATCAAAAAATAACTGTTCTCTTGTGTATCAATGGCGAAAAGGGAAACAATAAGCCTGTTTTAGATCGGCAATTAACTGCAATCAAATACGCCTTAGAATCAGAAGGAATAGAATATACTTTCAATTATGACAAGCATTATGATCTCGTACATCTATTGAATTTAAATCAGTATAAAGCCTATCAGAGCATCAGGAAAAACCGCAAGGCGAATCCCGATGCTCCGGTTGTGCTTTCACTTTTTAATGACTACAACGATTTTGAAAATATTAATTATTCTAAAGCTATCCAGGGAGTCGATTACGCAAAAGCAGTATCGAAAATGTTTAGCAATATCGGAAGTGATGTAAAAGTTGTTTTGTGTAATTGGGAATCACAGAAAATCCTGCTCAAACACAGCGATGTCAATATTCACTCTACAGTTGTAAATCCAGGAATCAAAACATATTATTCCTATGACTACTCGAAGGAAGAGATAGGAGCATTTAGAAAGTATTACAGGGTGACAGATGAAAAGAAAATTGTCATAGGTTACGGCGAATACGATTATGAAAAAGGATTTGATGAACTAGAATCAATAGCGAGAATTATGCCTGATTACGAGTTTTTCTACTTTGGTGGAAAAGCAGGTCTACTATCTAATTCTCACCATTACGGGAAAACAAATAAAATAAAGAACCTACACTATTACCCGCATTTACATCGTGAGTTATATCACTCAGCTATATTTAGTGCAACCGCACTATTCATTCCTTATAAATTCCATGTAGATTCGTATATGATAATGGAGATGATGAAAGCAAATGTGCCGGTTGTGTCGGCAAAAAATCCATATTTGTACGATTTATTGATAGATGAAAAGACTGCTCTTCTCGGCGAAAACGTAGAGGATTTCTACAAGCGACTTAAGAATATCGAAAAAGAAAATATCGCTGAAAAAGCGAAAGCTTTCATCGATGAATTTACGATAAAGAACTATGGAGAAAATCTTAGAGAAGTATACCTTAATTTATTGAGGAGGGATGTGTAAGATGAGTAAAGTTGGTTTAGTTTTGCAAGGCGGCGGAACGCGGATTGTCTTTTCAGCAGGTGTCGTCGACGTAATGATGGAACACAATATTTATCTTCCTTATGTCATAGGAACTTCGGCTGGAGCAATGGTAGGCGTGACATACGCATCAAAAAATCCTAAAAAATCAATTGAAATGATTCTCAAATATATCGACGATAGCCGATATATTTCAATTGGAAATTTTCGGAAAACTGGTTCGGTGTTTAACTTTAAGTTCTTTATCGATCAACTGATAACTAGACCGGAAATGAAATTCAATAAAAAGGAATTCGAGTCGAATCATACTAGAATGCTCGCGGTTGCTACCGATTGTGAAACTGGTAATCCGGTGTACTTTGAAAAGGGAAAGTGTGAAGACATATTTAAAGGAGTTACTGCTTCTGCAAGTTTGCCTATTGCTTGTAAACCCTATAGAATTGGCGATAAGTATTATCTTGATGGTGGAATATCTGATCCGGTTCCATTCAACAAGGCTTTTGAAGATGGCAATGAAAAAGTAATTATCGTCGCAACGAGAGACTATAATTTTAGAAAAAAGACAAAAGCTAAACATCGCGGATTTTTAAAGTTGATGTACTCTAAGTTCCCCAAAGCTTACGAGGCTTGTTTAAATGATGGAAAAACATATAATAGAGAAGCGGAAAAGATTATAGAATTGGAAAAGAGTGGAAAAGCTTTGGTTATTAGACCTAAAGATCCGATAACTATATCTCACGCGGAGAAGGATGTAAAAAAGCTTGAGGCCCTTTATCAAATAGGACGTCAAACTGGGAAAGAATATTTGAAACAAATACAGGAATTTATAAATGAATAATAAAAAAACAAAAACTTCACGGATTAAAAGCAGGAAAAAATCCCCAGCAAGAGTTGATAAGAGAGCGAAAAATCGACGGGGGAATCCTGTCAAAAAAAGCGAGAGCAAACCTCTAAAAAAAATGACTAAAAGTATGCGGAGAGATGCTGAAATGAAAGTTTTTGATGTCAAGGAGCAGACAACTCTTTTAACGTTTTTGTATTCTAAATATACAAAGATATCAAAAAACGCCGTCAAATCCCTGCTTAAAAATAAGCAAGTAGCCATAAATGGAGCGCCTATGAGCCAGTTTGATGCTCCGCTTTTTCCAAAAGATACAGTTATGGTTTCGAAAACGCGCATCCCTGTGAAAAGAAATAGAGATAGGTTTCCGCTCATCTATCAAGATGATGAGATTATAGTTATCAACAAACCAGCCGGATTGTTGAGTATACCGACCGATAAGGTGAAGACAAAGACCGCATTCCGCTTAGTCTCAGATTACATGCAATATAAGGATAAGCATTCTCGTTTGTATGTTGTCCATCGGTTGGATGAGCAAACTTCTGGCGTTTTGATTTTTGCTAAAAAACAAGAGATTAAAGATGCTTTTCAAAGCAATTGGAATCAAAACATAAAAGACCGCGGATATCTAGCTATTGTCGAGGGAACTTTAGCACGCAAGGAAGATACCTTGATTCACTACTTGTGCGATTCGAAGACGCATTTGATGTATTTGACAAACCGTGGAAATCCCAAAGCAAAAAAAGCAATAACCAAATATAAGGTCATTGCTGAAAACGAAGGATATTCTTTGCTTGATGTTCATATTTTCACCGGACGAAAGAATCAAATTAGAGTTCAACTAGGCACTATTGGGCATCATGTTATTGGAGATGATAAGTACGGTAATCCCTCCAATCCGATCAAGAGACTCGGCTTGCATGCGTATTTATTGGAATACGAACACCCATTAACCAAGCGTCAGTTTAAATTTAGAGCGCCGATTCCCAAGGAATTCAGTCAGTTATTTCCCGGAGTTGATATAAAAAAATTAGTTAAATAACAATATGTATTAATTCTTGTTTTTTCGTATTTATCTTTTTAATTCTTTCATTGAACAGGCTTTTATTAATTGACTTTATTAGCAATATTTATATATAATATCTACGCGTGAAAATCCGTTGTTTCACATAGAGGAGATAGAATATGAAAAGAACATATCAACCTAGTAAAAGGAAAAATCAATCTGTAAATGGCTTCAGAGCTAGAAAAGCTACTGTAAGTGGCCGTAAGATCCTTGCTAGAAGGCGTCGTAAAGGCAGACAAAGATTAGCTGCTTAAATTCGTCAAAAAATAAGCTGCTAGATGAAAGTCTAGTGGCTTTTTAAAAAAGAGGAGCCATGCGATATGAAAAAAATTAATCGGCTCAAAAAATCTAGTGACTTTAAGAAAACCATGAATTACAATCTTAAAGCTAGAACGCCACAATATCTAGTTTTTGTTAAACCAAGTGAGTTTGGGTTTATGAGAATAGGTATATCAGTTAGTAAAAAAGTTGGTAATGCAGTAACGCGCGCGAGAGTAAGAAGACAAATCCGAGCGTTCTTTAGCATTTACAATAATTATGAAAAAAGTTACGATATTGTTGTTGTAACTAAGCCTAAATTTTTGGAATTTAGCAGTTTGGAAAATAAAGAAAGTCTATTATCTAGTATTAGCTCTTTAATAGCAAAGGGAGAAAAAAACAAGTGAACAAATTTACCAAAAGGTTAATGCTTGGAGTAGGAGTATTTGGTACCCTATTTCTAGTATCGAGTTGTACAGCATCTTTTGTCACCGTAAACGATAGAGCATGCTTAGTTGATGAATATGTAAATGAAAATTTTGACGAAATAAATGAAGCTGCAGAGGAAGCGGGTTATTTTTTGCCTGGTGATGCTTACTGGGATTACATCGACGAAAAAGTCGATGAAGCTTTTAATTATGCTGTGGCGAATGCTTCCACGCAAAACTTTGCTCCTGAATCATACGTTGAATCATATATAGAATACCTTTCAGCAACAACTGATGAAGAAAAAGAAAGTCTTGTAAATGAATCAACATTGAAAGCTGTTATCAAATATGCTGGATATAACAGCGATGGAGAGGAAGAACTTTGGGCTAACTTCGATATGTGGACAGAAGAAGCCTCGAATGACGAAGAATTGAAAGATGTAGCTCCGACAAATGCTTATCTTACATATTTTAAGGATAATGTTGACGAGGAAACCGGAACCATACTTACAGGATTGACTCCTGAATCTGGTTATTATGGAATAAATAGAGATACCTTTGTCGAGGGAAAGACTTGGGGTCAAGCTTTCTCTGAATATGGATTTATCGAAGGATTATTAGTATATCCAATCGGATGGCTGTTGTACCATTTCACTTTGGCCTTTGGTGTTGAAGGAAACGGTCAAATTTTAGCAATCTTCTTGGTTACATTAATTTGTCGTTCAATCATTGTTCTCGCCTCTTTAAATTCATCTTCAAATCAAATGAAAATGACAGAGCTTCAACCAGAATTGCAAAAGATTCAAGCGAAGTATCCGAATGCAAAAACCAATCAATATGAGCAGCAAAAACTAGCTGCCGAGCAACAAGCTCTATATAAGAAACACGACGTTCATCCGTTTAAACAAATGCTGATACTAATTATTCAGTTCCCTATATTTATTTCCGTTTGGGGGGCCTTGCAAGGATCGAGTATTTTGACTACTGGTAGCGTCTTTGGTTTGCAACTATCAACAACAACATACACAGCTATAACTGCGTGGGATTTCACCGGTGAGACACCATTCGCTATCGTTCTTTTCCTTTTGATGGCAATCGCACAGTTCTTCTCCACAAGAATGTCCATATGGATTCAAAATTGGAGAAAGAGTAGAATAGTTGGTAACAAAACGGTTAAAGTTCAAGAAGATTCTACTCAAACTAGCATGATGAAATATCTTCCTTGGATCATGTTGGTATTTATTGTATTTATGGGACTTAACCTTCCTGCAGCTATGGGAATCTACTGGTTCTTCGGAGCGTTAATTTCTATCTTCCAGACCTTCCTTACAGAATTTATTAATTCCTATAAAAAAGGATCTAAACACAAAGATAAAAAGACAAAATATACCAAATATAACAAAGTAAAAAAATCCAAAAAAAGTAAGTATATGAAACTTAAATAAAAGGAGTTATATATGAAGAAATATGAAGGAAAGTCTGTTGAAGAAGCACTAGCTAAAGCGAGTGAGGAACTAAATGTTCCAGCTGAAAAATTGAAATATGAAGTTATTTCTGAATCTAAAGGTTTATTTAAAAGATCTGCAATTATCGGAGTAATTGAATTTGACGATGTCCTTAAATTTACGAAGGAATATATAGCAAATCTCTTGGAATCAATAGGCTTGCAAGCCGATATTAACATTACGGTTGACGAAGATTTAATTCACGTTGATATGACGAGTGAAAATGACGCGTCTAAAATTATTGGTAAGAACGGTGAAACCTTGAAAGCCTTTAATGAATTAACGAGATCAGTCCTCTACAATAAGTACGACAAACACTATCGTGTATTGCTTAATATCAATAATTATAAAGATCAAAAATACGAGAAGATTGTCAACCTTGCTACAAGAGTTGCTAAAACAGTCAAGAGAACAAAAATAACTGCTGACTTGTCCCCAATGACATCTGACGAGAGAAGAGTTATTCACAATGCCTTAGCGGGAGATGTTCATATAAAGACCATTTCGGTCGGTTCTGGTAAGGAAAGACACATAACCATTCAATATGTGAATTACGTACCTAAATATGAAGATTCCAATAAGATCGATGATGCTTTCGAGGCTAAGGGAAAAGAAATTAGCGAAGAAAACAAATAAATAATTTCCTTCTAGGGTATCTAGAAGGATTTTTTATAACAGAAATGATATATAATAGTTGAGAGGTAATTATGTTTATTTTTGATACAATTGTTGCTGAGTGCACAGCTCCATATAAATCGGCAGTTTCAATAGTTAGAATAGCCGGGAAAGATGCGAAGAAAATTCTTTTTCGTATGGTTAGAAAAAAGAGCGTGAAAAGTCATGTCGCTAATTTTGGCGGCATATATATAGATAAAGATGATAGACTGTCTCTCATAGATAAAGCGTTGTATATATTTTTCGAAGCTGAACATTCTTACTGTGGCGAAGATACAGTAGAATTCTATCTTCACGGTTCCCGCATAATTGTTGGACAAGTTATCGAAACTTGCTTAAAATATGGTGCGCGTCTTGCAAAAGGTGGAGAATTTTCTGCAAAGGCTTATTATAACGGGAAGCTCAATCTTACTGAAGCTGAAGCTGTTAATCAAGTTGTCAATGCCCGAACAGTGCGTTCAAAGGATTTTGCAATAAGAACTTTAGGTGGAGAAAACACTAAATTTTTATTAAAGATGAAAGAAGGTTTGAATCTTCTTTCAGCACAAATTGAAGTTAATATCGATTATCCGGAATTTGACGATGAGACGGACCTTATTTTAAAAATAAGGCAAGTTATTCCAGCTATGATTGCTAAAGCGAAGGAAATGCAAGCAACATCTAAGCAATCTAAGTACTTGTTTAACGGTGTTAAAGTTGCTATTGTTGGTGAGCCAAATGTTGGTAAATCAACTCTACTCAATAAGATATTGGGAGAAGATAAGGCGATAGTTACCGACATCCCAGGAACAACAAGAGACATAGTTGAAGGTGAAAAAGAAATAAGAGGAATTATATATAAGTTTTTTGATACTGCGGGAATCAGAAATGATGCTGGCACCATTGAAAAGATAGGTATAGAAAAGAGTCGCGAGATTTGTAAGAAGGCGGATATTGTATTAATTTTGTTGAATCGAGATAACGCCTTAAAAGGCGTCGCTGATTTAGGAATATCTCACTTGATTGATAAGAAACCAAAGATATTGATCTCAACAAAAAAAGACTTATATGGAGAAAATGACGAAGCCGAACTTTCTATTTCAAAGAATGACGACAATTTAGATAGTTTATACGACCTTCTTCAAGAAAAATTAGACATATCTGACAGCGAAGAAGCTGGATTTGTTTCAACTCGAGATATTAATTTGCTCGGACAGTTTATTGATCAATTGAAGAGCGTACAGCGCGACCTTGATAGCAATATCACGGTTGATGTTCTTGAGATTAAAATGATAAAGGCTAGTAAAATTTTGGATGATTTACTCGGAAATAATTCGACGATGGAAGATATATACACCACGATATTTAGCAACTTTTGTGTAGGAAAGTAGAATAGAAAATGAGAATAATAGA
Organism: Bacilli bacterium; assembly: GCA_041669865.1. Classification (GTDB taxonomy): domain Bacteria; phylum Bacillota_I; class Bacilli_A; order RFN20; family CAG-288; genus Scatoplasma. Next base: position 1,042 of record JBAYAI010000010.1, on the reverse strand, counting down.
TACGCATACCCACATCAACGACGAAAAACTTTTCAAGGATCGAAAAGAAGTTATCGAAAGAGCAAAGCTTGCGGGAGTAAACAAAGTAATAAACAACGGTGATTCTTTTGAATCGTTCAAGGTGATCGGACAATTAGCAGAAGAGTATCCCGACTTTTGTTATTCCGCTCTAGGAATTTTTCCCGGAGAAGGAACTGAAAATATAGATGAGGATATCGATAGATTGCGCTCCATGATAAAGCAAACGAAAAATGTGGTTGCTATTGGAGAGATAGGACTTGATTATTATTGGGATAAGAATAAAGAAAAAAAGGATCAGCAAAAGGAATTATTTAAGAGACAAATTGCTCTAGCTGAAGAACTTGATTTACCAATCATCGTTCATTCGCGCGATGCCGAAGCTGACACTTTGAACATAATTCTCAATTCTAAATTTAAGGGAAATGTCACTCTTCACTGCTACAGTGGTTCTTTCCAAATGGCGAATCGCTATTTGCGACATAAGAAAAATGTTTACTTTGGAATAGGCGGAGTGCTTACTTTTAAAAATGCTAGAAAGTTGGTAGAAGTTGTTCAAAAAGTTAATCCTGAAAATTTTTTACTAGAGACTGATGCCCCTTATCTTTCACCGGTGCCTCATAGAGGTGAGAGAAATGAACCAGCTTTTATTGTAAAAACGCTTGAAAAGATGGCTGAACTTCTCGATCGGGATGAGGAAGATTTATCTGAAGAGATATATCAAAGAAGTCTGAAGGTCTATCGAATCCATGAATAGGTATTTATATGTAGTTGAGGGAAAGACGGATATCGCAAAATTAAAATCCCTCGGTGCTAAATATGTGATTCAAACTCAGGGTTACAACATATCCAAGCGAGTGATTAACTTTCTAAAAATCGCACAAGTAAAAAGGAATATAGTTCTCCTATTTGATCCTGATGGACCAGGAAAGATGATTTATAAAATGATAGCATCTACTTTAACCGATTTTGATACAGTCAATGTGCGCAAACAAATGAGCATAAAAAAAGGAAAAGTTGGAAT
>JBAYAI010000009.1:0-22752 GCA_041669865.1 Bacilli bacterium | reverse complement strand
TGCACCTTTTTTCGCTCTATACCTGTGGCTGAGAAATCAGAGAGCTAAAAGGATAGTTCTTGAGCAAAAGAGAAAAAGGGAAAAAGAGCAAGAAAAGATTAAACAGTTGAGCAAAATTAAGGAAAGTCCCGCCAAGCATATTAATCCTTTTGAAGAGACTAGATATGAAGGAAAGCCGAAGAACAGCAAGACGCTTTCTTCAGTAAAGAAAGACCAGGAAAAGGATGTATTCGTCTCTAGTTCAAATGTTATATCCCCTATGATGGCTGAATATTCTTCCGCTCCCGGAAACTTATTTGAACATCCATTTTCCAAAGATGAAAAGAGCGAGGACATCCACAGCGAAGTTAAAAGAAGCTTCGAAAAAAAAATAGATAATTTTTCCACCAGCGAATACGCTAAGCAAAATAGTCAAAAAAACGATGAAAATTTCTACGATGATTTGAAGAGAAATCAAAATATTTCAAGGGAAAGAAAGCCGGAGAAGAACGTTTTTGACCAGGATGATAACTTTGTGAATGAAACAAAATCCAAAGAGGTGAAGAAGGGATTTTTTAACTGTTTTAGCAGCCATCCAAAAGTGGATGAACCAGCGGACAATATCATGGAAAGCAAGCGGTTAGATTCTGAAGATGAAGAGTATCTTTCGCGCATGAATGTGAAGAAAAAACCAAATACTTCAAAAGGTGAATTTTCAAATCGCCCCGATAAAAATTATCCTTTGCCATCGCTAGATTTACTTTCAACCTATGCGGAGGAAAAAAAGGATAGCATCAACGAAGAAAATGCTAGAAGAAAGATTCCTATCATAAATAATGTTTTTAGAAAATTCAACATTGGAGCCCACGTTGATTCTTATACAATCGGACCATCTGTGACGAGGTTCAACATTAAGCGAGACAACGGAGTAAAGATTTCAGTCTTTTCTTCAAATAATATTCAACAGGAAATATCAGCGGATCTCCGAGGTGATATGTCAGTTAGAATTGAGGCGGTAGTCAAGGGTCAATCAACTTCAGGAGTTGAAGTAGCCAATGAAGCGCCTACCATGGTTTCCTTTAAAGAATGCATGGAGCAAATTGTCAACAAGAGTGATAAACTGCTTATACCTTTCGGGGAAAATATATCCTCTGAAGTAGTTTGTGCTTCCCTGGACAAATTGCCTCACCTTCTTGTTTCAGGTTCAACTGGATCAGGAAAGTCTGTTTTTATTCACGCAATAATCATGACCTTGATCATGCGCAACTATCCAGATGAATTAAAATTTATTCTAATCGATCCTAAGCAGGTTGAATTTACCCGCTACAAAGATATGCCACACTTGTACTGCCCGATTATATCAGATGTCAATAAAGCGGTAGCGACGCTGAAAAAGCTGATAGAGGAGATGGAGAGAAGATATACCATTCTCTCACGTTGCGAAGTTAATAAAATACAAGAGTACAATAAACTCAAAGCCTTCCATCCCGAATACGAAAATCTTCCCTATTTGGTTTGCATTATCGATGAATTTGCCGACCTTATGGGTCAGGATGCTAAAAATGTTGATTACCTCACTCAAAGGCTAACCCAAAAAGCGAGAGCAGCGGGTATATATTTGATTATTGCTACCCAGCGTCCTTCGGTCAAATGCATAACAGGGACGATAAAAGCTAACATTCCTGCTCGCGTTGCTCTCAGTTTACCGACATATACGGATTCTCGAACAATTCTCGATGAAGGAGGGGCGGAAGTTTTAATTGGTAAAGGCGACTTGCTAGCAAGAATTCCAACTTCCTTTAAATCTACGGTTAGACTTCAGTCTGCGTTTGTTTCTAACGAAGAAATTTCGGCGGTTGTCGGATATTTACGCTCACAAAGCCAACCGGAATTTAACCCTGATTTTTTGAATATCGAACCGGAGAGAGGCGGATTATATTCGAATTCTCTTCTATTGCCGGGATATGATGATGAACTTTATGAAGAGATAAAGAAATATGTCATGACAAGCAATATCGCATCAACTTCTGATTTACAAAGGAGATTTTCAATCGGTTACGGAAGAGCGGCAGCTATCTTTGATGCGCTGGAGGATGAGGGAATTGTAGTCACTTTGAAACCTTCGAATAGAAAACAAGTTGTAAAACACTTAAATTAAAATACTTAACTACGATAAGAAAGGAATATATGTTGTATGGAAAAAGTAAAATTTGATAAAATTGGATTTAATTTGCACCAAGATGTGTGCTCTACCAACGGATTAAAAATAATTGTTGCGCCGGTTTTTGACGCTAAGGAAGTTCACGCTGGACTCTATATAGATAGAGGCGGACTTGCTCGTGATTTTTTCGTGGGAAATACTCGCATTTTTCCCGGGACCGCCAATTTATTAGTTAAATCCCTCTTTGATAAACATCCTGAGAGATGCGCTCCTTTGTTTAAAGAGGGAGTCGAGTTAAAAGGATATGTAGAAGAGTCATTTACCACGATTTCTTACCGAGCGAAAATGGAAGATGCGAAGGAACTACTGGAACCTCTACTCTCAATTGTCGACGAATTGAAAATTACTAATGATGAGGTTGAGCACTTAAAGGTTTCTTACAGGAAAGAAATACTTTCCACCGATGCTCAACCTGACAATATTATTAGAAAAAACCTCTATGTTAATTCTCCTATGGGAAAGAATCCTGACGGAGACTTAGAGACATTGAAAAAAGTGCATTTTGTTGCACTTAAACGCTATTTTGAATCATTTTACAAGGTGGAAAATATGACTTTGATCGTCACGGGAAACATTTCGCCGGATGACGTATATGAAATCGCGAATGCCCACCGTTTCAAGAGAACAAAGAACGATAGGGAAATTCGCATTCAACAGTATGTCGAGCCCGAAGGTGCACTCAAGAGTGATTTGACCTATACCGCTCCAAAAAATACATTGATTGCCGGAATTAAATTCCCTGAGCGCAAAGTGCTGTTCAATATGTTTGGCGACCATTTATTTTCCTACTATGCCCTTTTACAACCTGCTCTTTTTTCTAACTTAAACAGTAGAACAAAAGAAATTTTAAAAGATGTGGTAGACATCAAGAAAGGCGGAATAAAGCAAGGCGGAGAGGATGCTTTCTTGTACCAAACATTTGAGGTTGGAGATATGAGCAAGGGAATATCTCAAGTAAAAGAGTTGCTCAGCACTTCCAAGCCGATAACTCGTTCTGATTTCAAGAACTTGAAGAAGAAATACGTAACTCAACAAATTCAAAAATACAGCACCGATGTCTCTGAGTATTTCAACTCTCTTTGCGAAGACTATGCCAACCGTTTTGCTTCTCAAGCGATAACGACAGCTGTCAGCAAGATGAAGTATTCAAAATTCGTGAACTTTCTAGATTACTTGCTTAAGTCGCCGGTGAGTTTTGCTGTAGAAAAAGACTAAAATGAATAACATTAGAAAAGAAAATCTAAAAAATAATCGAAATACGGATGAGAATTTTTTTGTCGTTGATGAAGGAATATTCAATTCGACTTATTTGAGTGTTTTATTCATCGTAAACAAAGACAAGAAAATATCAAAGGAAGCGCTTGGTCTAACTTCGGTATTGCTTTCAATTTCTTCTTTTGCCAACGCTGATTCCAGTTCGTCGCATCGAAAAAAGATATCTTTTGAGTTCGGCGAGGGATACAATAAATACACACTTTGTTGCGCTATGCGAGAACCTATCAAAAGCCAAGCTTTGATTGACTCACGCTTGAAGCTTGGAAAGAGATTGATGAGAACCTTTTCCTCCGGATGGAGTGGGAGTGAGAGGGATTTTTCACGTGCGATAGAAGAGATATCTTACCGTTATGCTGTTTTGGATAACGATCCGATATTTCAATTGGATCGCTTGATGCAATTGAATTTTCTTCCCGATTTGCCTCTTGGGAAATACCCTTACGGAAATTTAGAAAAAATAAAAAAATTAAATCACTTAGATATCAAACTCGCGTTGGAACACGTGCTTGCTTCAAACCGCATGGTTGCTTATGTCGGAGATACTAATTATCGCTTTGTTCTTTCCGCGAAAAACAGTATCAAACCTTCGATAAAAATCTTTCCCTTGAGCCTGCGAAAACAAATTCTTCCGCGCGGAACTAATCTCGAAGTGAAAAGTGAAAAAATTGCTGGTAATTACCTTGGATTTGCTTTTAATCTATCCAAAGTTCACTCAGAAAAGGTAAAGCTATGTCACGATATTTTGCTTTTGACTCTCTTCAATAAATACAGCGGGGTTATGAATGATTTTCTTCTCGCAAACGGCGCAAGAGTCATCGATACCAAACTCTTTTTGACTGCCAGTTGCTTCTGTGTTTATTTAAGTACAACTGAGGATTTTTCGAAGGATTTTATCGAAGAGTTTGAACGGAGAGTTCAATACTTTTACAAAGAGGACTTTTCGGATTACTTATCAATTTCTAAGGATGCAATCGAAAAAACTATAGACAACCAATTTGATTCGCCTAAAGCTCTCGTGGATCACCTGTACGAAGGCCGTCTTGCAGGTCTCGATTATTCCCCTGAAGTTCTAAAATCAAAACTCAAGAGCATTTCCCAAGAAGATTTCGAAGCTTACTTAAAGAAAATAAACCTTATTGGAAGCATAAAACTAGAGGGATACAACAATGAAAGATAATGAGAAATTACTTGATAATATTCATGAGTTTACATTGGAAAGCGGAATTAGAGTAGCGGTAGTCGAAGATAGTTCTATCAACAAGGTGAGATTGTCAGCAATTGTCAATGTGGGCCTTATTGAACCTGGATTTCTTGAAATAGGTGGGGCTAAGGTTGATGGCTTGGTAGCTTTAGTCATGTCCAAAGCGTTCAACTACACGCAAGGTGGGAAGATTTCCGATATCCTTATTCGAGAAGGAGTTTACTTTGATACGAGCGTAACAGATACAAAGACAATTTTCACCATTACTACCAAAGATAATGTATATGAATATATAGCTAGATTGATGAGTTATTTTTCGACTTTTCACATCGAAAAAAATTCTCTTGAACTGGCAAAAAAGGAAGCTATTTTAGACATTGAAGATAGATTAAAAGACCAGGAGTTTATCCAAGATTTACAAGTCTCATCACTCGTGTTTGACAGGGATAATAAGGTTGAAATTCTCAAGTCATATCGCAAAAGAATAGAGTCGATAAATGCGACTATTTTGCGTAAATTTTTTGCAAGATTCTATGTTGGAAACGCGATGAAGTTTTTCATTATGGGACCGATAAATCGAGATGTGGTAAAGCAAACTCTCGAGAGCAATCCTCTAAAAAAATCAGATCTAAATCTAATCCAAATGAAAGAGGAAAATTGGAAGAAAGATGAAGGAACGCCTAAGAGTTTCTATCAAAAAGATACCAAGAAAACCTATTCAAAAGTTGCGCTTGCTATTAAATTTCCAACTCGAAAAGATTTGTATAACAAGTTTGGAGATGACATCTTCTCACTTTTTTCATTCATTCCAAACGCGCTGTTTAGCGAAACATCACCACTGATATGCAAGGCAATTAAAAAGGGATTGATAACAGTTGTTGCCGAAGATAAGTTGATTGAAAGTAAAGAAAATATTCTCTTGCTTGCGTCTTTTGTCACCTTTTGTCCCGACGAACTATTTTCCTATCTCAATTCCAATGCGAAAAATGTTATAAAATGCCCTTCGCGAATTAGATTTGCTAAAGTTAAGCAGGAATTGGTTGAGGAAATACAAGAAAATGAACACAATTATAACTTTCTCTTAAACTTATTTATCAAAGCAAATTCTAACAATGTATCAATTGAAAACTTTGTAACAAGAATTCAAAATCTATCTTATAAAAAGATGGAGGAATTTGTAATTGGTATGAAGAAAGCCAAACTGATAACCTATGTTGAAAGGGGTAAAAATGTTAGGAGTTGATATCGTAAATCTCGAGAGAATAAAAGATAATTATGACGATCTTGCCCGCCGTCTCCTCTCGGATAAAGAAAGAGCACAACTCTTAACTTACAAGGCAAAAACTAGTAAAATATCATACATCGGTGGAAGATTTGCGGCCAAAGAAGCTTATGTTAAAGCTAGCGGTAATAAGCTGGTAAACTATAAAGAAGTTGAGATAATTGACGATATGAATGGACGACCGCACATATATATTAACGATTGTGAAATTGGTGAAGTCAGCATTGCGCACGACGGTTATGCAATAGCTGTTGTCAGCCTTTTCAAGGAGAAAAAATAAATGCTCAAACATAAAAAAATAGAAGCTACACTTAAGAACGACAATACTTTAGAAGTTCGTGTAAAAAAATCGCTAGCTTCTTCGTTTATCAAAAATATGCGATTGTATGAAAATTACAACTTTGTCGGAAATTTAGAATTTATTTCAAAATCGGAATCAAATTCAACATATATATATACATTTCACTTTAACAACAGAATAGTTCCGGGAAATCTTTATTCTATTGCTGATGGTGAAAATGAGTTTTGTCACATTGATATTTCTTCATTGGGTGGCAGTTCTGAATTCGAGAAAAAATATCGATACGATGGAGAGTTAGGTGCGATTTATTCAAAGGAATATACAATTTTCCGCGTCTTTACCCCTCTATCTAGTGAAGTTAACATTAATGTATTCAAGCCGGATGGAACTCGTTTTGTCGCGGTTATGAACCGCATTGAAGGAGGCGTGTACGAGGCAAAGATCGATGGTGATTTAGATGGATGTAAGTACAACTATCTCGCAAGAATAAATGGGGAATACGTTTGTGCTGTCGATCCTTATGCAAAGTCAGTAGATACAAATTCGCGATTCGGATACGTAGTGGACATGGAAAAGATTTCAGATATAGATCTGAATGATCGATACTTACCGGAATTTACCTCTCCTACCGATGCTGTCATATACGAATGCGATGTGCGAGATATGACTTCTTTGACTGACGTTTCTAACAAGGGGACTTATTCCGCTCTCGCAAAGGCGGGAATGGTTGATGGTAATAACAATCCAATAGGGTTGGATTACATTGCTAGTCTTGGGATTACTCACGTTCAGTTGCTTCCTGTCTACGATTTCCAAACGATCGATGATTCCAACCCATCAAGTATGTATAACTGGGGATATGATCCAGAATTTTTCTTTGCCGTTGAAGGATCTTATTCATCGGATCCTGAAAGTCCGTATGCGCGCATGAGGGAATTGAGAAATCTCATCGCAAATTTTCACAAGCGCGGAATTAGAGTAAATATGGATGTTGTTTTTAATCACGTTTTTCGAACCTATTCTAATTCTTTAGAAATATTGTGCCCTAATTATTATTTTCGATTGAATCCGGATGGAACTCTCTCCAACGGATCTGGATGCGGCAATGATTTTGAATCGCGACACTATATGGCTCGGAAGCTTATTGTCGATGCTTTGAAACATTTTATGCGGTTCTATGGCATCGATGGATATCGCTTTGACCTTATTGGAATTCTTGATATTGACACCACCAGACTCGCTTACCACGCTTGTAAATCTATCAAGGAAAATTTGATGTTCTACGGTGAAGGTTGGGATTTAGCAACCAACATTCCTTCCGTTAAGAAAACAACGTTAAACAACGCGACAAAGATTCCGGAAATTGGTTTTTTCAATGACCGATTTAGAGATATAGTTAAAGGCCACACCTACGGTGAAGACATGAAGGGAAAAGGATATTTAAGCGGAGATGTCAATTATATCGACGGCTTTAAACACGTATTCTTAGGGTCGGTTATTTCTTTGGCCTTTCCTCCTTTATTTGTAAAACCAAGCCAATCGATAAACTACGTCGAATGTCACGACAACGGAACACTGTTTGATAAATTAAACGTCTGTTGTCCAGATGAGAATGAATCAACTCTGTTGAGAAGAGTTAAACTGATGAATGCTGTGACGATTCTTTCTTACGGCGTACCATTTATTCACGCTGGTCAAGAAGTCGGGGCGACCAAGGAAGGTGATACCAACTCCTACATTTCTGGCGATAATATCAACGGATTTGACTATGTTCTCGCCGCTCAAAGAAAAGATATGATATCTTTCTTCAAGGATTGCATAAGGTTGAAAAGATTTTCGCCTTACTTCAATTTGAACGATAGTTCAATAATCGAAAAGACAATTGATTTTCAAAATTTAGACCACGGTGCTCTCTTGATAAAGTACTTTAATCAAGAGATAGGGAATGAAGTTATCGTTATTATCAACCCCACGCGAACGGTCGTTAAATATAACTTTAATAAGTATTACAAGATTGTGTTTAACGAAGCTGGATTCATCGATGAAGAAAGCTATTCTCAACTCGTATTAGTCAACGGTATCAGTATGGTGGTTGCCGTTTCAAACTAATTTTTGTATATTTAAAGAAAGAGGTAATTTATAATGAGCAGTTTTGTAAGTTGGAAGTATCTTGGATTAGTCAACCGTGCAGGTTTTTACATCCTTTTTTCGAATATTTGGTTAAAAAAATACGGAGACCATCCAGAGAGGTATCCCTTCAAAAAGAGATATAGTCGCGTTCATAAGTTTTTAGGTAAGTGTGTGAAAGCTTTCAAGTGCGACTACATCATAACCGGAGAAGAGAACATTCCAAAGGATTCAAATGTAGTCTTTACTCCGAATCATCAATCAAACACGGATCCCATCAGTATCGTAGCTTTGAGCGACAAACCTTTAGTCTTTTTAGCTAAGAAAGAAATCAATAAATTTCCATTTGTAAAAAATGTCGTACGCGCTGTTTCGGGCATTTTTATCGACAGGTCTAACCTGCGTCAAGAAATTAAGATTATGAGAAAGCTATCAGAAGATTTGAAAACCAGTGAACATTCTTATGTTATTTTCCCGGAAGGAACGCGTTCGCGCCCGATAGATCACCCGTTACTCGATTTTAAACCAGGTGCTTTAAAACCTGCGTATATCGCCAAAAAGCCTATTGTTCCCGTTGCGATTCACGGGGCATATAGGGTTCTCGACAAGCATTTGAGAATGAAAAAATTTCCTATTCAAATCGCCTATTTGAAGCCGCACTATCCCGAGGAATTCGAGAAGGTAAACACCATCGATATGGCGAAGAAAATTCAAAGCGAGATTAATGAAAAACTCAAAGAACTAAAAAAGAATGACGTCGAATTGGTCAAGAAGTACCGCTATAAGCACTGTAAGTGGCCGACTGAGATAACTGGTATATAAAAAAACGGATTTTTCGATTTTTTACAATGATTTTCCTCTTTTTTAACACGCCTTTATTTTGTTGAATTAATTTGTAGGTTTCTAGTATACTAATAGATAGATTATCTACATATTTTGAGGTATTATATTGAATTTATTTGAAAAACTACCCGAGAACTTTTTCTCGGTCTTATCGCGAAAATATAAGGCAGTTTACAGTTTCAGTTTACTGACGTTATTTGAGACTTTAAAAACGTATAAAACACGCATTAAGAAATCGGATTACATAAACGCTCTGAGAGAACATGGTGAAGAAATCATGGCGCTTTTTGATGTTAAGTTGGATCAGATGGATGACCGCAGCGAAGAGGAAAAAGTAGATTATGAAATCGAGGATTCAGAGGTTTCCTCGAAGATTAATTACATTTTCCGCAAACTGGTTTCAACCGGATGGATCGAGGTTGAAAATGAAAAGGGCGCAAATTACATTTTTCTCCCTTCCTATTCCATCAAGATGCTTCAGTACATCGCGGATTTGACTTCGGATACATCTTTATACATTCCCTTAGTTCACCAAACTTATTCGGAATTGAAGATGGAAGACGATAAGGAAGATGATTATATGTTTCGCTCTCTTATCTCCGCTAGCAAAAATGCAGATGAACTGGAATTGAATATCACATTGCTCCATCATTCAATCTGTGTTTTTGGCCACAAGTTGATCAACGAGTTTGAGCCAAATGAAGTTTTGCGCCAACACTTCGATGTTTTTAGAAGTGAAGTCAGCGACAAGATTTATCATCCAATGAAGACTTACGATTCGCTTTCGCTGTATGCGATACCTGTCGTTAAGATACTAAACAAGTGGGCTAGAGATTCCAGGATTATGGATAAATTGGTCAGTCAGGCTTCTTACGATTCGAACTATTTGAACATGAAGCCGGAAGAGTTGCGCGAAGTTGTCTACAAGATGATTCAAGATACGATTAACAAGTTTTCTCGCTTGTCAGACTCTTTCGATGAAATTGATAAAGCCAACGCTCGTTATGTCCGTTCAGTACAAAAAAAGATAAATTTTCTTTCCAATTCAGATAAATCGATTAAAGGCAAGCTTGATACCGTTATCGTCGAATTGGCTAAGCAGATAGTTTCTTCGCCTTTCGATGTGGTTAAAGACATGGAAAAAATTCCTCTTTTGGTTGAGGCTAGCGACACTATTTCGATTTGGAATCAAGGGTTCATCAATTCTGATTCTCTGATGATGCCAATAAAGAGAAACGCAAAATTAGATTCCGATCCCATGTTGCTAGAAGAAGAGTTTTCCGGCGATGATTCACTGATGAACGAATTTTTAGAAAATGAAGTTAACAGATTTTCTTTGAAAGCTGTCGAGGAATTTATGATGAAGGAATTCGGAGATAGAGATGTAATTGAGACTAAAGATATGAAAGTAGATAACATGGATGAACTTGTACTGCTGATATTGGGTATTGTGCGAGCGGAATTTGGATATTTATTCTACGATATCGAAAAGATTGGTGAAACTATTAAATTGGGAAAATTCCTCGTTCCAAATTATAGATTTACGAAGAAGGGAAAGGGGACAAGCAATGTTTATTGAAGAATTTGAAAAATTGACAAAAGCAGATCAAACTATTTTTCGAAAGGCGATTAAGAGTTTACTCTATACTTGCTTTGTCGTTAGACGCGTATATTCTAAATCTTCTCACATGAATGTGATTAACTCTAATTATCTATTCATCGAAAGGCATTTCAACCTTTTCGTCGACTATCTTTCTTATATGGGAATCGACTTATCTAAAGATGATGAAAATGGGGTTATCTTCGTTTCTAGCAGCGATGAATCTAACAAGATTCAACTGGATGGAGTAACAACTTTAATTATCTATGCGCTGCGAAGCTACTACGAAGAAAAATTGAGCCAAAATCCTACTGCCAACGAGATTTATATGGATTCGGTGACTATAAAGTCGCTTCTTAAGGAACTTGGTTTAACCAGCGTTACCAAGCGAATCTCAAGCCTTTCAATTGCGCAATCTCTTAGAAAGTTAGCTTTTTACAATATAGTTGTTTTGGCCAATAAATCGTTCTCCGAATCTTCTTACGCTTTTTACATACTTCCTTCGATTAGATATGTAATTTCCAATGCGAAGTTGAATGCTTTATACAATTCGATTGAAAATATAAGAAAAGAAAAGGAAGAAAAGTTCGAAGATACCGAAAACACTATATTTGACGCTTCTGAAAACGATATAGGAGAAGAATAATGAAAAGCATATCTAAATTGAGACTCATCAACTGGCACTTATTCTCAAATGAAACAGTTGATATTAAAAATATAACCTTTTTAACCGGGGCGAACGGAACCGGAAAATCGACGATAATTGATGCTATACAAATCATCCTGCTAGGTGATACCTCTGGAAGAAATTTTAACAAAGCGGCAAACGATAGAACTGGTCGTACTTTGAAAGGATACTTGCGCTGCGAGACGGGGGAGACCAAGGAAGGCCAAGTGATGTGCCTTCGCCCAGGGCGCTTTACCAGCTATATTGCCTTGGAAATAAAGGATGACAAGACCAATTCGGTTTTTACCTTAGGAATAGTTTTTGACTGCTTTGAGGATGATTCTGAAACCCATCATTTTTTCTATTTGAATTCGGAATTTCCGAAGAACAAATTCACCAATGCCGAACTGCTTGATAAAGATACACCTCGACCGCTAACTTACAAGGAACTGTCTCAGGTCTTCAGCGACACATACAGTCCGAGTGATTTCAAGTTTTTTGACACGAACATTCTATACCAAAAATTCATAACTGAAAAACTTGGTAATCTACCCGATAAGTATTTTTCTCTCTTCAAAAAAGCTGTATCGTTCTCACCGATAACCAATATTTCTTCGTTTATCACCGAGTTCGTTTGTGATGTTGATTACAACATTGATATCGGACCGATGAGAGCGAATATTGAACAGTACAAATTGCTTGAATTAGAGGCAAAAAAACTGCAGACAAAAATCGACTCTCTTGAGAAAATCAAGACTGCTTACGACGAATTCCAAGATGTAAAAGATGGCTTGAAATTAGCGGATTACGTCGCAAATAGAGCTAATTATGAAACCTATAAATTAGACTTAAAAAAGCTGAAAAACAAACTGGAAGAGAACAAAATTAGAATTGAGGAAATAGCTAATTCAATTCAGGAAAATGATAAGCAAACAGCCGATTTGCGAAGCGAGAAGGAAAGCTATTTTGCCAAAAAGGTTGGCTCGGCTGGCTTCTCTTTATCAACCGCTCTAGCCAATAAAAAAGAAAAGCTTAACGAAAGATTGTCAAATCTTGAAAATAACTACAAATATATTTCCGATACGCTCAATTCTTTGGCGGATGATTATCTCTTAAAATTGGATAATCTGTTCAAGCGAATAGCTATAATTGACATGAACTTTATCAGCGAAGACGAGAGCGAACTGCTCGATGACTTCAAGGATGAAGCCAATGGGTTTATCGATTTGACTAAAAAATTAAAAAGCGATATTGAAACGCGTGAAATCGAAGGAAAACTCATAGGGGAATTCCAACAGGAGATGACCGCTCTTCACTTCAGCGCTAACAAGATAGTTCACTTGTTGGAAAATTCTGTCTTCAATTTAGGATTGAAGCGCGATGCCATCGATGGAGAAATATCTCAAATTGATGCAGGTCACAAGCCTTTTAATCGTACTTATCTACAGGTTAAATCCTCCCTTCAGGCACAATTGCGCGAAACTCACTCAGCCGCAACAGTTGCAACCTACTGCGACTTGGTTGATATTACTGAGCCGCGCTGGACTAGAGCAATTGAAGCGTTCATTTACAATCAAAAATTTAACTTTTTTGTCGACAATCAATACTATGAGGAAGCATCAAAGCTTCTTTCGCGAATCTGTCGCGAATACGGTTTCTACTCAGTATCTATAATAGATGCGGAAAAGCTTATCTCCAAGGATTTCAAAGCAAATTCCGGATCAGTTGCTGAGATAATACAAACAGACCACCAAGGGGCTAGGGCTTACACTAATTTTCTTTTAGGTAGAATGAAACGCTGCGAGACATTTGGCGAAGCCAGAGCATTTGGAAACGGCTTGTTACCTAATTGCACGGGTTATAAAAACTATGCTTCATTCTATCTAAATCAGCGCAAGGCGGAAGTTAGTTTCATCGGAACAAAGTTAGATCAAGCGACCATACTTGCTAAGAAAAATGAGTTTTCAAAACTCAACGCTAAATTGGAAAAATACAACGATTTATTAAATTACTTCAGTCAAATTGCAAATCTTGAAGTTTTGAACTCATCTCAGTGCAACACCTTTATTGTCGATGTTGACGAGGGAATTAAGGCGGATGATCTCCGCTCTCAAATTGCCAAACTCGAAGAGCAAATGGACGAAGGCGATCTTTCGGAAGTGGCTGAATACGATGCAAAGATTGCTTCGATTGATGAAGATATTAAGTCGCTTGCAGATGCCAAGGAACGGCTCTTAATCGAAAGAGGTGGTCTGGAGACGCAGAACAAAAATCTCACAAAAGAACTCATTCCTGCTAAGACAGAATCACTTGGCTTTATGGGAGAAAAACTTTTGGAGTACGATCCAAAGATGGTCGAAGAGAAGTACGCTCCTTTCTTTGACAACGCGGCGGAAAATTTGCCGTTAAATCAAATAAAGCAGCAGGCTAAAGCTCATTACGTACAAACTCAAAACAAGATGAAAAATTACAAGAGTAGACTCATGGATCTTCGCTCTAAATATGTTGCAACTTACAATCTGAGCTACGATATTACACGCGAGGATGACAACAGCGACTTTGATAGAGAACTTGAAAATTTATCCAAGGTTCTCCTTCCGAGTTATTTGAAAAAGATCGAGAATGCTCATCGAAAAGCTATTGAAGAATTTAAAGATGATTTTATCTTTAAACTTCGTACTTCATTCGAAAAAATTTCCACTCAAATTGATGAACTCAACCAGGCTCTAGATAGCGTGAGATTTGGTAGAGATTCCTATAAATTCTCAGTTGAACCAAATAAGGACTATTTGGAATACTACAACATGATAATGGATGATTTGCTTTTGAATATTGGAGATTCTGAAAATGAATACTTGGAAAAATATTCCGGCGTTATGAACAACCTATTCAGCATGATATCCGAATCAGCCGATCAGCTGGGAGATGTGAAATCTCAAATTCTCGAAAACGTTGAAAAATATACAGACTATCGTACATATTTAGTATTTGACCTTCTTGTCAAGCGCGGGGAGAACAGTGCTTCCTCGCTGGCTAGAACTTTCAAGAGACAGTCGGGCGGCGAGACTCAAACGCCATTTTACATTTCTATTCTTGCTTCATTCGCTCAACTATATAGAACGAGCGACGAAAATTCCGACAGTATTCGACTGGTTATTTTCGATGAAGCTTTCTCAAAAATGGATGGGGCAAGGATAAAAGAAGCGGTTAGTTTATTGAGAAGTTTTGGCTTGCAAGCTATACTGTCTACGCCTTCGGAAAAACTTCGCGATTTATCTTCAGAAGTAGACTTAGTACTTGTGTCGATTCACGATAACAAGAAAAATAGGTCGTACATCGATCGTTACCAAGAAGTAAAAGAAGTTGAACAATAGTGCAAATATTGAGTAAACTAAGACAAAGAGAAAAATATTACTTATCCAATGGAAAGAGTTTGCAAAATGAAGCAAAATGAAAAGAGTGGTCGATGGAAATTTAGCCTACACATTATTTCAACGGTTTTCATTGTTATAGCTGTGTTTTTTGTTGCGCTTTTTTCAATCATGGGCCTTCACAACACATATACGTGCCGAGAATGGAACGACAATTGGACTATTTCCGTCGAGGATACTACTTTTGAAAATCAAAGCATAAATGAATTCCATCTAGGTGAGGTAGAGCCTGGAGATACGGTTGTTCTTGAAAACACCATTCCTTTGGACTACAACAATGAGCAAATTTCAGTTGCATTTTATACATATCAGTCGACGGTAAAAGCTTATGTCGATGAGGAATTGGTTTATGAATACGGTCAGGATTTTAACGAAGATGATAAACTGGTTCCAACAAATCTAAATTTCATCGATTTGGGAAATGACGTTGAAGGAATGAAATTGAGACTAGAGATAACCGCAACGACTACGTATTCCTATAGATATATTGAAAGAGTGTATCTCGGGCCATCAGTGGAAATCTATTCTTACCTAATTAATTTGAAATTTGTTCCAATTTTCAGCAGTTTCTTCATCATTTCTGTCGGCATTATCTCCATTGGGCTTGCTCTGACGCTATACGGTAAGAAAATGCCGGGGACTAAAACTATAACGATTGGAAGTTTTTTAATTCTTTTGGGACTTTGGATATCCTGTAACTCAAGAGTTATTTTGCTTTTTAATGAAAATGAAGTTTTCAACACATATCTTGAATACGTAACTTTCTATATTTTTGCCATACCTCTAATGCTATATTTTTGGGACTACGTCAAGGAAAATAAAAAGGATAAAAATCTTTGGAAAATATTTTTCTTCTCCAATATAGCTCTTTTCCTTATTGCGACTATTCTCAATGTCAGTGGAGTCTTTTATTATCCGGAATTTCTTCCCATTTTCCACGTCTTCTATATTTTGATTGTTATTTTTATCGCCAACGTGCTTATTAAACAGTGGGCAAGAAAAGAAAATACCAAGAGTGATTCGTTGCTATCAATTGGTTTTTTGATATTTGGATTCGGGGCTTTTTTGGGAATACTGATGTCAGAATTGGGCGGATTTAATTTTATAGAGCCTTTGAGTTCCAGTGCAGTTCTCCCTTTATCTAGCGTTTTACTGACAATATTTATGATCGGAAGTTACTTTTTTTCGACCATCGAATACCTGTATGAAAAGGGCGAATACGACTCGTTAACCAAGTTAGCATACATAGATTTTTTGACTGATTTATCCAATCGCACAACCGCCGTTAAATACATGGAAGAACTCGATGAAAAGAAGTCAATATTTACTCTTATCGCTATCGATGTCAACAATTTAAAGATTGTTAACGATACACTTGGCCACACCGCCGGTGACCAACTATTAATCAACCTTTCTTACTTGCTCAAGAGGAACTTTGAAAAATATGGCAAAGTCGCGAGAATGGGCGGTGATGAATTTTTAGTTATCATGGAAGACACTAACAAAAATGTGGCAAAAAATAAAATGGATAAATTTCTTGTGGAGTTGGATAAATTCAATAATAGACCTGAAAAAAAATACACGATATCTCTCAGTTATGGAATTGCTTCAACGGATGAAAAAGATGGTTTAAATAGTCACGACATATATGTTCTATCCGATAAAAGAATGTACAAGATGAAGCAGGAGTATCACAAAACCAACAGTAGATACGCTTCATAGCAGTTAAATACGCATTATTTTTAGCGGTAATTCTATGGAACGTCCGCAACAAAAGATGTATAATTAAAGTATCAAAAAGAAAGAAAATAGCTATGCAAAAAAATGTGATTTCGCAGTCGAATGAACTTATTCATTTAAGAAATTCTTATCGAAGAAGAAATTTAATCGAATCAATTTTTATTGGAATTGGTGTCGTTTTTCTTTGGTTTATTTATGTTTTTTTGTATTGCTCTGCTCACGGATATCAAAATTATACTTTCGCTCCACTTGGAAGGTGGACTTTCTTTGGTTTTTTAGCATATCCGGATCTCAGTTCGAGCATTTTTGATTTTTCAAACAGCAGCAGTATCATTAGGCTTTCAATTATCTTTGCGGTGGTTATCCTCGCAATTGGCTGTGCTTTTTTATATCATTTTTTGCATTTGAAAAGACTGCAAAATAAATATGAAAAGGAATATATGAAACTGTTGATCGAAGAGGCAAAGATCAACGGAATAATTCTATCTAGCAATAAAGAAAGTAACGTCAGCGAGGAAGAATTGAATAAAACGATAGAACTTTTGTCGATTTCTGAACCGGTTAAAGTTAAAAACTATCAAATGTCGACTTCTATGTTTTCCTGGGATGGAATTCAGTACAAGTATTTTAGAGACGGGAAAAAGCGCGACGCTTTTATGATTTCTGCCGATTTGACCAAGGCGCGGTCCCACGGATTTGTTCAGTTGAGAACTTTTGGTGAACCTAGTATTAAGCAGTACGATGGTCTTCCAATCAAACAGTACGGATTTGGAGATATATTGAAACTTGCTTCTTTTGTTTGTTACACATCTTTAGGGCAAGATATTTATTTAATTATCGATAAAAAGGTTGCTAACGCTCTTTCTTCTTTCTACCAGTTTGTTAGAAGCGATATTGTTGTAATGGTGATTGGAAATAAATTGACTATTTTTATCGATGGATTCCAGCTCAAGCTTGTCCATCAACTTGATGAAAAAATTCCCAATCATATTTTAGAATCGGAGGCTGAGGCTTTGATTGCATTGCACCAAGGAATTTTTGCTATTGAAGAAGCTTTTTCAGGTGAAATTTCCTTTGCTCCAGAAGAAAAAGGAAATGGTATTATCTCTTATTAAATTTCAAGATTTATATATTTAAATTAAAAGGGGGCATTTATGTCAAGTGGAAAAGTAGTTGGTATGATTCTTGCTGGCGGGAAAGGAACGAGACTGAAGAGTCTGACCAAAAAGCTCGCAAAGCCCGCTGTGTTCTTTGGAGGAAAATATCGAATTATCGATTTTCCTCTTTCAAACTGCGCTAATTCAGGAATCGATACGGTTGGTGTGTTGACTCAGTATGAATCAGTAGCATTGAACACGTATATTTCTAACGGTTCGAACTGGGGTATAGATGGGAACAAATCTGTCACGGCCACTCTTCCGCCCCGCCAGACCGAAGAAGGTGCAAACTGGTACATGGGGACTGCTGATGCAATCTATCACAACATTGATTTTTTAGAAAGATCTCACGCTGAGTACGTGTTAATATTGTCGGGCGATCATATCTATAAGATGGATTATTCGAAAAT
The DNA here is from genome assembly GCA_041669865.1 of Bacilli bacterium. Classification (GTDB taxonomy): domain Bacteria; phylum Bacillota_I; class Bacilli_A; order RFN20; family CAG-288; genus Scatoplasma. Next base: position 4,518 of record JBAYAI010000009.1, on the reverse strand, counting down.
GTTAGAATTTCACAAGGATAGGAAAGCGAAACTCACGGTCGCTTGTTTAAATGTATCCTTGGAAGAAGCAAAGCGATTTGGCATTATGAAAACCGATGAAAAAGGAAGGATAATTTCCTTCTCAGAAAAGCCCAAAAATCCTGAATCAACTCTTGCTTCGATGGGGGTATACCTATTTGACTACAAGACGTTGAAAAGCGAGCTTATAAAGGATCACAAGAATCCTGAATCGGGCCACGATTTTGGAAACAACATCATTCCTCAAATGCTTTCTAGCAAGAAAAAACTTTTTGCTTATCCTTTTTCTGGATATTGGAAAGATGTTGGGACTATCGATTCTCTATGGGAAGCGAACATGGATTTGCTGGACACCAAAGTTGCTTTAGATATTTATGACAGTGAATTTAAGATTCTCTCCGCTGATACTAGGTCAACTCCACAGTATATTGGGCCCTATGCTCATGTTAAGGACTCAATCATAAATCAAGGAGCATTTATTTGTGGTGAAGTCCATCACTCGATAATTTTTAACGAAGTTACGATTGAAAAAGGTGCGGTTGTCGAAGACAGCGTCGTTATGCCAAATACCACGATTAAGGCAGGTGCGCATATTAAGAAGGCTATTGTCGGACCCAAACTTGTCATAGAGGGCAAGCACGCAGTAAAAAAAGATACCGACAAAGTTATTTTAGTTAACAATTAAGGAGGAGGGAAAATGACAAAAGCTATAGGAATATTGAATTTACATAACTCACCAAAGTTGGGGCCATTGAATACATCGCGGTCTGTCGCATCTACTTCCTTTCTTGGAAGATATGCTTTTATGGATTTCTCCCTTTCTAATTTTTCAAATTCAGGTATCGATAAGCAGGCAATTTTAGTTGAAAGACATCTAAGGTCAATTATTCAACACATTGGTTCAGGACACGCTTGGAACGAGAATACAAAGATAGGTGGATTAACCATTCTTTACGATGAACCGTATGCAAATACGAAAGGATACAACCACGATGTGAACAACTTACTCGAGAATTCCTGGTACTTGAAGGGAACAGTTGGCGATGTAGTAGTCATTGCTCCTTCGCACATTATTTATCAAGTTGATTTCCGTCCGCTAATAGAAGATCACGTAAAGAATCATCACCGCATTTCTATTCTTTACCACAAGATAGAGAATGCCAAGGCGACTTTTATCGGCGAAGATGTCGCAACGATTGACGAGCGTGGATTTTTGAGAGATTTAACTAAAAATCAAGGAATAGATAACAGTCTAAATATATCTATGCAGACATATATCATCGATAAGGAAGTCTTGAAAGGCATGCTTCAAGTTGCACACAAAACATCCTCCTTTCTCGATTTGAGAGCTACCTTAAAGATGCTGGCTAAGGAAATGCCTATATATACATATGAGCACAAAGGTTACATTCGCTGTTTTGATTCAATTGAGAATTACTTTAAGTACTCGCTTGAACTTCTCGACTTCGATAATTTTAAAGAATTATTTAATTCTAACTGGAATGTATATACTAAGACTTATGATACACCACCGGCAAAATACGGACCTGATTCCGAGGTTAAATCCTCCTTTATTGCGAACGGATGTATCGTTAAGGGAAAAGTGAAGAACTCGATTTTTGCTCGTGACGTAATCGTTGAAGAGGGGGCGGAAGTTGAGAATTGTGTTATTTTATCTAGCTCTTATGTTTCGGAAAACACACATCTAAAGAATGTCGTATGCGATAAAGAAGCGAGAATTTTACACGAGAAAGATTTGAGCGGCGCTAAAGAAAAGCCGCTATACATAAAACGAGGGGATATTGTTTAGAATGAAAATTGTATTTGCGACCGGGGAGTCTTCTCCCTTTGTTAAAACTGGGGGATTGGCTGATGTCGTTTGGGGCCTTTCGAAAGCTTTGGTAAAAAAAGGACAAAAGGTCAGTGTTTTTCTTCCATTTTATAAAAAAGTAAAAGAAGTTCCAGATGACTATGAGTGGATTGATTCCTTCGATGTTGCTCAGGGGTGGAGAATGAATCACACAAATATTCTTCGCGATGTTAGAGATGGCGTGGATTTTTATTTCGTAGAATGCGACCAGTATTTCGGTAGAGACGGAATATATGGATATGATGACGATGCGGAAAGATTTTCCTTTTTTTCTCTCGCTGTTAAAAAAGCTGTAATTCGAAATAAATTGAACCCTGATATCGTTCACGTACACGACTGGCATGCGGGACTTATTCCCCTTATGTTAGCGGATGCAGGATTGAAATTTCGTTCGGTTCTCACTATACACAATCCCGCTTTCCAAGGGTATATGAATCCTATGCAGCTAGGAGACTTAACCAATCTTCCTTCGGTATATTACGGAAATGGATTGTTGAGATTTAACGGTATGGTTTCAATGCTCAAGGGAGGAATTTCCACCTGTGATGCAATTACTACCGTCAGCAAGACACACGCGAAAGAGTTGACGGAAGACCTCGATGCTTTTAACGGGATTGGAAAGGTTATTGCTGGAAGACAGCATGATTTATTTGGGATTGTAAACGGATTAGATTACGATGAATTTTGTCCTGATAAAGATGAATATATCGCTAGGAAATTTGATATAACAAATTACAAAGTTGGAAAAAAAGCCAACAAAGTTGCTCTTTTGAAACAAGTGGGCTTTGAGCACCCTAATTCAAATCAACCTGTTTTTGGTGTCGTTACTAGATTGACTTCGCAAAAGGGAATCGATAGAATTTTAAGAATTATTCCCGAAATTATTAGACAAAAGAGCAAAATTGTGATTCTTGGACAAGGAGAGTGGGATTTAGAACAGCGACTCGAGTGGTTTGCGCGAAACTTTCCAGCAAATGTCAAAATTTATCTTGGATACAGTGACAAATTGGCGCATTTGATTTATGCTGGAGCAGATTTTTTCCTCATGCCTTCAAAATTTGAGCCGTGTGGTTTAGGTCAAATAATCGCTATGCACTACGGTTGCTTGCCGATTGTGAGCAAAGTTGGCGGACTTAGCGATACTGTTTATTCATATTATGACCACCGCGAAAATGCGACAGGGTTCTCCTTTGAAAATTGGGATGAAAACTGCTTTGACTACTCAATTGAATTCGTCTGCAATATGTATGCGGAAAAGAAGATAGATTCATTGATTGAAAACGCAATGAAGATGGATTTCTCCTGGGATAATCAAGTCGGTGAATATATCAAGTTGTACAAGGAACTGTTGAAGCGTTAATCGATTTTTGCGCAGTGGTAACACTGCGCTTTTTCTTTTACTGCAGCAACATTTTAATGTATTTTTTCTTTCCAACAAAAAAATTGTATAAAAATGATTTCATTCTCATTGCTATACAATTCTTTTGTCAGTGATTATTTTTTTTGAGATAAATTATCTATTATTTTCGTATAAGTATTGTAAATTTTGCGAGCGACTTCCTCAATGGTTAAGTTAGCGGTTTGTATGTTTATGATTCTTGGATCTTTCAATGCGGAATCGTCAAAGCAAGTAACGTCGTTCTCTAATCGCGATTTGATAGATTCGAGAGAATCGCCTCTTTCTAACATGCGCGAATGTCGCAATTTACGCGAAGCAAGAAGTCTAAATACAACGATTGATGGATCGTTTAAACCGAGAAAAACTCTAGCTCCAGAAGTTTCAACAATGACAATTTTATTCGGAGCAATCTCAGCTTTAGATGTACCGTAAAAATTGTTATTGTACTCAGTTGTCTCGACAAATTTTCCTTCGGATTTCAGTTTCAAGAATTCTTCTTTTGTCACATAGTGGTAATCGACATCAGCAATTTCACCGATTCTCATGGGTCGCGTTGTGTGTGTAACAACCTTTTGAATTCCATATAAAGTTTTGAGTACTCTTGCTGTTTCTGTTTTTCCAGTAGCGCTTGCGCCGGTGATAACTATCATTGTTCCCCTCCATTTCCAACAAAAATGTTATAGAAACATTCTACTACTACAATAAATAGTATAAAAGAAAAAACTTATACACAACAAAAAAACACGGTAAAAAATGAATTTTGAGAAAAATTTTGCTGGTCCAAGTATATTTTTTCTCTCTGAACCTAGGCAACGAATATTCAAGATAAGTTTAATATCACTGCTAAAATATATTTTTTCATTTTTCTTTTCTTTTGCTTTCTTTCTCCTCACGCATAATATATTTAAACAAATCATTAAAGTTGCATTTGTATTTTATTTCGAAAAATATCATTTTTTGCCTGACCTGGCGCTTGATTTCAAATTTGCAATATGCTATTATCTATATCGTACCGAATGAATAACATCAATTTGTTCGATATGAAAATTGATATCGCGGGGTAGAGCAGTGGTAGCTCGTCGGGCTCATAACCCGGAGGTCGTAAGTTCAAATCTTGCCCCCGCTACCATAGAGAATAATGGCACCGCTTCGGCGGTGCTTTTTTTACTTTAGATGTATTTTACTAATGATAAAGTATGTAGTAAAATAAAAATAGTTAGGAGATTAACTA
>JBAYAI010000008.1:0-22834 GCA_041669865.1 Bacilli bacterium | reverse complement strand
TTTCGATGATTTTTTGACAAGCGATTACGCTGATTAATAGTATATTCATATTCATTTTATTATATCATAACCTCCGATGTTACTTCAGTTGATAAGGTGATAACTTTAAATTTTTTATCCACTCAACAAAAAATCCGCTCAATGGATTTGAGCGGATGTTAAAAAACAGTTGTATTTACTTTTTTCTTTGCAAACGTTCGCGCTCTTCGCGGGCTAGTTCTTCGTCTTTTTCCTTCAATCTCTTATCGTATTCCGCTTCGGCGAAAACGTCTCCCAAATAGGGCTCGACGCCTTCCTTTTCATCCTCTTCTTCCATTGCTTCAAAGTGAGCCATGTTGTCAGGTGTCATAAAGCGAGGATATTCCTCATTCACATATTCATATTCGTGCTGAGGAGCAAAATATTCAAATACAACTCGCACGTGAACGTGAGTTTGCTTAAAGATTTTGATTAGTACATCCGCTGCTTGCTTCTCTATCGGTTCGTATTTTCTCGGCGCTGAAACTACGATGTTGAGTTGATACGATGTTTGATCAACTCCGCGATAAATCAAAAACGAGTCAGGTGCATAAAAAACAATTTCTTCAGGAGAAACCTCGAAAGCCTGCGCGACTTCATCTTGCACATCTTTGACAAAAGATTGAGCTTGAAACTGATCAACTCCTAATAAACTAATTGTAATCATAATAACTCCTTTAAATATCGCTCGAAGGATCAATATCTATGTCTATCTTAACACTCGAGGAGTGCAAGTTGAGAATGTTGAGTCCTTTCAGCGCTTGGTCGACTAATTTGCGACTTTTGTATTTTAGCATAATCTTTCGGTAATATCTATTGTTAAGCTTTTCAATATAGGGAATTGCTGGCCCGTATAGTTCGGACCTTTTTCCATCTCTCAACTGGTGAAAAAGATAGGCTTTAATCCGATATCCAGCCTTCTCTACTTCCCTCTGAGAATTCGCTGATACGGTAATATTGACAATGTAAGTATAAGGTGGATATTGACGATCGTATCTATTTTTCATTTCATATTGATAAAAAGCTTCGTAGTCTTGAGCCTGAGCCAGTTTGATGATATCGTTTTCCGGAGAATAAGTCTGGACAATTGCAAATCCCTTCTTGTCCTTTCTCCCTGCTCTTCCAAACAATTGAGTTAGAAGGTTGAAAGTATCTTCATTCGCCTTATATGAAGGAAATTGTAAAGATTGGTCGGCAAGGAGGGCTACTGCGAGAGTAACATTTGGAAAATCATGTCCCTTTGCTACCATTTGTGTCCCAACTAAAATATCAAATTTTTGATGAGAAAACCCGTTGATAATACTGTGGTATACGCCTTTTTTTCTCGCGGTATCCGCATCCAGTCGACGAATTCTCGCCTGTGGAAAAAATCCTTGCAATTCTTCCTGAATTCTCTCGGTTCCAAATCCAACAAAACTAAAGTCTGTTCCTTTGCAATTGGGGCAAATCAGATCTTCAGATTTCAATTCGTAATCGCAGTGATGACAAACGATCTTTTTCTGTCCCTTATGGAAAGTGAGCGGGATGTTACAATTTGGACACTTAAGCGGTTTTTGGCACTTCCGACAAATGTACATCGGAGCGTATCCTCTCCGGTTTAAAAATATGATAATTTGTTCTTTTCTCTCGAGTGTCTTTGCTATTGCTTCTCTCAAAGGAATAGATATCAAGGTGGATTGGTAGTCTATATTATTTAAATTGCTCAAGTCAATAATTCTCGCTTCAGGCAAATGCGTCAAGTTAAATCGGGTATTCAACTTTACCATTCCATATACGCCTTTATCACCGCGGGCACGGCATTCTAACGAAGGTGTTGCTGAGCCAAATACAACTTTACCACCCATCTGTTCCATTCGAAAAATAGCCACTTTCCGAGCATCGTAATACGGCATTCTATCCTGCTTGTAAGAAGTCACGTGCTCTTCGTCAACAATGATTAATTTGACGTTTTTTAAAGGTGCAAAAACTGCAGAGCGCGCTCCAACAACCACGTCAACCTCTCCACGGGATATTCGAAGGTATTCGTCGTATTTTTGAGCGTCCGTCAACCCGGAATGCAACAGAGCCACTCGTTCTCCAAATATCGCTTTAAATCTCGTAATCATCCGGTCAGTCAGCGATATTTCAGGAACAAGAATAATAGCATCTTCCTTCTTTTTCAAATAAAAATTAACAAGTTTAATATATATTTCAGTCTTTCCAGAACCGGTGACTCCTTGAAGTAAATTAGCCACTTTGTCAGAATTCAAAATATATTCAAAAGCGTTTTCCTGCTCGTGATTTAGTTCGTGAATAACATCTTCCTCGTATTCGATATCCGGAAGTCTAAGCACTTCGACTTCCTTTTCTAAAACAACATTTTTTGCTAGTAATTTTTCCAGCGTTTTCCTAGCGGTGATTTGAGATTTTACCATTCCTTCTGGATTACTTTTTAGCTTCTCAATCAACTTTAACTCATTGCTGTCGAAAAATTGAGATGCAAAATCCTTATTGAGAACAAAAACTCGTCTAAACGAGCGCTTGGGCTTTTTAGAATACTGAGAATTAGGTCGCAAACTCGGAGGAAGCATAACCTTTAAAACTTCAATGAGAGGACAGCAGTAGTAATCCGAAACGCGCAAGGCGAGTTCGAACATTTTTTTATCTATTATAGGTTCAGAATCGACAATCGCTTCAATAGGTTTGATCTTAAAACCTTTTTCTTCCTGATATTCTTCGAGAGTATTCTCGATTAGTTCAGGTTCCTTTACGACAAAAGCAATCAATTTCCTATTGTTGAAATTGACCTTAACTCTCTCGCCAAATTTTATATTCTCTTTACCTAGGTAAGCATATGAAAACGGGCGATCTAGTTTTCTGACTCCGTGTTCAATAATAACTTGTAATAGGTAAAACATTTTCCTACTGGTTGTACTTTGCGATGGAATCTCTTATGATTCCCTTGATCTCTTCGGCAGCTCGGCTGACGATATCATTTAAAATAATATATTTATAATTGTACTTGCAAGCGAGTTCACCGCGAGCTTTCTTCAAGCGAGCTTGAATTATTTCCTCAGGTTCAGTTCTTCTTTTTCTGATTCTCTTTTCGAGAATGCCTAAAGAAGGTGGAATGAGGAAGATGGATATAACATCATCTCCATGCATTTTTGCTAAGACTTGCTTTGCACCTTGAACTTCAATTTCGAGGAGAACGTTCTTTCCTTCGTTGCGCAATTTTTCGACATAGTCTTTCGGAGTACCATATCTATTTCCAACAAAGGATACGTTTTCTAGTAAATTCCCCTCGTCGACATTCTTTTGGAAAGTTTCATCATCTACAAAAAAATAATCAACTCCATCTCTTTCCATGTATCTAGGTGCACGGGTGGTCATGGAAATTGAATATGTTAGATCAAGTGAATTGTCTTCCATTAATATTCTCTTTACCGCACCTTTGCCGACTCCGGATGGTCCCGAAAGTATTATTAAAAGTCCTTTTTTCATTCGAATATCCTCACATTACTTTTTTCTAATATATCACTTTTTAAAACCAGTATCTAACATTTATATAAAATTTATGAATTTAGTTCGTATTTCGCAAATAAATGCATAAATTTAGAATAAATATTTCCTAAACTATCTTACATAAAAAAACTATTTTCAGCAAGAAAAAATGAATAGACCACGGAGAAAAAATAAACTCTATTCTCCGTGATCTAAAATCAATTTAATCTTGATATTCTTCAGGTACTTCAACTATCGTGATGATATAGTCTATTTTGCTGGGGTTACCGTATTCATCCGGTTCTTCGCACTGGGAATTCCAGTCCGTTGAAAAATCAGGTCGAGAAGAATTTTCGATAAAGTCATCGTAACCTGTCAATTCGATATAAGTACTAAGAACCATCACCTCAATTAGCGTCACATTTGTCTCCGATAAGATGCAGCCATAGCAATAAACTAATGAGGGAGGTAAAACGAAAGTTCCGCTGAGTGATGTGCAGCCATAGAAAGCGAGAGCATAAATATTTGCTACTCCGAAATATTTGAAGTTACCGACATCAGATAATCCCGGTTCATATTCAAATGTCACTGAAGACAAACTAGTGCACTCGGCGAATGATAGTGCTCCAACCGTTGTCAAAGTTGAGGGAAAAGTAACTTCTTTCAATGACGAACATCCGCGGAAAGCTTGAGCGCCAATAATTTCAATTGTTGAAGAGAAGTTAACCTCTTCTAGCGATTCAAGATCTTTGAACATTTTTCTATAAACTTCAGTAGGTCCCTTCATAAAGGTATAACTAACGATTGAAGGAGTTTGATAGAAAAGAGATTCAAGCAAACCGGAATAAGGGAGACTAACGTACTTAACATTCGTGCAAAGTTCGAAGATGCCTTCGCCCATCTCGGCATAATCCGCAAAATATATCGACTCTATATTTGTACATCCCTGGAAAGCTCTGTCCTCACAAGATATCAAATTTGGCAAATAAACATTGGTTAAATTGGTACATTGCTGGAAGGCTTTTTCGCCTATGTATTTAACGCTTTCGGGTATCGTGGAAATTTGACTCGATTTTGCGAAAGCCTCGGATGCTATACCAGTGACATCATCTTTCAAAGATACGTTTGAAACCGTGCCTTTAACCGTTATAAAGGCTTTTCCAAAATAGATTAAGCCATCGGGTTGATTATCATACCACAGGGTATCCTTGACACTGTCGTCAGCAACATATTCGATATCGTCCACACCAGTAATCGTAGAAACCTGAGCTAAATCTCCAAATAAATTGGAACCGATAATCTTTGCACCGCTCAAGTCAACCGAAGTAATATTTGTCGCTCCGCTCAAAGCGCTATCGCACACTTTTCCATCGGGATCTCCGGATAAACTGACTGAAGTCAAATCATCTAAAATACCATCGCTGGAGCCAATCAAACTGGATAAAGTCACTGAACCATCGTAACTCAGTGTCGTTAACTTGTCATTTTCAAGAACGGAATATCCCATTTCCATCTCGCTATTTCCCGTGATATCTGCAACCTTTAGATTAGGACAATCTTTGAAAGCTTCAGTGCCGAGATAGGTGACAGAATCAGGAAGGATGACAGAAGATATTCCCGTGCCTTCAAAAGCGTTATCTCCGATATATTCAAGGTTGGTCGCTTCGCTGAGGTCGAGAGTTGTCAACTCCGAATGTCCCTTAAAAGCGCCATCAGAAATCGAAACAATATTCGAAGGAACCTTATAAGTAGAACTACCCAAAGTTCCGGAAACATCGTAAATAACGTTACCAAATTGAATAACTTTTCCTGCGTTTGCGCTCAAATAGTTTTCGTACCAAGGCACATCAACAAATACATCGTCTCCGATGTAATTTAAATTATCTAATTCTTCCATGTTGATGCTGGTTAGATTGGTATCTCCACTGAAGACTCCATCCATCAAAGTTTCAGTATATTTACCTAAAACCACACTCGTAATTTCAGTTTTGTTTGCAAATAGATTGTTGCTGAGAGTAACAATTGGATAACCATCTCCTGTCGGAGTAGATGTGATATCAGCTCGAATTGTATCCTCGATAGTTAGTTCACCATCTTCATAGTACCCTTCAATATTGCTGCTATTTGTCCAAATGTAGTTTGATAGAATTATTCTGTCGTCGTATGATCCAGGATCCTCACTAGAAAGCTGAGCATAAACGCCATCATCTCCCGGATCCTGACTGTAAATATATCGCAAATCAAACTTTGTTGTCGAGATTGGGTTGTCCCAGGTTGAAACGTTGCTGGAAACTTCTTCACCACAAGAAGACAAAGCCAATACGCTCAATATTGCAACTAGAGATAAGCATCTTTTTTTGTTTAATATCATATATCTCATCCCCCTTTTTAAATTATTTTAACGTTTGTATCGAGTGTATAAACAGCTATTGGCTGAGTTTCATCAAACGAGAAGTAGTAGTCCTTTTTCTTCTTGTTGTACTTTTGAGTTATATCTATGAAGGCTATGCTCTCTCCGATTTTCGCTTTTAAATATTGCTTCTTTCCATAATCGAGAATATCTAAAACCTCGTGACCGATTGAGTTATCTTTCACATCAATCACTTTTGGAACGAATTTCAAACGGAAGTTTTCTAAGAGAGACTTTCTACCTTCAATATTGACAAAACGTGAGATGAAATTTTCAGAAACTTTGCACTTTGCTCCATCGATTACAGCATAGAAATTGATAGCTTTTGAACCTTTTTCATCTCTCTCTTTGACTTTGATAAAGTGACCGACCGCCTCCACTTCGTGCTTGACAGGTTTAAGGTCAACTTTTTCTCCAAAGTCTACATCTTCAAATTCAACATTGAAACTTACATTATCGCCTTTTTTAATCTCGATGGGAGAAGTAGCAAATAAGTATTCCTTCTTGTTGTAATTTAAAGTAATGAGATATTTATTCTCTTCCATCTTTTCGCACTTGTAGCAAGGCAAAGTAAATTCTTTACCGTCGCTTATTGAATCGTTTGGTATTTTGACAAAATACTTTCCTTTTTTCAAGGATTTATAAGCTCCAGGAAGCGGAACCTCCTGGCCGAATAGTGTTAATTTTTTATCCTTTATTTCAGCAGTAACGCGCGAGTATGTCGGGAAGTAAGGCATGAGAGCAAATTCAGTTTCTTTGTCGAAGACTTGAATGAGACTTCCCTTAAACTTGACGGAAATGATATCCCCTATCTTTCCCTTATAATCAGGAGCAGTATTGATAATTACGGAAGATTTTGTCACGTTTTCATCGGTAGTGACAACTTTTCCTAAATCGCAATACAAGAGAGTTTCATTTCCAAGTTGCTCCATGGAAGTGATGACTACATCGATGGTGTCGTTTCCTTTCTTATCAGCAATAAAAACGTTGTCAGGTCTAATTCCTAAAGTGACATTCTTCTTTCCATCAATATACTTTGAATCGCACTTGATAAAATCTTCGAAAGGAAGAATCATCTTTTGCTTATCCTCGAAGGTTATTTGAACCTTATCTTCCACAAATTTCAAGGTTGAATCAAAGAAGTTCATCTGAGGGGTTCCGATGAATCCTGCAACAAACTTATTAATAGGGTGATTGTAAAGATTAGTTGGTGTATCAATTTGCTGGACAAATCCATCTTTCATAACGACGATTCTCGTTCCCATGGTCATTGCTTCAACTTGATCGTGGGTAACGTAGATAAAGGTTGTTGCTAGTTTTTTGTGGAGCTTAGTGATCTCAGTTCGCATAGAAGCTCTCAACTTGGCGTCCAAATTAGAAAGTGGTTCATCGAGAAGGAAAACTTTAGGATTTCTTACGATTGCTCTTCCTAGAGCAACACGCTGGCGTTGTCCACCAGACATTTCCTTGGGTTTTCTTTGGAGGTAATCCTCGATATCGAGAATCTTTGCTGCTTCCATTACACGCTTATTTATTTCTTCTTTAGGCATGTGCTTATTTCGCAACGAAAAGGCAATATTATCGTAAACCGTCATGTGCGGATAAAGAGCATAGTTCTGGAATACCATCGCTATATCACGCTCCTTTGGCTGAATGTCGTTTACAAGTTTACTGCCTATGTACAAGTCGCCAGCCGTGATATCTTCAAGTCCAGCAATCATTCTCAGTGTTGTCGATTTACCGCATCCACTGGGTCCAACAAAGACGATAAATTCCTTATCCTTGATATTTATACAAAAATCAGTGACGGCTTGAACACCGTTGGGATAAACCTTATAAATGTGATTTAATACTACATCTGCCATAACAATTTCCTCCTATTCAATTACTGTTATAGATAAAGCGGGAAGAGTGAGATTCCCATTTTCTAAACTGGCATATTCTCCGTTGGTTGTGATGCAATTTTGTATCTCGCCTTCAGCGGAAATATCTTCTTGCGATTCAACTTTTTCCTCGGTTCCAAAATTAACGACTAATTTCGTGACTGTGGAATTATAAGTTTTTTCCAAAGTTATTATTTTGTCGACGTCATCGGTATGTGCATATGACATTTCTCCCCTTGCAATCTCCGGGTGGTAATCCTTAACTCTGAATACATTGCTGACGAAATTCATCAGCGAATTTGGATCATCGCGCTGAACATTCTCCGGTTCGAAGTACTCTTCGGTACGGTCGTTCAACCCTTCTTCCAATTCCTCCGTGGTATATTCATCTCCCCAAAGGAAAGGCGAGCGACAAGGCTTGTCATCATCGCCGGTCTTAATTCCCATCAATCCTATCTCATCTCCATAGTACAAGAAATAATTTCCCTCGAACATATTTTGTAAGGCGATGTGGAATTTCAACTGTGGCAGATAAAGATTTCCTTTAAATCCGAACTGGTTGGTTATGCGGCCAATATCGTGATTTGAATTAAAGTATGCGTCGATGTGATCCTCGTTCAATTTTGTTTCAATTCCACTTAAAGCAATGAAATCTTGAATGTTATCCAATCTCAAAGAATCGTAAACTAAGCCGTTGATATATCCGGCATTATTTTTAACAAGGTTAGAAAAACCAGTGTCGAAATTAAAGTAAGAATCGATATCGGTATTTTCCATATATGACTTAGCCCCGATTTTTGACCAAGGGCCTTCGGCAATTATATAAGCGTCGGGATTTACAGTTTTAGTCACCGTATTTATAAAATTGATATATTCGTAATTCTTATCCAAATCGATGCTTGATTCACCGTAGAATGATTGCACAGCATCAAGTCTAAAACCATCGACTCCCTTGTTGAGCCAAAACTTCATGTATTGCTGATGAAGATCTCTAACTGTATCATTTTCCAAATTCCAGTCTGGCATTCCCGAGGAGAATCCTTCGAAATTCCAAGAACCAGTAGCGTTGTACAAGCGATTTGAATATCCGGAATATTTGAAATTGTAATCTTCGTTGATAAATCTAAAATAATCAACTTCGGGATGACGTGAGATTAAATCAGCTGTCGGTCTTCCGTTTTCATCAAAGCTATCTTTGTCAATATCTGTCTTTAATGCCTCCAAAGCGCTTTGAAAATATTCATTTTGAGTAGAAGTGTGGTTCAATACTAAATCGAGTATAACTTTAATTCCCCTTTGGTGGCATCCTTGAATCAAATCATCAAAGTCATCCATAGTTCCAAAATCAGAATCGATCGATTCGTAATCAATAATGTCGTATCCGTGGTAGGAAGCAGCTTCTTGAATTGGAGAAAGATAGATACCGTTGATTCCTAACGAATCATATCCATAAGGGTCGTCAGCATTTCTCAAATAGTCTAACTTGTCGACTATGCCTCTTAAGTCTCCCGTTCCATCCCCGTCAGAATCGGCAAAACTGTGAACGAAAATGTGATAAAAGTTACGATAATTGTCGTCGGATATGTAATTGTCTGAACGATCAACAAGTTCGTATGAAGGCACTTCAACCGCTGAACTTGTTTCGTTTGAAGATGTTGTATCAGAAACTTGAGATAAAGAAGTATCTCCACACGAGGCAAGTAACAACAGAGATAGAGCAACAACTGTCAATTTACTTTTACTTTTCATAATCCTTCTCCTTTATTATTATTCCAGCGTGAGGCTTCAATACATAGTTCAATCCATCCATATAGAAATCTCCAATACTAAGCAGGCAATCGTGCTCTCTCGAGAGATTGATCTTTTGATCCGAATCGAATAGATTCATGAACACTTTTATCTTGCCTCTCCTATATGCCAACTTGCTTGTAAGAAGAGAAAAGTCGTAGCTTCTTAAATCGCTTTCTTCCTTTCTCAACTTAATGAGTTTGACTATCAAATTCAAAAGAGATTCTTTATCTTTCACGGCTTCCTCAACGGTTGAATCGCTTTGATTTGTCGGTAAAAACAAAGTGTCTGAACTCGAGAATCCCGCATTTTTGCTAGAGTCAAATCTCATAGGTAGGCGAGACCCCGTTCGCTGATAACCGCCTTCAATGGAAGGCATGGAAGTATCGGTTGTCATTCCAATTTCATCTCCGTAGTACACGTATGGAACACCGGGTGCAGTAAACAGGAATAAATAGGCTAACTTGAGAGAGTCACCCTTTAAGAAATTCGCAATTCTCCAGGTATCGTGATTGCCGGAAATAAATGAAAGTTGCTTGTTGTATCGCTTGGCCGCTCTAATTCTCTGATTGAGGTCAACGACAAACTTTGAATAGAGACTTTCATCGTATTTTTCTAAAAGAGGTTTTGATCGATTTTTATTTTGTCTAAATAAATAGTGATAGCAATTATTCTCGTGGTCCAAGACAAAGTCAGAATCAAAACCAGCCTTAAATGCTTGCTTGGGATTAGACCACTCGCTAGTCATGTAAAATTTTTTAACGCCCTTTGAATCAAGATCTTTTCTAATGATGTTCCAAAGTTCGATGGTGGCCGTCTTCTTGTCATCGTTCTTAACTAGAGAATCAGCCATGTCAACTCGGAACCCATCCGCTCCAAACTTTAGCCAATATTCCATAATAGACTCTAGATACTCACGTCCGGAAGTGACTTCTTTCCATGGCTTTTGCCATGAAGGTGAAGTGATTTTGTTAAATCCGTAGTTAATAGCCGGTTGGTGACCGAAAAAGTTAACGTAATAACATCCAAAACGCTGATAGCATCCGGAAATAAGATGAGCATCTTTCCAGGCGTCCCAAACATTGTCACTCCAAATAAATAGATTAGAATCAGGATTGGTATAAGCTTTTCCCGAATTGATAAATCTGGGGTTTTGAGTAGACATGTGCCCAGGCACTAAATCTAAAAATACTTTCATTCCGCGCGCGTGGGCCTGATGAAACAACTCCTTTAAATCTTCATTTGTCCCAAAGCGACGAGCAACATTAAACGGATCTGTAATATCGTAACCTCCATCTCTAAAGGGAGATTCGTAGCAAGGGTTCAACCAAATAGCATTAAAACCAAGACCAGCAACGTAGTCTAGTTTGGAAATAATACCAGGGATATCCCCATATCCATCTCCGTCGCTATCTTTGAAGGAATTGGGATATATCTCGTAAAAGATTAAATCTTTAAATGCTATATCTTTCATATCACTACCCTTTAACCGAACCGCCGGTAACTCCTGCAACATAGTATTTTTGAGTAAGTAAGAATAGAATCATAATTGGAATTGAAATCATGACAGAACCTGCAAAGAACATTGTGTAATTCAGCTGATAAGTATCGATTGAATTGATCATATTGTACAGTCCTAGAGCAACGGTATAGTTGTCGGTTTCCGCCCTCAAAATGACAGAACTATAAATATAGTCAACCCACGGTCCCATAAATGAAGTGAGCAAAGTGTAGACAATTATCGGCTTGGATAGCGGAAGAATGATCTTATAAAAGACCTTAAAGTTATTCGCTCCGTCGATTCGAGCAGCCTCATCCAACGATTTTGATATAGTATCAAAGAATCCTTTTGCGATATAGAACCCGCTTCCAGATGCTGCTGAATAGATGAGAATGAGCGCTATCAAAGAACCGCTGATTCCTATTGCTTTCAATATGTTATATACAGCAATCATCGACATAAATCCCGGAAACATTCCTAGAATAAGGTTGATATTCATCAATCCCTTTCTTCCTTTGAATCTTAGTCTAGACATAGTGTAAGCTACAGAGAAAACGAAGATGGTAGAAATCAGCATGACAAATACCGCGACAATCAAGGTATTAGTAAACCACTTCAGGAAAGGATATGTTTCAGAAGTAAGTAAGTTTATGTAGTTGTCCCACGTATATCCAGTTGTCGGAATTAAAGAGGTCGCTGTTCCACTTTCGTTTCTTATTGAAACCATGAACACAGCTGCAATAGGCAAAATCCAAATGATGCAAAGAAAAACTAGCAATATGTAAGTAATAGTGTTAGATATCGCTCTTCTTCTCTTCATCGAGTGATTCTTTTGATTTTTTTCTTGAATTGCTTCAGCCAAAGCGGCTTCGGTATCAATTTGCTCTTGTTTGGGCATTAATTTACTGTTGATCATTATGCAAAGTTCTCCTCATCTTTCATGGCTGATGAATTTCTATAAGCTATGAGCGAGAATACCGCAGATATGGTAAATATCATAATACCGATAACCGAAGCATATGAGTAGTTTTGCTCGTCGACAGTGAGCTTATACAGCCAGGTGACCAGCAAGTCGGTTTGACCTGCATATAGATAGTTAGAATCGTTGTAAGGTGCGCCACCAGTCAAGAAGTAAATAACGTTGAAGTTGTTGATGTTTCCAACAAATTGCGTAATCAAATAAGGACCAGTGACAAACAAAATATACGGAAGTGTGATTTTGAAGTAACTAGTTGTGCGAGAGGCTCCATCAATCTGAGCTGACTCGTATAAGTCAGCAGGAATATTCATTAGAATTCCCGTTGTAGTTAGGATGGTGTAAGGAACACCGATCCATATGTTGATCAGGATAACAGCAATTCTCGCCGAATAAGCTTGATCAAGTATCGTAACGTGCTCGGTAGATGACATCCATCCGAAATATTTTAATATCAACTCAACCATACCGGAAACTGAGAGGAATTGGTTCCAAGTAAGAAGCGAGACAAATTGAGGCATAGCAATTGATAAAACAAAGCAAGTACGCCAAACTTTTTTGAATTTAATACCCTTTTTATTGATGACCATAGCTAGAATCATTCCGAGGAAATAGTTGAGGAATGTAGCTAGAACAGCCCACACTAAAGTCCAAATTAAAATATTGAAGAAAGTATATGAGAATCTCGTGTCACCAGAATTAGACCCACTAAACAAATTCACAAAGTTTGAAAAGCCAACCCAGCTAAACATAGCGGTTGGGAATTGATGCGTGCTATTGTAATTTGTAAACGCCATGAGAATCATGTCGATCAAAGGCAATATGGTGAAAACACATATACCTAGAATAGGCAAGAAAAGCAGAGTCACGTAAAACTTTTTATCCAGTAAATCTCTAAAGTCATCAAAGGCTTTATTAATATATAAATGCGCTTCTTTTCTCTCCTGAACTTCAATTGATTTCTTGATTACATTGTGATAGAAAGCAATAAATGCACAAGTGATAATTATAGCTAAAACACCGAACAACAATATAGTAAAGGAATTGTCTCCGTATTCAACATATGTGTATATGGCTTCGCTACCACCGTAAGTCGTACAGTAGGAAATTGCTGCATTTTGGTCGGTGAAAACAATATTTTCAAATCCAGCTGCAATAGAACTTTCATCAATTGAACAGTAATAGTGAATACTAACGACACCCAAAGATTGCATTTGATATATTGCATATCCACCAAAAGCAACTATGTAAAAAATAAAAATAAACTCAATCACAAGATAGCAAATACCTTTGAATATCTGCCCTCTTCTAATTTGAGAAATTCCTAAGAAAATAAAAGATAATTTCGTCCAAATATCACCGTGTTTAAATGCATATCCGGTTTCTTTGAACGATCTGCCAATTTTTCTAACTAAATTGACAAAGAAAAAACCAAAACCTATAAAGAAATTAATAAATCCATGTCCAAATCTACTTAACGAGTCTTTGAATCGATATTTAAATTGTTCCTTTGTGGGTAATTGAAGATACTCTGTGTATGTCATTGTGCCTCCTTTCAACATATTTTAGAAAAAATGGCAGTGACTCTATTTAAAGAATCACTGCCTTTTGATTAAAACAATGATATCAATTAAGCAGCGGTTGAAGCAGCTGTTAAAGTAGCATCAAGGGTTGCAAGATAACCAGCGAGATCATCATCGGTTGCGGTCGCATAGTTATTCTTGATTGAGGTTTGACATGTAGGCCATGCATCCCACCATCTACTGAAGTTGACGTTGTTATCTTGTTTGAATGTTCCAGAAAGAAGAACATCATTAATAACATTTGCGAATTTGTTTTCAGCAATGAAATCAGCATCGCTATTTAATTCTGAAGATGTAGGAACGGTTGATCCACCATTGTTTTCCCAACGGAGCAATTGACCTTCAGCACTTGCCATGTAGTAGGCGAGTTTCTTAGCTAAAGTCTTGTGTTCTGAGTTGTTAGAAACAACGATTGATTTGTAATCACCGACAGATAATAATTGAGTGTCTTCTCCACCCATCTTAACTGTAGGTAAGTTTGTCATACCGACATTTTCTTCGCCCCAAGCTGCAGCAACTGAATCGTAAGACCAAGAGCCACTTACGAAAGCGTGAGAATTAGGTAAGTTTGTACTAATTGTATCAGGATCGTCGAAGTCACAGTTTCCTGCTTTGTAAATTTCAACCATAGCTTTCACAGCATTTAAAGCTGCAGTCTCATTTAGGTACGTTTCATTGGGGTTAGTACCATTTTCAGTGAAAATTCCATCGCCATCAGACATAAAGAATGATTGAGCATACCAACCGTTTGAATTTTCAAACGAGAAAGCAGTATCATCCCCAGCAGCTTTGGCAGTAGCAATCATCGCTTCAAGCGATGTAATTTGATCTTCTGTATAGAACGATGTGTCGTAATACATAAAGAAGGTGTTAATTGAGAACGGTAATCCGTAAACAGTACCGTTTGAATCTTCAGCAGTTGCTAAGGCACTGGCTGGAATATCTCCATCGAGAACTTCATCAGCATCGGTAAACGGTGCAATATAGTTATTAGTGATCATGTCAGAAACAACATCACCAGGAACGTGTGCAATATCAGGTACTGCATCAGGATCTTCGGCGTATCTTCCACCAACATCACCTTCACTTACTTCACTTACAGTGATTGTGATTGGTGTCATAGGATACATTTCATTGAATCCATCTTGAATTTCATCCATAGCGGCGCTATCCACAGTAGATGCCCAAACGGTAAGATCAACAACATCATCAGGTTCAGTCTGAACTGATGTTGATTCTTCTACATCGCTGGTAGAATTTGAAGAAGATGTTTCTCCACATCCAACTAATCCAGCAACTACGAGAAGAGATAATGCGACAACAGGTAATCTTCTTTTCATAATATATATTTTTCCTTTCTTATTATGAGCTTGGCAGTTATTTCGATAATGTAAATTAGTTCGTTAAGAATCCCAATTTAATTACCTTTTAATAACTTCCTATTTACATTTTATGGTCACAATTAAGTATTATCAAATTGAAAATGAGAGCGTTTACAAAGAAGTGCTGTATACATTTAGACATCTATATCGAAACTAAACATCAAATTTTGAGTTTTTTTAGTTTTTCTATATATTTATTTGTATACATCTATATTTTTAAGACGAAAAAATCGCTGATTTTTTTTGTATTTTTATTATTTTTAACTATTATTTTATTACATTAATTATTAAAATATTTCACTAAAATCATTATTATCGTATATCAGTTCGAAAAATTTGCATTTTCTTGCGAAATTGAAAAATTATTAATAATTACGAATATTAAACTGATTTTTTCATGACTATTTATATATAATGTATACATGGCTATTGATAATCTCGGTTTAAAAACCATCGTAAATGAAGTTAATAAAGAATTAAAGAACGCTTTTTTAGAAAAACCCATAGCACTTAGCTCTTCGCATTTTGCTTTTTCATATCACAGTGGAAACAACATCGACAACAAAGGGCGAGGTTTTTTCATCATTTCTCTCGATCCTTCCAATCCTTTTATATGTTATTCTCTTTCGCGGTTTTCGAAAGTAAATATCTCAACCCCGTTCTTCACATCTTTAAAAAAACTAAATGGATGTCAGGTAAAAAGTGTCAAAAAAGTTGAGGGGGAAAGAATCGTAATCGTCGACTTAAAAGCTTCGAACAACGATATCTTAAATTTGAACCCTGGATATCAACTCGTTATTGAACTCTTTCCTCAGAGACCAAATATGTACCTAATTCCTCTTCCATATAATAGAGTCACATCAATATACCGTGAACATCTAGATGTCTTCAATAAGACTTACACTTCTCGTGGACTTCCTTACATTATGCCAGCTAAGCGTGCCCCCATTTCTAAAGATTTGACTAGTTTAGCAGAAGTTAAATCATACTTGGCCAGGTCAACTTATAAGAATTTTGAGAAATACGTCGCTAAGGTGGGATTTTCCGTCGCTCTAGAAAATATGATTAATTCTACTTCTCTATATGCCATCAACAGCAAGATTGAACCCCACCACTTTAACTGTCCTCAGGCTCGAGAGATTAAAGTATCAGAAATTTACTCTTTCTTTGTCAAGGATCAAAGGTCAATAGCAAAGAAAGCAAATGAAGCTGAGTTGATAAATAAGTTAAAAAAATTACTTAGCGTAACCATAAAGAAAAAGGCTAATTTGGAAAAAGATCTCGCAAAAGCAAAAAAGCATCAAATATACGTTCAATACGGCCAAGAGTTATTTCTTCATCAAACTGAATACAAAAAAGGAATGACATATATGGATGTTGATGGTTTTCACATTCCGCTCGATCCTAAAGTTGGCATTATAACCAACGCCAATAAGTATTTTAAAAAATATCACAAATCAAAATCAGCCTTGAGTATCATCGGTCCTCTAATTGAAAAGACCGAAGATGAAATCACATATTTAAAATCTAAACTTCTTCAGATAGACCAAGGAAGTTTCAAGGATATCAAAGAGCTTAAAACGGAATTGGAACTCGAGGGATATATCCAGACAAACAAGAGACGTAAACCCACAAAAAAAGGAGCCATTCAAAAGAGTAATCCTCACTATTTAAAGAGCGATAAATACAAGATCGGTTTTGGATTGAATGCGTTGCAAAACGAACGTTTAACTTTCGAAATTGCTCATCGGCAGTCGATATTTTTACATGTCGCTAACTATCCGGGAGCACACGTGGTAATACTCGAAGGCGATAGTGATCAAACAAGATTGCTAGCCGCTGAACTTGCCTTGTATTTGTCAAAGTTAGATTCAGGTGACGTGCAGATTGCATCGATAAAAAAAGTTAAGAAAAATAAGACTAAATTAGGTTTGGTGAACCTGATGGAATACAAATTGATTTCTCTAAAAAACATAAGACCAAAATCAATTGAACTTTTCAAAGAAAATATAAAAAAGTAGAGAAATTCTCTACTTTTTTTCTTTGATCAAAAAATCTCCGCCCTTGATTGCTTCCTTGGTTGACAATCCGAAAAACTTTCGCTGACGTTCAGCTTCAAGCAAAACGATTGCAACCGAGTTTGACAAATTTAAACTCCTCGCATCGATTGCCATAGGAATTCTTATAGTCCTATCGAGATGGTCTCGCAAAATATCATGCGGAATCCCACTCGATTCTCTTCCAAACATAAAGTAAACATCGCTGAGAACATTCGAATAATCAAAGTCAGTATAGGTTTGCTCAGCATATCTCGTGACAAAATAGATATCGTCGTTCTTGTGATGGGACAAAAAGTCTTCGATAGTTCTTTCTCGCTCTATATCAAATCCGATAATATAGTCCATACCTGCTCTCTTTAAAGCTTTGTCAGACATCGAGAAAGTCAATTCACCTATGATGATTAAATGTGCATCCATCGCCATACATGTTCGAATAATATTTCCAACATTAGCTGGCTTTTCAGGTTCGAATAATACAATATTAATCATTTTTCCGGCTTATCTTTTTTGTCTTTTCCTTAAGAACTTTTAACAGTCTTTCGTCACATAGAGGCGCAAGTTTGTCATAGACAAATTGGTGATAGTCATTCAACCAGTCTATTTCTTCATCTGTCATTATGCTCAAGTCCAAAGCCTTGGTATCGATAGGAACGCAAGTTATAGTTTCGTGTTTGTAGAATGTTCCCATATCAGTTTCGTAAGCAGGAACACACACTAAATTGTTCTCGATTCTTATTCCGTATTTTCCTTCTTTATATACACCGGGCTCGACCGTAGTAATCATTCCAGGAACAATCTTATCGCTGTCATCTCTCTCAGGAACAATTCGATATCTGAATCCGTTGGGTCCTTCGTGGACATTCAGCATATATCCTACTCCGTGTCCAGTTCCACATTTGTAGTCCATTCCTTCGTTCCACATAAACTTACGCGCTTGATAATCGAGGGTGACTCCAGAGCTGCCATCCATAAAGACACTTGTGCTGAGTGCAATGACGCTCTTTAGAGTCAAAGTGTAATCCTTGATATATTCATCCGTCAGTTTTCCAAGAGCAAAAGTTCTAGTGGTATCGGTGGTTCCACCGTAATACTGCCCGCCAGAATCAACTAGCAATTCCATTTGATCAGGAGTAACAACGGTATTTACTGTCTTTGTCGGAGCATAGTGCATTTGAGCAGCATTTGGTCCACACGCAGAAATGGTTGCAAAAGACAAATCGTAGCAAAGCGAGTTCTCTCTTCTATACTTTTCCAATTCTTCCGCATAGTCAAATTCCGTTAAGTTGTTGTTTATATTTTCATCGATGAAAGCGATGAATTTCAACATAGCTAAACCATCTAATACGTGAACCTTTTTCGTATTTTCAATCTCTACTTTTCCCTTTATTGACTTCATCAGATACGATGGATTTCGACCAGCAACTGGACGAGAAAGATTCTTGATTAAACGAGCCGAAACTTTATTCTCATCGACAAGTGTTTCCACATCTTTGTGCTCTTTGATAAAATCGACAATTTCTTCGTAGGGATGAAGAGTCACACCAGAGATTTCAAAATCAATCTTTTTTAAATTGACAAATAGATGGTTTCCATATTTTTTAGAAAGATACAAATAAGAATAGAAGACGGGATTGCAAGGAATATCGTTACCGCGGACATTTAAAATCCAAGCAATATCGTCCAAAGTTGTTACCAAGTTAGCTTCCGCGCCACTCTTTTCAACTTCTTTCAATATGTTGTCAATTTTTTTCTCGTGATCTAAGGTATAAAGATTCTTTTCTAATTTCCACAGTTTATCTAAAGGTAGTTGAGGTCTATTCTCGACAAAAGTCGAATAGTCTTTGTCGACGACTCCTTCGCCTTTCTTCAAAAGTTTTTTATAGAAGTTAGCTGAAATCATCGAACAATTAACTCCAAGCGGATATAGATTTTCCTGCTTGATAAAGTACGCAAGAGGTGGTACTCCTTTTTGACCGATTCTCATCAATTCAATTCCGCTTCCTTCCAACTGCTTTTCAGCCTGGATAAAGTATCTTCCATCGGTAAATAAATACGCTTTATCTTGTGTGACTAGCACTTGGCCAGCAGACCCTGTAAAGGGACAAAAGTACTTGCGCTCGGCAAGGAAATATGCAGCAGCATATTCCGAAGCGTGACTGTCGCCAGTTAAAATCAGATAAGCTGATAAACCATCTTCCTTCAACTGTCTTTGCAACAGCTCTAAATTTTCTTTTTTAAACATAAAGCTTCTCCTTCTAATAGGCTCGAGCAAATAGTACTACTTGCTTAGCTTTCTTCCCACATATGGGGCATTTATCATCGAAAGGTTCTTGGTCAAAGGGAATGCAGCGAGCAGTAGCGTTGAGCTTATTTTTAATTTCATCCTCACAACTTCTATCTCCACACCACATCATCTTGGCGTAACCTTTTCCATTTTCAATAACATCTTTGAGTTCTTCAAAACTGTGAACTTCAACCGTATGTTCAAGCAAATACTTCAGCGCTTTGTTATACATACCTTTATTTATTTGTTTCAATTCCTCAATGACATTTTGAGCAATGTCATCATCGAGAGACCAAAAATCTTTCTTTCCATCAAATCGTCTAGCATACATGCAGTGATTTTGTTGAATATCCTTTGGTCCTAAGTCGATGCGCAGAGGCACACCTTTCATTTCATACTCAGCGTATTTCCATCCGGGTGATTTATTTGAATCATCGAGCAACACGCGAATCCCCTTAGATTCCAAAGATTCTTTGATATCTTTTAATTTTTTCATTACTTCAGGATTGTCAGCAGGTCTAATCGGAATCAAAACCACCTGAGTCGGAGCAACATATGGAGGCAAAACTAATCCGTTGTCATCTCCGTGTTCCATAATTATCGATCCGATCAATCTTGTGGAAACTCCCCACGATGTTTGGTGAGGGGTCTTCAAAACATTGTCGTCATCAAGATAGGATATACCGTAATGTTCGGCAAATCCTTGACCAAAATAATGTGAAGTTCCCGACTGCAAGGCTTGTCCATCCGGCATGAGAGCCTCGATTGTATAGGTCTCCAAAGCTCCGGCAAATTTTTCCTTATCGGTCTTTCTTCCCATGACAAAAGGAATCGCAAGAATATCCTTTCCCATCTTATTGTAGATTTTAAGCATCTTTAAAGTCTCTTCTTTTGCTTCATCTGCAGTTCGATGCAAAGTGTGACCTTCCTGCCACAAAAATTCCGATCCTCTCAGGAAAGGACGAGTGGTCTTTTCCCATCTTACGACAGAGCACCACTGATTATATTTAATAGGTAAATCTCTATACGAAGATAATATATCTTTAAAGTGATCACAGAAGAGCGTTTCCGAAGTTGGGCGAATATAAAGAGGAGAGTCAAGTTCCTTATCTCCTCCCTTTGTGACAACAGCGCACTCCGGTGCAAAACCCTCGACATGCTCCTTTTCCATTTCCAAAAGAGATTGAGGAATGAGCAAAGGCATGTAGACATTTTGGTGTCCAGTAGCTTTGAATTCCTTATCTAAGAAAGCTTGGATTTGTTCCCATATTGCATATCCATATGGGCGATATACGATAAAGCCTTTCACTTTTGAATACGACATTAATTCAGCTTTTAAACATATTTCCGAATACCATTTGGACATGTCTGTTTCTCGGGGTGTAATTGCATTGTTCTTCTTCATTTTTCTTTTCCTCCAACAATATGTAATTCTATCACTTATTATTCTTCTTTTACTACTTCTTCACTCGAATCTTTCTCATCTTTTTTTGGCACGATTGCTTTATCGCTCTTTTCGATATCCTCTTTCAAACTTTCTTCAGGAATATATGGTGAAGAGGAAGATCCAGCTATCGATTCACAAACAAATGAATCGTAACCGAGATCCTTAGCGAAAAGAATATCAGCCAAGGACAGCATCTTATCGACAACAATGGGCTTTTGATAATCCTGTAAAACAGCTTTGAAGGCGATCAGTTCCGACTTTGTTCGCTCATCGGAATGGAGACCTTCTGATTTGACAACAATCAGGAATAAATCACACCTTGACAACACTCCTTTTGGTGCGTCCAAATCTACATCGTCGTAATTGATAGCAATCTTTATATTGGCTTTTTCCAAAGCATCTAAATATCCATTGACATCACTTCCGCCCTCAGATATGTCTTGTATTTCTGAAAGATCAAGCAGTAAATAAAGTTTCTTTTTAATGTCCGGCAGTTCCTTTAGAGATTCTACGATTGAAGGAATTCTCTTAAACTCTGTCTTGAATATAAATTTGTAATCGTCCTTTCCAATCGCTTCTCCGATTGTTTGGAAAGAAGCTAAGAATAATTCTTCAAGCAGCCCCTGCTCGTCAGCGGCAGCGGTCAATTCTCGATAATCTTCGATATCTATTCCGTAAGGTTTAATAGTTAAAATAAATAAATCCTCTCCGTCTCGAGTGGATAATACTGGAGTAAAGTAACATCTAAATGTGCGATTGGAAATCAAGGACTCAACATCGACAATTTCTTTCTTAGTAACCTTCTTCTCAAGAACTTTTTTATATGTTCCCTCAACGATGAAATTGCTGTCTCCTTCCAGTGAACTCGCTTGATAAGCCAGTCTCTCAGCTGTAGCAATTGTTCTGCTCAATGGAGCATCAAAATTTTTCACGAAAGCACAACCAATAGAAACGTTATATAGCGTTGGCATAGCCTTAAGGCAAAAGTATCTTTCGATCTTTTTGATTATTTTTTCACAGAGAGCGTTTATATCAGCAGGTTGGGTCAATTCAAAATCGAATATACAAGCATTCATATCGTCAATATGGGATAGGAATCTACGTTTATTTAGATAGCGATATATAGCAATAAGAGGTTGATAAATCGAGTAGTATGTATAGCTCTCATCGTTTTTGTTCTCATCTACTTTTCCCCTTTTATGATTGAGTTTGATATATATAGCAAGTGCTTGATGTCTGTATTTTTTATTTGTTTTAATCAAATATTGAACTTGGTCAATCGACTTGAGATAATCCTTGTTCGAACGCCTGTTGGATTTGGTAGACACTCCAGGTAGAGTCACCTTTTCAAAATGAAGTATTCGCTTCTCGCGGTTATAAGAAGTGATGTGAAATAAATCTATGCAATCTTTACCTGTAGAATTAATCTTAGATCTCATGCTTAAAAAAGCTGATTCGCTTCCGTCGCCTTCAGTAAAGGAATATATCCATCTACGAACTCTCTCAGCTTGCTTTTTTTCAAATCCTCGATAGAAAGTCTTCAAAGACATCTCAGCCTGATTTCTCATGTCTTGCTTGTCAAAATAGGAAATTTTAGAAGCATCGACATCCAAAGTGAAGATTCTTCTTTTTTCTGAATTGAATGCAATATTGGAATTGTGATTCTTATCTATGGATCTAAAGAAAAAATTAATAAAGATGGAAAATATGATAACTGCTATAAAAATGCAAATTAAAACAACTAGAGAAGTTGATAATAAATCCCATTTCCAACTGATAAGAAATATATTCATATCCATTTAGTCCTTCTATGCTTAGCCTGCCATATTTAACGCATACTAATATAGTATTATATTATATATATTATATATTTGAAAGAATTAAACTTTCGGAAGCAAATGAAAAAGTTCTCATTAAAAGTGAATTAATTATATACAAATCTTTCATTTATTTGTTATAATAATTCTTGCTTTGGAGCAGTACCCAAGTCCGGCTGAAGGGACTGGTCTCGAAAACCAG
>JBAYAI010000007.1:0-23235 GCA_041669865.1 Bacilli bacterium | reverse complement strand
TTTAACAAAAATAAGTCGTCAGAGAAGTAAATAAAAAGAAGCTGCTTAGAAATGAAATTAATCTTTCGTTTCTTTACAGCCCCTATGAATATAAATCTGGTGCCTCGTGCCAGAATCGAACTAGCGATTGATCCTTACCATGGATCCGTTATACCACTTAACTAACAAGGCGATTAACTCGCTTATTAATCATACCGATTAACACTGATTTTGTCAATATTTTATGAATGTTGTTTTAACAACTTTTTCTTTGTGTGGTTTTACCTGGTGATGGCTGATGTTATCTTTGGAGATTTTCTACTTTTTATTAAGCGGAAAAGAGTATAGACGCACATCTATTTGCACTTAGATATTGCACAGCAATATGATTAAAAGAGTATATAATATAAAAAGTGGAGGAAATATTTATGTTCAAAGAAATCAATATAAAATCTTTAAAAAACTTCAATCCAATTTTAAAGATATCGAAGGAATGGATGCTTATTACAGCCGGCAACGACAAAAGGTGTAATACAATGACCGCCAGTTGGGGGAATCTAGGCTACATTTGGAATAAACCTGCTGCGACTATTTATATAAGACAAACGAGATTTACAAAGGAATTTGTTGATAATTCGGATTATTTTTCACTTTCCTTTTTCAACAAAAGTTACAAAAAAGATTTAGGATATCTTGGGACTCACTCTGGTCGGGATGAAGATAAGATAGGAAAAACAAAGTTGACTGTAGAGTATTTTAACGATGTCCCTTCCTTTAAGGAAGCCTCTCTCATATTAATATGTAAAAAACTGTATTCTCAAGATATGAAAGAAGAATGCTTTCACAGCAAGCAATGCTTAGAGAAAAACTACAGCAATGACACCCTTCACACCTTGTATATAGGTGAAATAGTTCACGCCTATCTTTCTGAAGAAAATTTATAATAAAATAAGGATTAAATTAAAAGGAAAACGCTTTCATTTAGAGAGTTAAAATTATTGTTTTTAATTATTCTATTTGCTAGAATAAGGGTGCCTAGAAAGCCATGTGCGTTTCCGACATGTTAAATTCGGGAGACGATCCTTAAGTGGAGTTGAAAACCGGACGAGATTCGGTATCCTAAAGCTTAAGGCTACTCACCCACCTTATTATTAAGGGAATATGAGACGCTTTCTAGGCTTTTCAATGAAAAAGATTAAGGAGAAAAAATGAAATACGACAATTTATGTGTAGCTGCTATTCGTTCTATATGCTTAGATGGAATAGATAAAGCTAATTCTGGTCACCCTGGTATGGCCTTATCTTCTGCCCCGATTTTGTACACCTTATTTACAAGACATATGGTGTCCGATCCAACTCACCCGCAATGGGTAAACCGCGATCGTTTTGTTTTATCCGCAGGACACGCCTCTATGCTTTTATATACAATGCTGCATCTCAGCGGTTTCAACGTTTCTAAGCAAGATTTAAAATCTTTCCGTCAGTTGGGCTCTAAGACTCCTGGCCATCCTGAATATGGTCATACGTCGGGCGTCGATGCGACCGCTGGTCCTTTGGGACAGGGAATTGGGCAAGCCGTTGGTATGGCTGTTGCTGAGACAATGCTCAGAGCACAATATCCTGAAGGTGATAAATTATTCAATCACTATACTTATTGCTTAGCGGGAGACGGATGCTTGGAAGAAGGCGTTTCTCAGGAAGCTATTTCTTTTGCCGGGGCTCAAAAACTCAATAAATTGATCTTATTCTACGATTTTAACCGCGTAACTTTAGACGGTCCTCTATCGGATTCCTCAATCGATGATACCGGAGAAAGATTTGCTTCTGCTGGCTGGAATGTAATAAAAGTAGAAGATGGAAATGACTGCGATGAAATTGATAGAGCTATTATCGAAGCGAAAAAATCAAAGGATAAACCTTCGATTATTATTGTTCCGACAATTATCGGATACGGCACACCCTTGCAGGGAACAAACAAAGTTCACGGTTCGCCAGTCGGATTCGAAGGAAGCCAAAAAGCTAAAGAATTCTATCACTACGATTATCCTGCTTTCGAAATTCCTGAAGAAGTGTACTTAACCTTCCGCTCGACTTTTAACGCTCGTGGAATTGAGGCGTTCAAAGCCTACGAAGAAATGTTTGCTCAATATAAAGAAAAGCACAAGGAAGAAGCTAAGTATTTAGAAACAACAATTAAAAATGATGTTTCATCATTGTTGTTGAAAGATACTGATTCGATTCCCACAGAAAAACCTGAAGCAAGTCGTCAAGCCTCCGGCCACATTTTGAATGTTTTTGCCAAAGAAGTTAAAAATTTAGTAGGCGGTTCAGCTGATGTTGCTTCATCAACGAAAACCAAGCTCAACGGCGAAGAGACTTATGGACCTGAAAGTAGATCGGGAAGAAATATTAATTTTGGAATTAGAGAATTTGGAATGGCAACGATTCAAAATGGTATTTTGCTCCACGGAGGACTTAGAACATATGTTGGAGGATTCCTTGTATTTTCAGATTATTTGAAACCAGCCATAAGACTTGCGGCTCTCTCAAGACTTCCAGCTATCTATGTATTAACTCACGACTCGATTGCTCTCGGTGAAGATGGCCCTACCCATCAACCCGTCGAACAGTTAGCGATGTTGAGATCTATCCCTAATGTCAATGTAATTAGACCATGCGATACTCGAGAGACAAATGCTGCATGGAAATTGGCATTAGAATCCACAAAAACTCCTACTTGCTTGATTTTATCGCGCCAAAGTTTAGCTCCTGTTTACGGTACAAATTACGAAGGTGTTAAACAAGGTGGCTATGTAGTATCAAAAGAAAGAGAAAGATGTGATTTCACTATTGTTGCCAGCGGATCTGAGGTTCAGTTAGCTATCGATGCCCAAAAGTTGTTGTTGGAAGATGGAATTGACTCTAGAGTTGTATCTATGCCTTCAACAAACAGTTTCGATCGACTTTCAGCTGACAAACAAGAAGAAATCTTAGGAGCGCCTTACGACAAGAGAATAGCTGTTGAAATGCTATCTTCATTTGGATGGTATAAATACGCTAAGAATGTTATGTCTCAAAATGAATTTGGAGCTTCAGCACCTGGAAGCGAAGTGGTTGCTCACTTTGGATTTACAGCGAGCAATTTGAAAAATAAGATTGAAGATATACTCAATAAGTAGACACCAAAAGAGATTAACCATGTGGGTTAATCTCTTTTTTATTAAAAAATATATATTCCCAATAAAATAATTAATATTCAGCGCTATTGCATTTTAACTTTTTATATTATTTTATTATCATTTTTGGTCTATTTGGTGATTTTTAATTGTTAGATACTGCCTTTCATGATACCTTAAAAATGTAGAAAATGAGGTATTTTATGGAAAAAGGTGCTGGTGTATTATTACCAATTTTTTCTTTGCCGAGCCGATATGGTATTGGAACTTTCGGTAAAGAAGCTTATAGATTTGTTAAATTTATAGAGAAAGCAGGATTGAAATATTGGCAAATGTTGCCATTGAATCCAACTTCGTACGGCGATTCGCCGTATCAGTCGTTTTCAGCTTTTGCTTTGAACCCATACTTCATCGATTTTGAATTATTGATGAAAGAAGGATATTTGACTAAGAAGGATATGCAACCACTTCATCATCATTATTCTCGAGAGATTAATTATGGAGAAATATATACTAAGAGATTTAGCATTTTAGAAGTTGCTTTCCGCAATTCTTATGCGGAAAATCAAGAGAAAATAGATAAATTCCGCAAGTCTAATCGCCGATGGGTTGAAGATTATGCTTTATTTATGGTTATTAAAACAATGCATCACGGTGCAAGTTGGATAGAATGGGATGAAAAGTATCGCTTGAGAAAAGCTGACGCCCTCAACGAGATACGTCAGAAGAAAGAGAAGGATATCAACTTTTGGATTTGGATGCAGTACGTTGCTGATGCGCAGTATCATAAATTGCGAAAATATTGTCATAGACATCATGTGAAAATAATTGGCGATATGCCCATTTATGTGGCGCTGGACTCGGCTGATGTATGGGCGAATTATTCGCTCTTTGAATTGGATAAGCAAAGACATCCAACTGAAGTTGCCGGAGTTCCACCGGATTACTTTTCAAAGACTGGACAACTGTGGGGGAATCCTCTTTACAATTATGAAAAGATGGAGAAAAACGGCTTCCAGTGGTGGAAGCGAAGAGTGAAAAAGTATTCAAAGTTTTTCGATATTTTGAGGATTGATCACTTTAGAGGAATGGAATCATACTGGGCTGTCAACGCGAAGGCTCCAACTGCTGAGGATGGACGCTGGGTTGAAGGACCAAAGATGAAATTGGTTGATGCTATTAATTCCGCTTGTGGAAAGATGGAAATTATTGCTGAAGATCTCGGTTTTTTGACTCCCGAAGTTGTCGAATTTAAGAAAAAGACTGGATGGCCAGGTCTTGTCATCTATCAGTTTGGATTTGATTCTCACAATAGTAACGACAGCTATTTGCCAAATAACTATACTGAGAATTGTGTGGCGTATATCGGTACTCACGACAATGATGTTTTATCACATTTTATCGATGTTCATCCTGAGTTGCACGATTACATGAAATCTGTGTTAAATGTTGATTCTACCGAAGAAATATTTGAACGCATGATGGAGTCTATATCTGAATCTAAAGCTGTTATAGTAATATATCTAATGCAAGATTTTTTGAAGGAAGGTGGAGAGTATCGGTTTAATACTCCCGGAACCGCCGAAGGCAACTGGAAATATAGACTTCCGGTTAATTATCGTCTAAATAACGAACTTCAAAATTATATTTCGCGTCTCGTAAGGTGTGGAAATAGATAAAAAAAAGAAAATATACTATACTATTAAGGTATATATTGTTTGGTATGTTCTAGATTTTTTATAATTAAATATAAATTGTGATTTTTCTAGTATATAATGAAAGCGTATATATATAAGAAATATCAGGAGGAAAAATTATGAATCAGTGGATTACAGACAATTTTGCTATTTTTGTCTTTATATTGTTGATTCTTGTGGCAGTTACAATCACGTTGATAATAGTGGGATTGAAACAGTTGCGAGTATTAGTTAAAAATACGGTAGATTCTTCGCTTCGCATGGATGCGGAACTAGAGTTTGATTCGATATTCATGAAGGATGAATTAGTCATTTCTGTTTACAATACTAATTTTAGAGATATCATAATCCATTCGTTTGGTTTTGTCTACAAAGATCAAATTATGGATTTTGTCAAAGAATATATGAAAGAAAATAATATGAAAGATTTTCCAGTTGTACCAGCGAGGTCTTCAATTGACTATAAGATAGATCCGTTTAGAGTAGAAAAATTCATTTTGGACAACAACTTTGACAAGAAGACAGTATCAAAGATTTTCAATATTGTTATCGATTCAGTTGGATTTGACAAGAAGACAAAAAATAAATCATTGAGAAAGGTTTTCTTAAAGAGGCATAAGGCGAGATTGAAGAAAGCTAAAGTTATTCTTCACAATAGAAAAATTGCTGAATACCAAAAGACTCACGATAACAAATTACCATTATCGCATGTCTTTTGGAAATGGTTCCACAAGGAAGAAGTTAAAATCCCTGAATTGATGGAACTCGCTAATTCCATCAAGCACGATGATGATATTAGAGTTTCTGAAAAGAAAAAGGAAAAGGCCAAGAAAAAACAAGCTGCCGTAACTCCAGTTAAAGATGAACCGAAACCGGAAACTAAGGTAGAAAAAGCTTCTACCACTACAAAGCCAAAGATTGAAACATTTGACAAAAAGAAAATCGAAGAAGTGAAGAAAGAACTAGAAAAAGTTGAAAAAGTCGAAAAAACAAATTCAAAAAAATAAATTTTAATACATCAGGAGAATACGAATGATAATAGTATTTGTTATGGATTCTTATGGAAATTTTTCTAATGGCACCACAGCAACAGCTCGTCGTTTTGCTTCATATTTGCGGGCAAGAGGACACACTGTTAGAATAATTGCTGCATACTCTGATCAAGCAAAAAACGAGAAGGACTATTATCCAGTATCTCCTTTTAAATTGCCAATTTTTCAGCCCTTGGTTGACAAGCAAGGGTTTACTTTTGCAAAACCTGATAAAGAGACCATTTTTCAAGCGATAAAAGGTGCGGATTTGGTTCATTTATTTCTTCCATTTCCGCTTGAAAATACAGCGAGAAAGATTGCTGAATCGATGAATATACCCGTTACCGCGGCATTCCATCTTCAGCCCGAAAATATAACATATACTCTTTATTTAGGAAAGAGAAAGATGGTAAGCAATCAAATCTATCACTTCTTGTACAAACATTTTTACAAGTACGTAAAACATGTACACTGCCCTTCAAAGATGATTGAAAATCAATTGATCACTCACGGATATACCAATAATGTAACTCACGTGATTTCTAACGGCGTTGTTCCCCAATTTAGAAAAATGGAAATTGCCAAACCAGACAGTCTTAAAAATAAATTTGTCATACTTATGATAGGTAGATTATCACGCGAAAAAAGGCAAGATTTAATAATTAAAGCGATAGGAAAATCAAAATATAATTCGCAAATCCAACTTATACTGTGTGGAATTGGTCCAAATCGTTGCTTTCTTGAGAGATTGGCGAGAAGAAAACTAGTCAATCCAGTCATATTAAAGTTTGTAAAGCAAGAGGAACTAGTGAAAATTATCAATTACTCAGACCTTTACATCCATTCTTCGGATGCAGAAATTGAAGCGATTGCCTGTATTGAAGCATTTACTTGCGGTCTTGTTCCAGTTATTTCCGATTCCCCAATTTCTGCTACGAATCAATTTGCTCTTACTGATAAAAATTTGTTCAAGAATGGAAACTATAAATCGCTTCAGGAACGAATTGATTACTGGATTGAACACCCAGAGGAGAAGAAAAAACTTTCAGAAAGATACATAAAGTACTCCGAGCAGTATCAAATTGAAAATGAAGTAGAAAAGTTGGAAAAAGTATTCTTTACTGCGATTGAAGAAAATAAAAATGGAGAAGCGAAACCAAAAGTAAAGTACACAAAAATTCAAACTAAAAAGAACTTAGCCTTTGAAAAGGAAATCAAAAAACTCAAAGAGAGTAAATGAGAATTAAATAATTAGATTACGATTGAATTAGCGGAAGAGATAATTCCTTGAATAGCACTTCCAAGGGGATATGGTGAGATGTGAATAGGAACGCTTAATTCCCGTTGGAAGAATTCTCTTGTTCCGTTAAGCAAGCAACCTCCACCTGAGAGAGTTATTCCGGTATGAATGATATCGGAACTAATTTCTGGTGGACAAACCTCAAGAGCGTCGATTATCACATTGCTTATTTCTTTGTATATTTTTAAAATAACATCTTTAATTTCTTCAGTGGAAATAACGATGGAGTGAGGTAAACCAGTTAGAACATTCTTTCCTGATATTTCCAGCAAGTTATTATCAGGGTTTTCAAGAAGTGTACCAATTTTCATCTTAATATATTCTGCCGTTTTAACTCCGATGATCAAATGGTGAGAAGTTCTAATAAATCTAACGATTGCTTCATTGACAGAGTTTCCGGCGTAGTTTGTGGTGTGAGTTGCTACGATTTGACCGAGAGCTGTCGCCGCGATATCCGTGGAAGCACCACCTATGTCGACAATCATATTTCCGCGGGTGGAATAGACATCTATTCCTGATCCAATAGCTGATAATTTAGCGGAATCTTCAATAAAGACTTCTCTCGCCCCAAGAAGCTGACCCACTCTTTCGAGTGCGGTTCTTTGGACTTTTGTCAAATTGGAAGGTGCAGAAAAAATAATACTGCTGTTTCGCAAGTATTTTGTTACCTTCAAATTTGTAAAGGCTTGTCGAAGATAGGCAACCGATGCCTCAATATCTGCAACACCGCCATTGACAACAGGGTGAATTAACATTAAATCTTTAGGTGATTTTCCAATTAATTTATGCGCTAGATAACCTATTTCAACCACTTTTTCCTTAACTTTATTCCAAGCTAAAATAGTGGGTTCATTAAAGATGACCGCATCGGAATTGTTTATCCAGATTAGAGTATTTGATGTGCCAAAATCAATTCCTACAATATGTTTGTTCATAAATTTCTCCTAAAAAAAACCTGCTACTAATATAATAACAGGTTTTATTGATAATTATAATATTTGCTTTATTTGTTTTTCTTGCGCGCTTCGACTTTTTTTCGCAAATTAGTTTCGAGTATTTCCTTTCTCATGCGTATATTGCAAGGAGTTACTTCAACTAATTCATCGGAGTTTATGTAGTCTAAGCAGGCTTCGAGTGAAAGTTTTCGCGCGGCTTTCAAAACGACAGTTGAGTCCTTTGAAGAAGAGCGCTGATTTCCTAGAGATTTAGTTTTACAGACGTTAACAGCTAAATCCTGATTAAATTTATTCTCACCGACAATCATTCCTTCGTATACATCAACGCCGGGAGTGATAAACATTGTACCTCTAGCTTCGGAAAATTTTAGAGCATACGCAGTTGATGTACCAGTTTCGGAGGCTACCAATACTCCGAGTGACCTCTCACCAATATTTCCCTTTACCATCGGACGATATTCTTTGAAAGAGTGGTTTGCAACACCATAGCCGGCTGTCATAGTCATAAAAGAGGTGTTGAAACTCAACAGTCCGCGAGAAGGTATGACATATGTCAATCGAGTTAAGCCGTTTTCCGAAGTCATGTTAATAAGTTCGGAAGACCTTCTACCAACCATGTCCATGACTGCGCCAACATATTTGTCAGGAACATCAATTTGCAAGTCTTCGAATGGTTCACATTTGACACCATCAATTTCTTTAATAATAACTTCAGGTTTGGATACCAGCAATTCAAAACCTTCACGTCGCATCGATTCAATGAGAACGGACAAGTGTAATTCACCTCTTCCGGTGACAACAAATGATTCGGATGAATTTACGTTTTCGAATTTTAATGAAACATCCCTTTGACATTCTCTATATAATCGCTCACCAATCTTTTTCCCGGAAAGAAGTTTTCCATCTCTTCCAGCGAAAGGAGAGTGGTTTGCGGAGAAGGTCATCTTCAAAGTGGGCTCATCAATTCTCAAAGGCTTTAAAGGTATAACTTTGTCGGGTTCACAGACAGTTTCACCGACGTTGATATCGACCAATCCACCTACGGCAACAATATCGCCTGAAGTTGCCTTCTCAATTTCAATTCTATGAAGTCCGTAAAAACCGTATAATTTTGTTACTTTAAAAGGTGTAATTGTGCCATCTAGTCTTGCACAGACAACGCTTTGACCAACTTCTATTGATCCCTGTTCTAAGCGCCCAATACCAATTCTTCCGACATAGTCGTTGTAATCGAGCAATGAGGGCTGAAACTGTAAAGGAGCATCGACATCAATTTTTGGACCGTGAATTTCTTTGATTATTGTATCGAATACGGGATCCATACCTTCCTTTTGAGTTGATAAGTCCGCATCGTAAGAAGAAGTTCCTTTCAAAGCAGAACAGTAAACGACAGGAAAATCAAGCATCTCATCGTCAGCACCTAACTCAATAAATAGATTCAACACTTCATCGAGAGTTTTTTGAATATCAGCATTGGGTCTATCAACTTTGTTGATAACAACTATTGGTTTTAAGTGAGACTCGAAAGCTTTTTTCAAAACAAAGCGAGTTTGAGGCATGGTACCTTCAAACGCGTCGACTAAAAGAACAACACCGTCGACCATATTCATAATACGTTCGACTTCTCCTGAAAAATCAGCATGTCCTGGAGTATCGACAATGTTGATTTTATAATCCTTATAACGAAGAGCGGTTGTTTTTGAGAGGATAGTTATTCCTCTTTCGTGCTCGATATCATTTGAATCCATGGCATCAATTTGGATGTTTTGATTCTCTCGAAAAGTACCTGAATACTTTAACATTTGTCCAACCAGCGTAGTTTTACCGTGATCGACGTGAGCAATCATTGCCACATTTCTTATTTTTTCCATAATTAACCTCCATGAATTATCAATTTAACCGTGTAATTATACCACAAGTGAATATGTTATATAAATAATATTTAGTCAATTAACTATTGATACCACTTACACTAATATTTTACTCGCTCTTTTTTTAAGAATATATGAAATAATGGAAATATTTCGGTGAAAATGTAAATTGATCAATATTTCTAGTATAATAAGATTAAAGAAATGTGGGGAAATATCATGGATGAAGATCTTAGAGAATACATATCTACCATAAAGAATGACGGTGAGCTTCGCGATCAGCAAATGTGTGAAATTATTGACAATCTAATTGCGATACACGACAGTACTTTTGACACGGGAGTAAATGGTTACGGAACTGACATTGTCACACTGTTGCTTTCATACCTCGAACGCTTAACATATTTGGATAAAAATAGAATGAATTACGAAACGTATGAGAGATTTGCGGAATTTTTGCAAGTTCATCCTCAGAAGGAATCCATTTACAATAAAAACGCTGAAGTGGAATTTTCCAACGGACATCGCGGAGCAAATTCAATTGAATCAGTATTGCTAAGCGTCGCTGATTCCATATCTGATCCTACTTTTAGAGTGTATTTGATACTCTTTACAATAGGGATTTTTAAAGATGAGGGAACCATCACTAAAAAGCAGAGAACTTTCTTGGAAAAACTATTCGAAGACATCAAAGTCTAATCGCGATAGACCTCTATATTTTCACCGGGAAAACATCGAAAAAACCGCATAATAACTGATTTTTTTCGAAATATTTCGAAATTGTTTATCTGCGTCTTTTTTGCTTGACATAACAAATTTATATGTTGAAAATAAAGATAATTGATGGAGAAAAATCTTTATGAAAAACAAAACATATACCGCACGTGAAAACAGACTTAATGCTTTAAAGATAGCTAGGAAAGAATATCCTTCTATTTTTATTAGTGATGCGCGTTTTCTTAACTTTAAAAGTCAAAGAGTAATTGCAGCATCTTTCAAGAATAGAATTCTTCCATACACTCAAGAGCTTCTAAAAAAAGCCCAATTCCTATCAACCTTTGAAAAAAGCGATGCTGATGTTATTTTAGTTGATCTCAATAATATGAGATTTTTTTATGATAAAAAGGAAAAACCGATTTCTCGAAAATTAAAAAAAGCAGCAAATCAAATAGTTGAAAAATTAAACAATTACGGTGGAAAAATAAACGAAAGAGGAGAGCACATAATCGATTTATCGAGTTCCAGAGTTGGGCCTCATTTTGATGTGAATTTACTTTTGGGAAACTGCACTGAAGATGACGACCCCTTGTTAAAAACTCCGAAGAGTGTTGTTAATTCTTTCGGAGGTGGTTCATTCAGAGGCGCAGCCGATTTTCAGGTAAGTGCGACTAAGTGGGGAACCAATCCCTATGAAAACGGAAGTCCTTTTAACAGGCAGTTTTACTTGCTGGAGAACGGCAAACAAATCTTTTTCTCCGGCGAAGTTGACAGTAATTGTAAAACAGCAACTTGCATTCACTCGTCTAATTACACAACGATTACTTATATTTTTGATAAATTGCGCGTAGTGAGAAAGATTTTTATTCTTGGAAAGCGTTCCGGTAATCCTGATGCGGTGGAAATACAGAACATAGAAATTGAGAATCTATCTTCGAAAGATAGAAATATTCAATTGATTGCTGTTGGCGAATTCGGCTTTTCTAATCCCGACTGTCAAAAAGTTGATATAATTTATCAAACGATCATAAATCAAACGAGAATTTTCACGAATGAAAAGAACGAGATTAGAGCAATTTCTCCGGATTATTACCCAGAGATATTTCGCGACAAGATGCGATTTGCTTCTTTGCGAAGCGAGGATGGATACGCTGAGGCGTTCACTAATAATTTAGAAGAATTTTTGGATGGAGGAACCTACGCTCATCCCAATGGAATTTCAAATTTTTCCAGTGAGTTACAGAGAGGCGGAGCATCATTTTTTGCTTTGAAAAAGTCATTAAAATTATCCAAAAATAGCACTTCCCATTTGAGCGAAATAATAGGTGCATCTTATTTGGAAAATGGTGAGGGCGACATTGTCGCAAAGCTTGAGAAAGATATAGGTAATCTTCTAGATAACTATCCTAAATATGAAGATTTGGAGCGGTGCTTCCAGGAAGATAAAAGAGATT
This sequence comes from Bacilli bacterium, assembly GCA_041669865.1. Classification (GTDB taxonomy): domain Bacteria; phylum Bacillota_I; class Bacilli_A; order RFN20; family CAG-288; genus Scatoplasma. The sequence goes on along the minus strand of JBAYAI010000007.1, from coordinate 11,054 downwards.
ATGAAAAATATACTAAATTCATTCAACTAAAATCAAAAGATGATCAGTTTGATTCGTACGTTAACAATACTTTACCTTTCCAGGTTCTATATCAAAGTTTTGTTTCCCGAGGGTTTGCTCAAACGCAAAAAGGGTATCGCGAGATTGGTTTTCGAGAAATACAGGATTTATTTGCCTCTATGTATTATCTATACAATGAGGGAAAAGAAGAGCTGATAAAAAAAATGCTCAAATATTGGATTGAGAATGTTTATGAATTTGGATATGCTAATCATAATTTCTATTTCACTGGTAAAGAACCAGGAATGTGCTCAGATGATCAACTTTGGTTGATTCAAGCTATTTATCGCTACGTTAATTTGAGCGGAGACGTTGGGTTTTTACTTGAGTCATTTAAAATGGCGGGTTCCAACAAGAAGAGAAAACTATATGAGACATTAAAGGCTATCGTACGCTATTCAGCTCAAATTTCAATAGGAAAACATCGTCTTCCACTGCTTGATTCCTGCGATTGGAATGACTGCTTAAAAATCGATGATGACTACCTCGATGGACCACACAAAGAAAAGATATATAGTTCCTACTTGCGGCGAACACATAAGCAATTTGGGTGTCCTCTCAAAAGTGATTATTCTGAATCGGTCATGAACGCATTTTTACTTGTCATCGCTTTGAAAGAGATGAAAGAATTAGCATCGATGATAAATGATAATGAATATGCTGAAGAGATGAAAAAAATGATTTCTTGCAAGGAACAGGATATTCAAGAATCTGCATACATCAAAGGCTACTTTGCTAGAGTTTTAATAAATCGCAAAACTGAAAGAAATATTTCGTATATTGGAGCGAAGGGCGATGGATTGTCAGTTGATAAAAATATCGATGGATCTTTCTATCTCAATTCTTTCTCTTGGTCTTTACTTTCAAATGTAGCGACCGAAAAACAAATAGTAGAAATGCTAAATATTGTTGAGAAATATTTGAAAACTAGCGCAGGATTCATCCTGTGCACTGACTCAGATTTATCATTGGCTGGATCTAAGCAAGCGGCAACCGCTCACTATTATCCCGGAGATAGAGAAAACGGCGGGGTATTTAAACACGCGGCGATGATGGGAGTAGTGAGCATGCTGAAAAAATCTAAAAGGGTAAAAGATAGAAGATTGCGAGAAAGATTAGTTGATAACGCATTCTACATGTTAGAACTAGTTCTACCGTATAAGACGCTTGAAAATCCCTATGTATTGAAAGGAAATCCAAGATTTTGCACGCAGTATAACAATTCGAAGACTATGGAAAATATAGGACCTATCTTATCGGGAACTGCTACTTGGTTGAATCTAGCGATATACGAAATCCTCGGGTTAGAATACACCAGAAATAAGATTATAATATGTCCTGTTCTACCGAGAAATTCGGAAGGACTGAACGCAAATCTCAATCTTAGAGGAACCTTGATAAAATTAAATATTATTAAAGATAAAAATAAATATATTGATTTGAATAAACTTGTTATAGAAGTTGATGGGAAGCGCATGCCAAGTTTAGAGATTCCCCGCCTTTGTGATAAAAAGGAACATTCAATAGTTATAAAAGAAAATAATATATGATAAAAAAAGCTAGAGAATTATTGCAATTCTCTAGCTTTTATTCTATTTGATTTTTACTAAGCTAGTCTAATTTTTAATTTGTGGTCGATGATTTTAACTTTGTCGAGATTTAAACCGAAGGATACTTTCTCGTGCAATTGCGGATTGCTCATAGCTATTACAACTGAGTCGTTTTGAAGTTGAACTCTAGCCAACTTTACGCGTCCATAATCCATGACTGCTGATATTTCACCCTCGAATTGATCGGAGTTTAAATCGAAATCAAAGCAGTTAGTTTCAAAATCCAAGTCAGTTTTAAGTATTTTCTTTCCTTTCGCGTTGAATAGTTTTTGTATTTTTTCTTCGGTGTCATCAATTTCGTTACCGTCGATTGAATAATAGAAATATTTCTGCTTTGGAGCCTTTACTAACTTGCCAGATAAAACGACCTTTTCATCGAGTTTTTCAATTCTCTTGTCATTTTGTACAATAGATATAAAGGCCTGATTCAAATCAATATTTGTTTCTTTAGATCCGTTTGGTTTGCGGTTTGAAACGGCAAACAATATGTTTCCGGATACTTCTAGATCATATAAAGTTTGGTTTCCAATAGGTGTGGTTTTTCTTATTTTAGCAACGATATTACCTTCACCTATAATAATGGAATTAGATGGAATATTTATAACAGCTTTGCCGTCTTCAACCTTTTTGGAAAGTTCGGGTACGAGCTTGATCTTATTTGTTCCAAATGTTGCAATATTCTTTTTAATTTTGACTTCTATAGCGGAATCTTCAGGGATTCTTGGCTTAATTGTCTTTTCGGTTGCAAAATCGAAGAGGTGAATTTTTTCCATGTCAATTCCAATGGTGATTTTATCTCCTACTTTAACAGTGGTGTCTTTAACTGTTTTTAGGGTAATTTGATTTTCCTTTCTATCTTGTTTGGTATCAACATCGAGATTCGCATATATTAACGTCTCACTTCCAAGAGCTTCAGTTATATTGACCGTGGCGGAGAAAGTTATATATTTTTTCTTAGTTAGATCATTTTCTTCGTCTAGTAAATGTACATTTTCTGGTCTAATTCCGAGGATACATTTGTGCTTACCATCCATATAGGCAGTAGAAACGTGGTCAAGATATGAATAATCGGATGTAAATTTCAACCCGATATCAAGTTTGAAATCAATTTTATCTCCGTTTTTCTTCAGGAAACAATTATAGAAATTCATTTGAGGCGTTCCGATAAAGCCGGCAACAAATTTATTTACCGGATAGGCGAAAATATTTTTGGGAGTATCAATTTGTTGAATAAATCCCTTTTTCATGACAACAATTCTCGTTCCCATCGTCATTGCTTCCACTTGGTCGTGTGTAACGTAAATGAAGGTTGTTTGTAAGCGCTGATGCAACTTTGTAATTTCAGTTCGCATGGATCCTCTCAATTTTGCATCCAAGTTACTGAGAGGTTCATCAAGCAAGAAAACTTTAGGATTCCGAACTATCGCCCGGCCTAAAGCTACTCTTTGACGCTGACCACCAGATAGAGCTTTTGGCTTGCGGAACAAGTAATCTTCAATTCCTAGAATTTTTGCCGCGTTCATAACTTTTTGCTTAATTTCTTTCTTTGGCGTTTTGGCAATTTTTAAACCGTAAGCAATATTATCATAGACAGTCATGTGTGGATATAGAGCGTAGTTCTGGAATACCATGGCGATATTCCTTTCCTTAGGCTGCATGTCGTTGACAATCTTGTCGCCGATTTTTAGTTCACCCGCTGTGATTTCTTCAAGGCCAGCAATCATGCGAAGCGTCGTTGATTTACCACAACCAGAAGGTCCGACAAAAACAATGAATTCTTTGTTTTGAATTTTCATTGTAAAGTCGGAAACAGCTTTGACTCCGTTTGGATAGACTTTGTAAATGTGATTTAATTCTAAATTTGCCATACAATTTCTCCTTTTACATCCTTATTTCTACGTCTACAACTTTTTTTATATTGTTATATTTGATAAATGTATTCTTGGATTCTATTCCATCCACCAACATTTTTATCCCACCAGTATTCTTATTGGTTATATTAATGTTGTATGTGACTTCACGAAATTTTCTAACTATCTTTACACTTTCCATCTCTTTTGGTAGATGTGGTTTTATCAGTAGACCATCGTATTGTGGTTGAATTCCTAATATGTATTGACTGACAGCTACGAAGCTCCAAGAAGCAGTACCAGTCAGCCAAGAATTTTTACCTTCACCGTAATTTTTTGCTTCTCTTCCCGCTATTGTTTGGCAATAAACATAAGGTTCTGATCTGTGTATTTCAGAGATATCTTCGATGAATGCAGGAGTGATTTTCTTGTATATCTCGAAGGCTTTTTCGCTGTTGCCAACCTGTGTTTCAGCAATTATTGCCCATGGATTTGTGTGACAGAACACTGAGCCATTTTCTTTGTACCCTGGCGGATAGCTAGTTATTTCTCCCAATTCTATATGATACTTTGTATAGCAAGGAGCTAACAATTGAACACCATAGTCACACAAAAGGTATTTTTCCATCGAAGCAACAGCTTTTTTAGGCATGTCATATTTTTCACCAATCTTTGCCATTGTACAGATGCATTGTGGTTCAATGTATATCTTACCCTCTTTATTTTCTTTCGAACCGACTTTGTTTTTAAAGGCATCATAAGCACGCAGGTACCAATTCCCATCCCAGCCGTGCTTAATTACGGCTCTTTCTATTTTTTGAACTTCTTTTAAAACTCTTTGTTCCTCTTTGTTCTTTCCGATTAATCTTGCGAGTTGGGCATATTCTCTTCCATATATTACAAACATACCAGCGATAAAGATACTTTCGGCTTTGTGGGAATCGTAATTCGAAGCCGTTTGGAAAGATTCTCCGGGAGATAGGGAAAAACAGTTTAGATTCAAACAGTCATTCCAGTCCGCTCTTCCAATTAAAGGCAATCCGTGAGGTCCGTTGTTTTTAATGATATAATCAATGCTCCTAGTCAGATGATCAAAGAGGGGAACCTCAGATCCAATCTCGTTGTTGAAAGGAACGGGCTCATTTAAAAATGAAATGTCACCAGTTTCTTTGATATAAGCAGAAGCGCACGCAACAAGCCAGAGAGGGTCATCGTTAAATCCAGAGCCAATATCGGCGTTTCCCTTTTTGTTTAGTGGCTGATACTGGTGATAAGTGGAACCATCTTCAAATTGAATTGATGCAATATCAATAATTCTTTGTCTGGCTTTTTGAGGAATGATGTGAACGAAGCCTAATATGTCTTGACAGGAATCGCGAAATCCCATCCCTCGGCCTATTCCTGATTCAAAATAGCTCGCTGAGCGAGAAAGGTTATAAGTGGTCATGCACTGATATTGGTTCCAGATATTTATCATTCTATTGAACTTATCGTTTTTAGTCTCAACTTTAAATTTTGATAAGTCTTCTTTCCACTTTTGTGAAAGATCTTTAAAAGCTTTGTTGACAGCTTGAGTATCTTGATATTTCTTAATTAAATTAATTGCTTTGGTGGTATTTACAGAACCGTCTTTCAGATACTTTTCTTCTTTGTCGTTTTCTACATATCCAAGTAGATATATCAAAGTTATTTTTTCATTTGGAGCGAGTGTGATGTCATTGCGAAGTGCGGATATAGGAGACCAACCTGATGCTATTGAAGAATAACTTGTTCCTGCCATTACCGCTTGAGGATTACTCCAAGAATTCATTTTCCCTATAAAAGTATCTAAATCGCTATCGAATCCGTCAATATCCTTATTGACGTGAAAGAAGGCAAAATGGTTGCGTCTTTCTCGATATTCGGTTGTATGAAAAATAGCGTTGTTCTTTTTATCGATTAGAACTTCTCCGATGTTGTAATTTCTCTGAAAATTAGATGAGTCATCTACAGCGTTGTACAAGCACCATTCTACTGTCCCGTATATTTGAATTGATTTTGTTTTCGGCAAACGATTCTCAATTGTCAATTTGTGAATTTCGACATTGTCATTCAGCGGAATGAAGCAGGTTAAACTTGCAAATAAATCATTATTAGTTCCTTCAAAAATTGAATATCCCATACCGTGACGACATTTATAATTGTCCAATTTAGTTTTACATGGCATAAAAGAGGGATTCCAAATTGTCTCTCCATCTTTTATATAGTAATATCGGCCTCCGAAATCTCTTGGAATGTTGTTATATCTAAACCTGGTCAATCTTCTTAGTTTTGCATCCTTAAAAAAAGTATATCCACCTGCAGTGTTAGAAATGAGTCCATACATATCGTTGCGACCTAGATAATTTATCCAAGGGAGCGGTGTTGCAGGATCTGTGATGACATATTCGCGTTTTTCATCGTCAAAATAACCATATTTCATAGGATTTCCCCCTAATAGTGAGTGTAATAATTCACGAAAACGATTTCGTTGACATATTCATTATATTTATCGCAAAAGCAAAAAGCAAACCAAAAATTGATTAAAAAATTTTTTAGGAATAATTCATCAGCGAAAATGAAAGCGTTATTTTATGCAAAAATATAAGAAATTATGCATATTTTCGCTACTTTTCAATGTTACGAAAAATATTATTAAAAAAATATTTGACAAAAATTTTGGTCAAAATGCAATTGACAGTTGTTTTTTGTAATGCTATATTAACGTTAGAACGAAAACGATTTCGATAGCGGTTACAATCTGCTCGGATTTGTATAGAGAGGAATAAATAAAATATGGTAAAGATTAGCGATATAGCTAAAAAGTGCAACGTATCTATATCCACGGTAAGCAAAGCGTTAAATGGGCGAACAGACCTTTCACAGCAAACATCGAGTAGGATTAGGCAAATCGCTCACGAAATGGGCTATATCCCCAATGCAAATGCGAGGATATTAAAAACTAATCGTTCCTATAATATTGGTGTTCTATTTGTTGACAAAACTGGTTCAGGATTGAGTCATGAATATTTTTCAAGCATATTGAATTCCTTGAAAAATGAGGCTGAAGCCAACGGATATGATATTACATTTATCTCTAATCAAGTCGTTGGCAATTGCACAACATACTATGAGCACGCGAAATATCGAGGATGCGATGGCGTAGTCATTGCTTCGGTTGATTTTCACGATCCACAAGTAATCGAACTTGTTGAGAGCAATATTCCAACTGTTACTATTGACTATGTATTTGATGGTCACACATCTATCATGTCCGATAACGTAGTTGGGCTTCACGATATTGTCGAGTATTTGCACCGTATGGGACATAGAAAAATTGCTTTTATTCACGGTGAAAACACGGCAATTACGCAAAAACGTTTAGCTAGTTTTTATAAAACGTGCGAGGAATATGGAATTGATGTTCCTGACGATTATGTGAAGGAGGGAATGTATCACGTACCAAAACTAAGCGGAAAAGCAACGCGAGAATTATTGGCATTGGACAATCCTCCAACCTGTATTATTTATCCTGATGATTATTCTTCTTTGGCAGGTATAACTGAGATTGAAAGATCCGGTTTGACCGTTGGAAAAGATATTAGTATAGTCGGATACGATGGAATCAAAATTTCTCGCTTCATTAGGCCAGAGTTAACAACTTACGTTCAAGATAGTGAGGAAATTGGTAAAATGGCGACAAAAAAAATAGTAGAAATGATCGAGAGTCCTAAAACCTCGGTTGCTGAGCAAGTATATGTCAAAGGACATTTGCAAGAAGGAAAAACTGTTAAGGCTTTAATAAGTGAATAACTACATTATCACTTTTAAAGATAAATTTGTTTCTAATGAAAGGAAGGGAAAACATGCAGAAAAAAATTTTACGTTTAGTTGTTGGTGTTGGAACAATTGCTGCTTTGTGCTCTTGCGGTGACACCTCAAATGTCTCAGGTATTAACACCGATGGGACAAACGAAGGCGATGTTTTAAACATCCGTTGTTGGAATGATGAATTCCAAGGTAGATTTAGAAGCTATTATCCAGACTATATGGAAACCGACAGTGATGGAAACGATATTCTTAGAGACGGTACAAAAGTCGTTTGGACTATTACCGCCAATGAAGATAACGCTTACCAGAACGCACTCGATGTTGCTTTAAAAGCAAACGAAACTGCTGATGCTGATGACAAAGTCGATATGTTTTTAATGGAAGCTGACTATGCCCTTAAGTACGCCGATTCAGATTATTCATTGGATGTGAAAAACGATTTAGGCCTTACTGATTATGACCTTAGTCAGCAATATCAGTATACCAAAGATATCGTTACCGATTCAAATGGCGCTTTGAAAGGTGTTTCTTGGCAAGCTTGCCCAGGATTATTTGCCTATCGGAGAGATATTGCTAAAGAAGTATTAGGGACTGACGATCCCGATGAAGTGCAACAGCATCTATCCAACTGGGATGATTTCAATGATGTAGCTGCACAAATGAAGGATAAAGGATATTACATGTTGTCAGGATATGATGATGCTTATCGTGCATATTCCAATAATATTTCTAATCCTCTTGTTAACGATAATGATGAAATTGTTATTGATCCCATGATTGAAGAATGGATTGATACAACTAAGTATTATAGTGATATGGGGTACAATCACGGAACAACCCTTTGGGATACAACCTGGAGTGCTGATCAAGGACCTAACGGAAAAGTATTTGGATTCTTCTATTCTACATGGGGAATTAACTTTACACTTGAAGGAAACTCACTTGCGGATCCCACCGCTGCTAAAGAACTTGGAAATGGGTTGTATGGACAGTACGCTGTCACAGAAGGACCTGCTTCATTCTATTGGGGTGGTTCTTGGTTAGCTGGTGCTAAAGGTACTGATAATCCTTACTTAGTTAAGAAGATTATGCAAACTATGACATGCTCACGCACCGTGGCAAAGCATCTAACCTTAGATACGTTGGATTATACCAACAACAAAGCTGCTATGGAAGAGATTGCCGAAGATGATACTTATGGTTCGGAATTCTTAGGAGGACAAAACCACATTGCTTTGTTCGCAAAATCCGCCGACAAAATTGATATGTCAAATATTTCACCATATGATCAGGGTATCAACGAAGGTATACAAACATCGTTTGCTGACTACTTCGCTGGATCGGTAACCAAAGAACAAGCTTGGGATAACTTCTACACAAATATTGCCGAAGTATATCCTAATCTTCAAAGAATTGAAGACTAGTTAAATTTGATTTGATTATAACAGTTGTGATTCGGGCTCTTAGATAGAGCCCGAATCCAATTGTCATTTATTCTTAAGGGGAGAATTTATGGATAAACGAATGAAGATAAACAAGCGGAAGAAAAAGATGAGTTATGCAAAATGGGGATATATTTTGTTGATTCCTTTTTTTGTGGTATTTATTATCTTTCAATTCATTCCGTTAATGCAGACATTTTACTATTCTTTTTACGAGTACTACAGTATAGGATTGTCTGAAATTGGTCCGAACTTTGTCGGGTTTAGCAATTATGTGAAGATATTTCAAGGATCCATCCTAAAATATGCTGGAAATACGCTTATTTTGTGGATTTTATGTATTATTCCACAAATGACTATTTCCCTGTTGCTCGCAGTTTGGTTTACCGATATTCGTTTGCACTTAAGGGCTACCGGTTTCTTTAAAACAGTTATTTATATGCCGAACTTAGTTATGGCTTCGGCTTTTGGTATGTTATTTCAAATGTTATTTGCATCTAATGGTCCTATCGTCGATCTTTTGATGGATTGGGGATGGATTGAGGAGACATTTAATATTAATCAATCTGTTTGGGGAACAAGAGGAGTAATTGCTCTAATGAACTTTCTCATGTGGTTTGGAAATACTACCATACTACTTATGGCTGGAGTCATGGGAATCGACAATTCAGTTTATGAGGCAGCGACAATCGACGGCTCTGGGCCATTCAAAACATTTTTCCACATTACCATGCCACTGCTGATGCCTATTTTTATATATGTTGTCATCACTTCCTTAATCGGTGGTGTGCAGTTATTCGATGTAGCACAAATATTCACTTCTGGATCAGGGGCAGTGAATAATTCATCAAAGACTTTGATGATGTATCTATATAAGTTAATCGGGACTTCTAAGAACTATGGAGAAGCTGGAGCAGTTTCAGTTGTCTTATTTGTCTTGACTGCCTTCTTGAGTTTCCTCGTCTTCGCATTCACTCATAGAAATCCTAATAAACTATCTAGAAAACAAAGGCGCTTGGTTAAAGAATATCAATTGAAGGGGGGAGAAAAAGATGCTTAGTTCAAGTAAATCTCTCGAAGTAACAAGAAGCGAAAAACCAGAGAATAAAAGGATGAAAATAACATTTGACAAAGCTGCCAAAAGATCAAAAATTGTAGTTATTATTCGAAAGATAATTGTATATATCGTTTTGATATTATTGTCGATATTATGTGTGTTTCCATTTTATATTCTAATTGTCAACTGTACTCGTTCTAACTTTGAGATTCAACAAGGATTCTCTTTCACATTTGGCAATTTCTTTTTATACAACTGGGAAAGTTTATTCAGCGATACGAATATTCCTATGGCCAAGGCACTGTTAAATTCACTTTTTATCTCGTTGTGTACTGCTACATTAGCGGTCTATTTCTCGAGTTTGACGGCTTACGCTTTCCATCAGTATAACTTCAAAGGGAAAAACGCTTTATTTACATTTGTTTTATTGATCATGATGGTTCCTACAACTATCTCGAGTCTTGGATTGTTAACCTTAGCGGCAAAGTATAATTTAATCGATACGTATTATCCACTTATTTTACCTGCTGCTGCTTCGCCAATTATCGTATTCTACATGCGACAATACTTAGATTCGGTTATGCCAAAGGAACTAGTAGAAGCGGCAAGAGTTGATGGCTCTGGCGAACTTAGTATCTTCCACCGAATAGTTATTCCAGTGTTAAAACCAGCGATGGCTGTTCAATTTATCTTTGCTTTTGTCGCATCTTGGAACAACTACTTTTTCCCAGCGTTAATTATTCAATCGACAAATAAAAAGACCGTCCCTTTGATTATAGCGGGATTGGTAGCATCAGATCCAACTACATTTGACTTAGGGAAGGTATACATGCTGATGACAATAGCGATAATACCTTTGCTTATAATGTACTTGCTACTTTCAAAGTTTATTATTAGAGGTGTAACCTTGGGCTCGGTGAAAGGATAAATCAAAACGCGCCGTGAATATATGCTGTATTTGCGATATATTCAGGCGCTTTTTTCATGGATGCTTGTTACTAGTTGTTAGTGAAATTCCGACATTTTTTTCGCGCGCAAAGTAAAATTAAAATATTCTTGCACTTCATCTATAGTGTCGAATTTTGCCATGAAGAAATAGTCACCTAGTCCATCGACAAGAACGGATGGATTGTTGTTGCAATAGCATATTTGATTTTTATATTTATTGAGAACATCGTTCCAACTA
>JBAYAI010000006.1:0-25700 GCA_041669865.1 Bacilli bacterium | reverse complement strand
TTCAAGTACAGCGTCCACATATTTAGTACTTTTTCATCAAAAATAGAGTATTTTTATTCATTATTCAAACTCAAATTCAATGTTTCTAATATACTTCTATTTTCATCTTTTGAAACTAAAAAGCACATTCTTATGTTTAATACTAATATCCTCTTCTACACCATTATCAATGACAATTTGAATGGATTTATATAAATCTTTTCTGGCATTAGAATTTTTAATTTTGTATGCCATATTAATCGCCTCTATTAAGAATAGGGATGCTCTTTTACCTGTATCAATACAATTACACTGCACGAAAACAACTTTTCCTAGCTAACCTAAAAGTCTAAACCAAGAGAAAGTTAACTAGTTAAAGTTATTGGATATTTTTACGGTTGTAAGCAAATCCACCAGCGACAAGAAGCGAAAAAGTTAGAACGGCAATCACAATTATTCCTGTGGGGTTATAAAATTCTGTTCCTCCACAAAGAGAAGAATTCAGTATAGTTGTAGCGTTAGTAATATATATCGGAGATACGTATTGAAGAAAAGGAAAGCTGTCTTCCATCAAATTTCCTAGATACCCGATTAAATACGTTCCAAAAAACACACCTATGGTTACTGAACTCGGTTTAATTTTTTTGTTTAGCACGGTGGATGAAAATAAACCTATTGATCCAAAAAACAGAAAAACTACTAAATTTAAACCGACAACTTTAAATATATCCACACCGCTAAAACCCGTTGAATCTATAGAATATCCACTTATTATGATTGCTAAGTATGCAAAAGTTACGATAATCAAAATATTCAACACCATATTTACCAGTTTGCCGAGATATATCTCGGTTCTACTTATTTCTTGAGCGTTTAAAAATTCAATGGTGCCGGTTCTTTCTTCCTCATATAATACATTGGAGCCCAAAATTGAAGCATATATCGAATACACAATGGCAAACACTCCAAATATCATTCCAAAATACGAAGTGAAATCAGTGATTCCCAAAGCGGAATCTGTTCCCAATAAACTTAGAAGTTCATCCGGCATCGCCTCGATTTTTTCCAAAATCAATTCTTCCATTGTCGGATATAGTAATAGATACAAAAGCAGCATTGCTACTGTTGCCGCTACCCAAATCAAATTTGATTTTAATCGCTTGATAAAATCAATTTTAAAAACAGTAAAAACTCTCTTCATTTCAATATTTTTACTCATGGTTATTTTTCTCCTTTGTAGTATTTTTCAAACTCTTCTTCAATCGATTGATACTTTATCTCTAAATATTCTAGTTCTTTGGTCGCAAGTTCCTTTGTGACTGTATTTATATCTCCTTTTAAAAGATAAGAAATCGGCTTCTTGCCTTTTTCTTTATATGAAATCCTTAACTTTCTCTCCTTCTGAATATTTTTCATCGAGAGAGACTTAACAATCGCTCCATCCCTTATTATCTCAACGCGATCGCAGTATTGCTCAACATCAGTTAAATTGTGAGAAGAGAGGAAAATTGTCGCTCCCTTTTTCTTTTCTTCTAACAGCTTGTGAAAAAATTTCTTCTGCATCAATGGATCTAAACCCGAAGTTGGTTCATCCAAGATGATAAGTTTGGCCTTTTTTAACAAGCAGACAATAATCCCAACTTTTTTTCTATTTCCAAGTGAAAGATCAGAAATATTTCTATTCGGGTCTAGTTCAAAATACTCCAGGAGTTCTTCCTTATATTTTTTATCTTTATCAGGTAAAAAGGCTTCCGCATAATTTAGTAAATCTCTAACTTTCATGTTCTCGTAATAATTCACTTCCCCAGGAAGATAAGATGTTATAGCTTTTATCTTTTTCGATTCTTTTTTTGAATCCATTCCAAAGATCTTTGCTGTTCCAGAAGTGGGGAAGATAAAATTCAAGAGAGTTCTAATTGTTGTTGATTTTCCAGCACCATTTTTTCCAACAAATCCTACAATTTGATTTTCGCCAACGTTAAACGATAGATTTTCAACTCCTTTAACTTTACCGTAGAATTTAGTTAAGTTGTCAATTTCGATAGCATTCATATTTCATTCTCCTTATACACTGACATTTTTATAATCTTTAGATAGGCGTGACAGTCTTTCATTATTTTATCTATATCTGTATTTGAATTGACTTTGCTGAAAATCGATTGACCTATCAAACTCACCATTTGTAAAACAATTTGGATGTCGCTCTCTCTTTTAAATCTTGTCCTATCGATATTTTCATATATGAGATTGTTCGAATCTAAAGTTGATTTTCTATTAAATTCAGAAATTAATTTATTGTCTCCTGTCATAGAAAGTTCAAGAAACTTTCTCGCCTCGGGGTAATCTTTAAAAAAGGTAACTTTGGCTCTTATTGTTGATTCCAGCAATTCAAATAGGTCGACAGATTTTCTCATTTTAGAATCAATATAGGATTTCAACTTCTCGACATAATATAGATAAGTTTCAAATATCAATTTATTCCTATTATCAAAGTAATAATAAATCAATCCCTTTGCAACTCCCGCTTCTTTTGCAACATCTAAAACGGACGCTTTCTTGAAACCAGATGTAGATATCGCCTTAGCGCACGCTTCAATTATTCTTTCTTTCTTGTTTTCTATTTTTTTCATCATGGGAATATCATACATAATTTGACCGGATTGGTCAAATTCTATTTGCGATTTTTTTCAAATAGAATTGACAAAGGACAAAAAAGAATATAGTTTAATTAAGAATTGGGAAAAAATAACTATGAAAAAATCAACTAAAATTATTACAGTTTCTATATCAGTTATTGCGGGACTGCTTTTGATAGCGGGCGGCGGATTTTTTATATACAGTTCTGATTACTATCACGCTGATGAGTCAATACAAGATATAATCGATAACGACGATGATATTCTACAAACTGACAACGCTTTGATTTTCAGAGCCGATGCCACTGATACTGGAGTCATTTTTTATCCCGGAGCGAAAGTTGAATATACAGCCTACGTTCCCCTAATGGAAGAAATCAAAAGATGGGGAATTACTTGCGTTTTGGTTGAAATGCCCTACAACTTAGCGATATTTGACAGCAACGCTGCTGATCAGTATATTGAAGATTTGACTGAGATTTCCTCTTGGTATATGGCTGGACACTCGCTGGGCGGGGCTTTTGCGGCAAGGTACGCCGCCAACAACACTGATAAAGTTGATGGATTGATAATGTGTGCTGCCTACGAAACAAAGGACATAAGTGACACAGATTTAAATGTTTTAAGTATATACGGTTCCGAGGATGAAATTCTAAACATGGATAAATACGAAGACAGCAAAGAAAATCTTCCCGATAACTATTCTGAAGTGATCATCGATGGAGGAAATCACGCTTTCTTTGGAAACTACGGAACCCAAGACGGTGATGGAACCGCAACTATTACTCGCGAATATCAACAATCTTACACTTCGGATCAAATTAACACTTTAATACATCGATAATTTCGGATATTTATTCGTTCTCAAGCGAATATATTAATAACAATGTGCGTTTTTTCATAGTTTTCTTGGAAAAATGTGTCTTTAAAGCACTTAGTTACTCGGTTTTCGCATGTGTATATATAATGAAATGATAAATTGGAGAATAATTATGGAAAAAGTACGAACGATTGTAGTCAAGAAAACTCTATTTGATTCTAACATGAACGATGTAAGCAATATTGTCGACAAGATGAAGAAGGAACATACATTCTTTTTGAATATTATGTCAGCTCCAGGAGCCGGACGAACCAGTCTAATAAAAACAACTATTCGCTCGCTCAAGGATGAAATGAAAATAGGGGTCATTTCAGCGAGTCTCTTTTCGGACATCGATGCTAGAGCCATTGTCGATGCCGGCGCTGATGCCGTTCAGTTAAATACAAACAATCTCTCCTACATTGATGCTAATATGGTGAATCAAACTTTGAAAACAATCGATTATTACAAATATGACTTGTTAATTCTCGACAATGTAGGAAATTTGATCGATCCATCGTTCCACAACGTTGGTGCAAATGAAAATGTCGCTTTAATTTCTGTCCCAGGCGGAGATGATAAACCACTTAAATATCCATCGTTATTCACTAAATGTTCCACGTTGGTCATTTCAAAGATTGATGTCATTTCTCACTTTGACTTTAGCTTGAAAAAGTGTATTGACAACGCCAGCAAATGCAATCCTGACATCAATATCATTCCTCTTTCAGCCAAGACTGGCGAAGGAATGAATCTTTGGATTGACCACTTGAGAAAACAAATTTTAAATAAATAGACATCTATTTGTTGTTTTTTTCTGAAAGCGCTTTACTTAATTAATGTTCTTCGATATCATAGAATAGTGAAAATTTGGAAAGGACAATATGCGACTATGCGAAAAAAATTTATCTTAGTTTGGTAAGCTGGAGCAGCTATGATTTTGGCTGGATGCAATCAGGACACATCAAATCTATCAACGGCAGATTCAACACAGGTAACCAATGATGATTCCACTTCTAATGACGACTCAACATCTCTAGTTGATTCTGTAGAAATCTCTTCCCCAAGTGAAGACTCTTCTACTAGTGAAAACTCTTCTACAACCGAGGAACAATCGCAAATTACAGTAGTAAATGAAGAGAGCGAAGAAGCACAAGAAGTTACTATAGCTCAACTTTTATCAAAGGGAAATGAGACAGATACTACAAATTTATATCGAACAACTGGTAAAGTTGTTTCAATAGATAACTATGAATATGGTGATCTTTATCTAACTGATGGGGAAAACACCATCTACGTCTATGGCCTATGCAAATCATCATCGTGTATAACCAACGATAATGGATTAGAATTCAAAAATACTAAAGATTTTTCTTCTATGGATATTGTCGTCGGTGACACTATTACAATCGAATGCATGTATAAATATTACACTGCTTACGACGGAGCGGAAGGCGTTCAAGAATTGATAGGTTACGTAACTTCGATTAATGCCACCGGAGATAGAAGCGAAGGCGGAAGCGGAGATACTGGATCTGGCGGTTCGGATTATGTCGGAGATGAAGTATATGAAGGCGACTACTACACTGATGTGGAAGAACTCACAGGTGAAGCTCTACTAGATGGTCTTCACGATTTACAAATTAAAACTCAAAAAACATGGGTTAATTATAGCAGTGGATTAGCTGAGCACTTGCCTCATTCAGATGCAAACTCTAGCGGTAAAATCGAATTGTTCTACAATGGTCAAAGCGGTGGAAGCTGGAATAGAGAACACGTTTGGCCTAAGAGTTTAACAAATAACACTTTTGTCAAAACTGGAGGCGGCTGCGACATCCATCACATCAGACCGACAAACAGTAATAATAACTCCACAAGAGGAAATAAAAGATACGGAGAAGTTTCCTATTCAACAGGTACTATCTCTAGAGCTGATGGAGGAGTAAATTTATACAACAGCAGTACCTTCGAACCAGCTGATAGCATCAAGGGTGATGTAGCTAGAATCATTATGTATGTCTATGTTCATTACTCAAACGCTATTGGAAGTAACCCTGGAAGTGAAAAGTACACAGGAAATCTTCAAATAACCGATGTCATGGCTGCCAGTGGTGAACAAGCAGCTTGGAATCTACTTCGCGAATGGAATGCAAGCGATCCCGTAAGTTCAATTGAAAGACAGCGCAACAACTACGCTTTCAACATCCAAGGAAATAGAAATCCCTTCATTGACCATCCCACATATGCTGATTTAATATGGGGATAGATCACAATCTCAGCTTATAGGAATAAAACTTGCATTATTTGCAAGTTTTTTCTTTTTTGAAATAAAAGACTATAATAAATAATAAGAGGCAAAAAATGAATAAATCAGACTTGAAAAGAAATGGTTTAATGCTCAGTAAGAGAAATAAAAAAGGATATGACTGGTGGTGGCATTCATTTACTGCGGTAAATGAAAAAACTGGAAAAGAACAGCCTTTTTACATTGAATTTTATGTGACCAATCCTGGTTACCGCTCTGATGAACCTCAGCTTTCTCAAAATTCAAGAAAGAAAAAGAAGCCTTGCTACGTAATGATTAATGTCGGTACATGGGGAGAACATCCTCGCCAAATTCACAATTTTTACTCGGTAAACGAACTGAAAGCCAGTAGAAATAGACTCGATATTTCAGTAGGAAACTGCACTCTAACTGAAACTCATACCAGTGGAAAAGTTTCTGTAAGCAAGGAAGATGCTAAGAATAAAAAAGAATTAATGTCCGACTTTGGAACGATGGAATGGGATTTACAAATTGACAAAAAAATCGCTTTTAACGTTGGTTATGGCGCTAATTCTTTCTTTCGTTGGCTAAACTGCTTTTCGATGTTTTGGCACGCCGAAGGTATGAAAACTCTTTACGAGGGTTATATTATTCTCGACGGAGAAAAATATCTAGTGTCAAAGGATAAAAGTTATGGTTATGCAGATAAAAACTGGGGAAGGGATTTCACTTCACCTTGGGTGTGGATTTCCAGCTGTGATATCTATTCCGAGACGCAAAAAAAACAGTTGAACAATTCGGCCTTCGACATTGGAGGCGGATGTCCAATCGTTTTTGGTATTCCTTTAAAGAATAAACTATTGGGGCAGTTCACTTACGAAGGAAACGATATCGAATTTAATTTTTCTAAATTTTGGAAATCCTCGAAATCAACTTTTGTTTTCAGCAAAAAGAACAAGGAATGCATTCAATTAGATATCGTGCTGAAGAACAAAAAATACGAATTGATATGCAAGGCAAAATCGTATAAAAAAGAAAATCTTTTTATCAATTATGAATCTCCAAAAGGAGAAAAGAAACACAACCATCTTTGGAACACCGGAAACGCCTTTGGAACACTAGTGTTGCAAAAGATAAATCGCAATGGGGAGAAAAAAATTCTTGATATAATGACTTTCAAACACGCTGGATGCGAATTTGGAAAATACGATAAATAATAAATATTTATTCTATATATAACTTAAAAAGTACGAAAAAAAGAGAGAGGTTTTTGTAAAAGACAACCTGCTCTCTTTTGTCTTTACTATTCAGTTTCTACCTTTTCCATCATATCATCTATTAGACTCTTTGCTCTCTTAATGGACAAAGGTGATCTAACCTTAAAGGCAAATGGGACATCTTCGTAAACTTTTTTATCGGATACATCTTGGAAGGGAATAGGAGAATCCTTATAATCATTAGGATTTAAGTTGAAGTATAATTTCAACTTCTTTCCGGCTACCGTTATCTTTAAATATCTAACCGTGTGAAGTCGATATGAATCACCGGTTTTGGAAATTCGTGATTTCACTCCATACGATTCAATATACTCCTTAATTTCTCTATATATTTTTTTCAGTTCCTGATCAGACGCATCGAGTCGTTCCTGAAATGTCATTCGTTTGCTCGATGTTTTTTCAGGTTTAACCAACGAGGGTTTCACTTCGACTTTTTTGTCAATTTTCTTACTCTTAGTCGGCTCAGATATTTCCTTTGCAGGCGAATTAACTTTTGCAATTGCTTCTTCATCATCGCTTATAACTTTAACATTCTTGTTGCTTTCCATTTTGGAAGTTTTCAAGAAATCAACCTTTTTCTCTATCACTTTTTCTTCCGGAATTTGTAGCTCTTCAACTTTTTCTTCAGGAAATAGTTCTTTTTCAACAATTCGTTCTTGCGGTTCATCAACAACTTCTTCAACTTCAACTATTTCTTCAATCGTCTTTTCCTTTTCCATTTGCTTGGTAAAAAGAATGAAATATAGAGATAGTAAACTGAAGCAGAAAAATAGTGCGAAGAATATCTCCATCAAATAGAAAGATGTAATAACTACACCGCTGAAATTAGTTGATTGCCAATTGTTCAAAAATTGATTAATCTCATCTTTTGCATTGTAAGCTGTTAGAGCTGTCCAAAGCGTCAACATACTGAATATAATTAAAACAACAATTCCTGATAATTTTGTTTTAACTTTTCTTTTCAATAAAGCAATCAGGATGAGTCCAACCACGATTAAACAAAAACTAATGATAGTTAATATACCGCTGAATTTGCTAACAGATCCTCCGGTGAACATATCTCCAAAATGAGAGAAAGCTGAAAAGCTATCAAATATAGATGCTATGCTCGAGTACTCAAACGATCCCAATAGAGCAGCAAACACGATAAAAGAAACAATCGATAGCAATATCCAATTCAAAGTAAGAGTGTTCCTGTTGCGCAATTCCATAAGCAAAATTCCTTTCAAATATACTTAACATTTACAACAGTTCAAAAAATTACGAATATTTTTTGTTTACCAGTTACTATATTTTATAGCAAAAAATTTAAATATCAAATATGAATTATCATTCCGCACTTATAGTCGAATCTAGAATAGTAGATAAAAAGTCTAAAAATATCTCACTGTGTTTTTTTCACCCACAACCTTTTTTAATCATCAGCCTCAAAAAATACAAGTTAAGTTAAATTTCGTGCCTTTTAGTTTTCGATGTAACAATCGTCGGTAAAGTTGTTAGTGCAATCTCTTTTATCTTTTTTCTTCTTACTTTTGAAAAAACCTTTTTTCTTTTTCTTCTTTTGCGGGTTAGCCTTAAAACTTTGTTGGTGGGGCTCTCCTATAATAACCGGTCCTCTTTCAATCTTCTTATTCTTTTTACTTTTAATGCTGTTTTTCCCTTGCGTATTCTCGTGTCTTTCAGCAACTTTCGCAGGAATGTTTGCCTTAGATTTTTCTCCCTTTTGGTTATTTGAGTTTACGTTATGAGCAATTAGTTTTGTTGCCTTTGATGAGGAGTAAGATTTAGAATTGTGCTTTTTTTTGTTTGGCAATTGAACGGGACATTTGTGAGTTCTTTCATCGGTGTGTTTTTGTTCAACTTTTTTTTGAAAGTGAGAAGTATTACTTTTTTTGGATTGAGATTTATCCTCATTTCTTTGAGAAAAGGACTCGTCCTTTGCTGTTTTTGATTCGTAAGCTCTCATGTTCATGAGAGATAGGACGCACTGATCGTTTTCGCCCCTTAACATCAATTGTCTTTTTTGAACAATTGCAAAAAAAGTATCAGAGTCTAATTGTCCTATTACTGTGACATCTTCCTTCAAAAACATGTAAATGTTGTTAGAGTAACAATAAGAATCTTTGTCCAAGAACGGATTCTTAGACTTGAGTATGGGAATTTGTCTACTTATCTGCTTGTTATTTGACGTAATCAGCAAAGCAATAATGTTAGTTTCACCATTCAAATTTGGATCTAGTGCTTGGTTGTATACACATACGAATGGATGAATCAGTAATTTCTTTGTGAACGGGTCATAATTCTTAGCAGTAAAAACAACCCCTGGATTAATTTTGGATTTTTTTTCCATGTGATTTTTCACCTCTTTCTATTATTATATCATTATATTTTGTCTATATCATTTCTTTTTATTAAAATAAGGTTACACTATACCTATAAGGAGGACAGTATCGTGAAAAAAGGAATTATTTTGCTAGCAGATGGGTTCGAGCCAACTGAAGCACTCGGAACTCAAGACGTCTTGCTACGCGCGGGAATGATCGTCGATTTAGTTTCGATTAATGGGACCAATCACGTTGTATCTTCAATGGGAACAAAGATTTGCGTTCAATTAAAATTAGAACTAATAGACGTTTCAATGTATGACTTTGTCATTATCCCCGGTGGAACTAAAGGGGTAGAGAATCTAATAAATTCTCGCGAAGTTGCAACGGCTTTAAAGCACTTCTACGAAAATGACAAACTCATTTGTGCTATTTGCGCCGGTCCATCATTGCTGATAACTCTTGGGATGCTCGACAATAGAAAATTTACTTGCTTCCCTGGTTTTGAAATGGATGCAACGACGAGAGATGACAAAAATCCAGTTGTTGTAGACCACAATTTGATTACCGCTAGATCAATGTACTACTCTATAGCTTTTGCAGAAGAGATTATCAAGTTCTATCTAGGGCAAAAGGGACTCGATAAAATCCGCTTTGGAACTAGAGGAATCAAGAACTAGCTACTACTTTTTCAATTAGATCCAAGAGGTTTTTCCCCTTGGATATCCGATTGGAAACTAATGTGATGTTAGATACCATCTTTCCATACTCATCTTGAGTTAAGTCCCTAATTTTTTCAGGAATTTCACTGAGGGAATTGATGGTAAACCCAATGTTGTACCTTTCAACAAAAGGAGCAATAGCAGCTTCGTTAGAAGTAATTATTGGCAGCCTCGCTACGATGTAAAGCGAAGCTTTGTGCGGACTGTTTATCCTCGCGTAATTTCCAAGGTTCCCGTTTAATTTTTTGGAAGATTTTCCGCCCCAAACCAATCCGAAACTTCCCTTCAGCTTTAAATTTACTATATCGTTTGGAAACTTTCCACGATATTTAACGTTGTCACTATCTAATTTTTCCTGACTCTTACTTTGCCCATAGACACTCATCGTAGTCCCTATTTTTTCTTTTCGATATTCATCGATAAAATTTTCGGAATCATCGATATTTCCAGCATAAACTATCTCATTCCTTTTCTCGCGTGAATCGACATTTATACTCTCGGTAAGATAAATCATAAAGTCCAAATTCATCATCCTGTTGCTAGGAATTCGATATTCGCGATGTAAATAATCGCTCATTTTTTCATTTTGAGAAATAATTCTATTGCTCTTGCGAAGGATAAATCTATCTATCCGCTCAATTCTCTTAGATTCATATTTTAAACCGTTGAGATTGTTGATTAAAAAGATAACTTTATTTCTTCTTGATATATCTGCGATTGCGTGTGAAAACAAACGACGATATCCAAAATTGGTTGGATACTGCAAAAAAATATATTCATCTTTCAACTTATCACAAGCCCTCTTAAATTTTCTCAAACAAATAAATTTGTATATCTTATGCTTGCTACTGAAGTACGGATAAGCGGTGCAGGTAGGAATAATCTTTGTCAGTCCTGCGTTTTCAAAAATAAGGTCAGCGTCGTACATTGCTTTTATACTGTTCGGGATTGATATACTAGGCCTTTCTGACAAATAGTACCCTTTCATAATTTCCACCTTTATCATATTATAACACTTATTAGGTCAAGAAAAATTCTTATCAAAAGCAACAAAAAATGCCCCAACGGATTGAGGCATTATAGATTTATAATTGCAATCCTGCTGCAGCGTTTTCCAATGTATCGCAAGACTTGTGTAGTCTTTCGAGTTCTTCCGGAGAAAGATCTAATTCAATCACCGATTGAATACCGTTCTTTCCAATTATTGCTGGAACACCAATGAAGACATCTTTCTTCCCATATTCGCCTTTTAGCATTGCTGAAACGGTCAAAACCGATCTTTGATTTCCGAGGATTGTTCTCACGATTCGGCAAAGAGCCATTCCGATTCCATAATAGGTCGCTCTCTTCGCTTTAATAATCTTCTGAGCCGCATCTCTAACTTGTGTTTCAATTTCTTCGAACATTTCCTTTTGTTCCTTTTCAGGAATTATTTGAGTTATAGGTTTTGTTGACATCATCGCTTGGCTCCAAGGTACGAACTCCGAGTCTCCGTGTTCACCCATGACATATGCGTGAATATTTTGCGGATCAGTATATAATTTGTGACCCATAATGTAGCGGAGTCTAGCGGTATCTAAAGCCGTTCCTGAGCCAATTACTCGATAAGGGTTAAATCCGGAAACATCATAGGCAACTTTCGTCATAATATCGACAGGATTAGAAGCGATTAAAAATATTCCTTCAAATCCTGCTTTGACAACAGAATCGACGATGGACTTCATGATAGAAGCGTTCTTTTTCAATAAATCTAAGCGCGATTCTCCGGGTTTTTGAGCAACTCCAGCTGCTATTACTACGATATCTGCATCAGCGGTGTCGTAGTAATTACCCGCGTAAATATTCATATTTGTCCCAGAAAAAGCCAGTGAGTGGTTTAAATCCATCGCCTCGCCTATAGCTCTTTCCTTGTTCATATCAATCAGTACCAATTCATCAAATAAGTGTTGATTTAGCGCCGCATACGCAAAACTCATACCAACCATTCCGGTCCCAACTAAGACAACTTTTCTCTTTCCATTCATATAGTTTTTTCTCCTTTTTTTACTTACTTCTAGAATTTATTAAATAATTACTAAATTCTTATTAAATTGTAACAATTCACACTGATATCACCTAACGATTTACTCATGATAGTGATTACATATTATATATTAATATAATTATACTTGATTTTTATTATATTAATGGATGATAACCGCTTTCTTTTTATAAATTCTTGACAATCCACAATAAATGTTTTATAAGTTAACATATAAGATCCGATAGAGGCGCTTACTGAAATAGTAGACTAACTTCACTGGCAAAATGAGGTTTTTTAAAAGGTTAGTAGGCCGAAACCAATATCTCGCCAAAGATATTGAGTTGGTACATAAGATAATATCTTATGTACTCCTATTCCAAAAGAATAGAGGAGCTATTGATGTATAAGCGTTCCATTTGGAAAGATTGCATTAATAGAAATGTGATCTTACGAAAGGAGCTTTTTTTTATGAACAAAGCAAAAACAATTCTATTTACTACCCTTATAGCGGCAGCTGTTTTTCCGCTATCTTCTTGCGATTCCTCTTCAAATAATTTGGCAATCGTACACTTTGAGCAGTCAATTTTAGGCGAATCGCAAAAGGATTTATCGGTTTCAATTGGAGTTCAAAAAGACTCAGATCTCACCGATAAAATCAATTCGGTTCTCGAAACAATCTCGACCGATGAGAGAAATACACTTATGACTGAAGCCACTGAAAGATCTACTTCTTTGGAACAAGTTCAAGGTGATGATGGCGATGAAGTATTGACTGAAGCTCCCTACGATGAAAGCAAAGAAACTCTCATAGTAGGTATGGAAGCAAACTACACTCCCTTTAACTGGACAGAAACTTCACCCTCCTCATACACTTATCCTCTCTTTGATAAGACGGGCGTTTATGCGGATGGTTACGATGTTCAAATTGCAAAAATGTGCGCCGAAGCTCTCGATTACAATTTGATCATCAAACAGTTAACTTGGGATTCCCTAATTCCCGCTTTGTCTTCTGGGGACATCAATATGATCATCGCTGGAATGACCGATACGGAAGAAAGAAGATTATCCATTGATTTCACAGATCCATATTATACTTCTGAACTTGTATTGGTGGTTTCAGCCGATTCAGATTTAGCCGATATGACAGACCTTTCTGAACTCAACGGTAAAAAGGTTGTATCCCAGATTCAGACTGTCACCGATGACGTTATTGAAAATGTTCTCGTCCCTGATTACGGAGCCATTCATCAATCAGCATTGAAGACATTCTCTGCTTGTGCAACCGCTGTTCAAACTGGTGTCGCCGACGCGATGACAGCTGAGTATCCAGTCGCGGTCTCTCTCGTCAACGGAACCAACAACTAAAATGTCCCTATTTGAGCAAATTCAATATTTGATATCTAACTATGGATCGTACTTCTTCCAAGGTTTGCTTGCCACTTTAGTATTGGCTATTGTCGGCACCTTGGTCGGTCTGTTCTTAGGAATATTCCTCGCTCTTTTAAGAAACATAAAAATCGATGAACACGATAGTATTCTTGCGAAAGTTTTGAAAATCATCGGTAAAACTTTTGCTACCGTTCACATAGAGATATGGCGAGGAATACCGATGATGGTACAAGCCATGCTCGTATTCTTCGGCGGAGCCGCAATTGGAATAAGTTGGTCCGGATTGGGCTTTTCTGACTTCTTTAACGGATATATGATCTGCGGACTTTTGGTTATTACTGTCAACACTTCAGCCTACATGGCTGAGATTTTTCGCTCGGGTATGAATGGAGTTGAGACAGGTCAAATGGAGGCCGCAAGAAGCCTGGGTATGACTTATATGCAAACTATTTGGCAAATCATCATTCCCCAAGCCCTGAAAAATTCCCTTCCGACAATCGGAAATGAATTTATCGTCAACATCAAGGATTCATCCGTACTGAATGTCATCGGTTTGACTGAACTCTACGCTTCAGTTTCTGCCGCAACAAACAGAAATTATTTCCAAATAGCTGGATACATAATCGTCGCTTTGATATACCTGGTCTTAACTTTGTGTACTTCCTTTCTCATTCGTTGGTTATCTCGAGAAAAGAAGAATGGCATTTCTAATCCCTTTACCGTAAAACACGAGAATATCAATTCCATCGAAGGAGAAACAAAATGACGAAAAAAAATGAACCAATCATCAAAGTAGAAAATCTCGCCAAGAGTTTCGATGGAACCACCGAAATTTTAAAGGATATCTCTTTCGAAATTCAAAAGAGAGATGTAATCGCCATCATCGGTCCATCAGGTTCGGGTAAATCAACTCTCCTTCGGTGCATAAATCAACTTGAAAGTGCAACGAGAGGCGACATTTACTTTCACGGGAAGAATATTCGTGACTTGAGTATAAACAAGTATCGTTCTCACGTAGGGATGGTATTCCAATCATTCAATCTCTTCAACAACAAATCCGTTCTAGAAAATTGCGTGCTTCCTCAACGAGCAGTTTTGAAAACCAAGAAGAAAGAGGCTGTGGAAATTGCTGAGCGCAATTTAGAACTAGTTGGTATGAGCGATAGAATTCACTATAAACCCAGCAGCATTTCTGGAGGTCAAAAGCAGCGTGTTGCTATCGCAAGAGCGCTTTGTATGAATCCTGAAGTTTTGCTCTTCGACGAACCGACATCCGCTCTCGATCCAGAGATGACATCCTCTGTCCTGGATGTTATGAAAAAACTCGTGAGACAAGGCATGACCATGGTAGTTGTGACCCACGAAATGCAATTCGCCAAGGCGGTTGCAAACAAATTGATATTTATGGCCGATGGGTACATATTAGCAAACGACCGCCCAGATATAGTGTTCAATTCGTGCAAAGATGAGCGAGTTAATACTTTCCTACATCAAAAATATAACGAAAAATAATGCGCTAATTGAGCGTGATAACTTTGTGAGTAATTTCTTCAAATTATGAAAGAAATTACTCGCATTTTTTTACGAAGAAAATCATAAAAATTAACTTAATCTCTATTTATTACAATCAGCTTATCGAATTTAAAGAGAAAGATCCATTTTTTAAACAGTACAACTTTTTTTACTTTCAAGATACTAAAGTACAATCAAAATGACATACCTATCCTCTGTTTTTATGTCTATCAAAATAAATTTTCTCTAATTTCTCTATTATCAAATGTGGTTAGAAAGATACAACTAAGTAATTATATTCAGTTTTCATATAAAAATATCCTCTATTTTTGATATAATTAATTTACTGAAAATCTAGGAGGATTTTATGAAATCTGATAAAAAAGTACAAGAGTTAGTAGACTCTTATGGTGATTGGTGGAACCACGGTTTTGCCATACCCAAAATGACAAAAAAACTCTATCCGTATACGAATCTTTTTTCACCGATCAAAGTTAATAGTGTCACTATTAAAAATCGAATTGTTATGGGTCCGATGGGAAACATCAACATGTGCGATGAAACAGGTAGACCCAATTCGAAAATGCTCAAGTACTTTGAAGCGAGAGCAGCTGGTGGAGTTGGTCTTATCACTTCGGGTTTGATTCCCATTTCATATGGAATCGATAAATCCCTCATTGAATTAGGAGACTTAACTTACTTTCCAAGAATCGATAGATCGCGAACGGTCTTTGCTGGGTGGAGAGATTTAGCAGAAATATGCCACTCTCAAGGATCAAAATTTTTTATTCAACTCACGCCAGGTTTGGGGAGAGTTGGAAATCCTCAATGCTTAATAACTCAAGCAAAATTTCCGCGTTCAGCATCAAATAATCCGAGTTGGTACATTCCACAAATACCTTGTTTGCGCTTAACTGACCACTCATTGAAAAAAATTGTCAAGAACGCTGGTCAATCAGCAGCTGATGCCAAAGCAGCAAACATCGATGGAGTATATCTTCACGGACACGAAGGATATTTGCTCGAGCAGGTAACAAATCCCGCATTCAATAGAAGAAAGATTGGAAGATACGCCAACTATGAACTGTTTGGTATCGACATGGTTCGCGAGATAAGAAGAAGATGTGGAACTAAATATCCTATTATGTACCGCATTGATTTATCTCTCGCTTTAAACGAAACCTACAAAGATGAGATGAAAAAAAATAAGAGTTTGAAAAAATTCAAAAATGGACGTACCATCGAACAAACATTGACATACATGAAGCACTTAGTTGAAGCCGGGGTCGATATGTTTGATGTCGACTTAGGTTGCTATGACAACTGGTGGTTACCTCATCCCCCTTCGAGCATGCCTGCTGGATGCTTCTTAGATATTGCCGAAATTGCCAAAAAATATTTTAAAGACAACAATATAAAAGCAAATACTGGACTCGAAGTTCCAGTTGTTGGAGTCGGTAAATTAGGATATCCCGACCTCGCTGAAAAAGCTCTTAGAGATCAAAAGTGCGACATGATTATGCTCGCCCGTCCTTTGCTTGCTGATCCCGATTGGGCTAACAAAGCTTACAAGGGAGAACCCGAAGATATCATTCCGTGTATCGGATGCCAAGAAGGTTGTTTAAATGAATTCGTCGAGGGTGGTCATCCTCAGTGTGCTGTCAATCCACGCACCGCTTTTGAAGAGGAACTCACGAAAGAAATTCCCGAAGCGGAAGTTAAGAAAAATGTCGCTGTCATCGGCGCTGGTCCTGCAGGAATAACTGCTGCGGAGGTATTGATCAAGCGCGGTCACACAGTAACAATTTTCGAGAAAAACAGCACTATTGGCGGTCAGTTGCTCGCGGGAAGTAAAGCAAAGATTAAATATGGAGTTGCCAACTATTTGTTGTATCTTCAACATTTGTTGAACAAATTAGAAAAAACTGGAAAATTGAAAGTTAAATTAAACACCGAAGCAAAAGTCGAGGAAATTAAAGCCGCAAAGTTCGATTCAATCATCGTCTCGGCCGGCGCACACAATAACAAATTTCCAATCAAGGGAATCGACAATGAAAATGTCTTCTTTGCTGTCGACGTTCTCATCAATCCTGAAATTGTCAAAGACTACACAAATATCGCCGTTGTCGGAGGAGGAGTTGTCGGTGCTGAAACAGCATATATGCTCGCTTACGAATACGACAAAAAACCTTTCGTTATCGAAATGGACGAGTACATAATGAATCACGTCTGCACGGCGAACAGAGGTCACATCATACACTATCTAAAAGAAAAGGGTGTAAAACTATACAACATGACTCGCTGTTTGGAGATGAAAAAAGACGCCATTGTTGTCTCACAAAACATCGACAAAAATGTTCCAAATCCGTATTTAACAACTAACCCCATACTTCCGGAAAATGTCGAAAATCCTCTCGCCAAAAATCCAAAAGATAAATACGTAACTAAGACATTAAATTGCGATGCTATCATCTTAGCGATGGGAGTTTCACCAAATGACCAACTCTACTATGATTTAGTCGCTGCAAAAGCTGCACCCGAGATCAATTTGATTGGAGATGCCTTCAAGTCTGCTAAAGTCCATCAAGCAACGCGCTCAGCCTACCGTAAAGCGCGCACTATATAAAGGAGAAAGATATGTATAAACCTAAGATGAAACTAACTAAGACACAAAAGGATATTCTAAACGGTTCTAAAGGCGAAGTTTTTGCCAAAGCTTTGGAAACTATCGTCAGATACGGAGATATGTTTGAAGCACCTAGACTCGTTAAAGTCACTCACAAAGAGACTCACCTCGTCACTTCATTTGGCATTTCAATAATGAAACCCCTTTTTAAAACTATGGACCAATTAGTGGAAGCTGGAATTCACACAGAGGGAAAATTCACCGTTGATCCTCGACCAATTGACTACAAAAATGTCAAATGCAATCCCCTGGAAAAACTGGTATTTTCAAAAATAATATATGGTGACCAGGAAAAGTATGAAGAACAATTGACTAAAGTTGGATTGAAAAATAAGAACGCCTTTACTTGTACTTCTTACTTGCCTGAAGTTGGAAATACTCCTAAAAAAGGAGATATTCTATCGTGGGCTGAATCGTCAGCTGTTGTATTTGCTAACTCTGTTCTTGGGGCTAGATGCAATCGAAATTCAGGAATGCTCGATCTCTTTGGAGGAATAACTGGATACGTTCCTGAATATGGTTTCATCACCGACGAAGGAAGAAAGGCAAAGTGGAAAGTTATTATCAAGACAACGAAAAAACCTGAAGCCCAAATTCTCGGATCGGCCATCGGTATGAAAGTAATGGAGGATGTTCCTTATGTCATCGGTCTCGATAAATTCATCGGAAATGAATTGAACGATGATGCAATCGCTTATTTAAAGGATTTTGGTGCAGCCACCGCTTCTAACGGGGCTGTCGGTTTGTATCACATTGACAATCTGACTCCTGAAGCGAAGGAATTGGGTAAAAAGTTGATCAGGGAAGATGCAAAAGAATACGTAATCGACGACGACGAATTAGAGAGAGTGTACAAATCATATCCTGTTATGTGGAAAGATAAGAATAAATATGCTCAACTTTGCTTTATCGGATGTCCGCATCTCACATACAAACAGCTTGTTGATTGGACTGACAAGATAACTTTAGCTTTAAGAGAAAATAACCGTAAAAAAATTAAAGTTAGAACAGTTTTAACTGCTGCTCCTGATGTGAAAGAAAAATTCATCAAAACTCCTAAATACCAAGAGTTGTTAAAAACTGGTTGTACTTTATCTAGCATTTGTCCTTTGATGTACACCAACAATCCGTTAACTCACCATCGTCGGATAGTTACTAATTCAAATAAGTTGAGAACATATTCGATGTCGCGCTATTACAAGGACGAAGAAATACTTGATATTATAACTGGAAAGGGAGGAAAATAATCATGAAAGAATTCAAGGGAAGAGTGCTTGCTGCAGGTAATTTTAAAGGTGAAGCAGTTGTCTCTCATCAAGGTGTAAACACACTTGCTTCTTTCCAAAAAGCCGCACTGGCCAACAAGAAAAGATTGGTTGTTTCCGATCAAAATAATCCTGATATCTTCAATCGCGATGTTACTGGCAAAGCTCTTTGCTTACCCATCACTATCGGTTCTACCACTGGTGGACTGGTTATCCAGACCATCTGTTCCATGAAAATAAACCCCGCTTGTTTCCTTTTTTCTGAACACATCGATTCACTCGCTGCTTCGGGAATAGTACTCGCTCGAGTTTGGGAAAATTCCGATGTTATTTGCATCGATGAATTGGGAAAAGACTTCCTCGATACAGTAATAACTGGAGGAGAAATCGAAGTCAAAGAAGATGGAACTGTCATAATCTACTAATTCATAAAGTAAATGAAAACTCGGCAAATTAAATTGCCGGGTTTTTTTATTAAAAAACCAGCTAATCCCCAATGATTGCTGGTTATATATTGTAAATTAGATAGTAGACTACCTGTTGTCGCTCATCCAATTTGCAAATAAGATAATTAACTACTTTAATTGCTGTAATAACAATTAATTTTCATTCTATAAGATATCAATTGTTTTTGCAAATCTCCTGTCGATTTCTTCTTTGGGAAGTATGTGCAAAATTGAATATAAATCGGGGGAGCGCTTGGATGTAGTCAAAGTGATGCGCACCATCTCGGCAACATCGCCAACGTGACCTTTGTAAGCCTCTTTATTCTTTTTATATGTCTTAAAATTCGGAGCGAATCCGTGTTTAACTCCAAGTTCCTTGAGTGAATTAAACCACTCTTGCTTGTCGACAGAATAATCTAAGTTATCGTGGAATTCCTCGAGTATGGCTTTAATTTCTCCACGATCGATAAACTCGTTGAAAGGTAGCGGTTGAGCCGCGAACATCTCATCGTATTTGTCGTTGTAGAAAAACTTGATGTGGTCGATTATGTCAGAATATTTTTCGTAATCTTTACGCGGTTTTTCTTGCTCTCTCTCAATATTCATAATTTCTTTAAAATAATCCTTATCAAACTCGATCATTTTCAATAGTTCCGGAGAATATTTTTTCGCGTAAGCTTCTGCTTTTTCAGTTATTTCATCTTTGGTGTAGTAAGACAATACTTCCTTGCAGATGTTCTTGAGTTTCGGCAAGTCAAATAGAGCGCCATCCAAGCTCATCTTTCCAAATGTCATTTGGAATTCATTTATGTCAGTCTTTGGATTTTTCATGAGCCACTCTTCAAAATTTGAGTTAGCAATTGTCATCAAGTACTTGATAATACCTTCGATTGGATAACCTTCTTTCAAGAAGAAACTGACCGCAGCCTCTGGGTCTTTTCTCTTTGATAACTTTCTTCTCTTTCCGTCTTCATTTTTCATGATAACTGGCAAGTGTGCGTACTTTGGAAGTTCAAAACCCATAGTGTTAAATAAATCAACGTGAATGGGAAGTGAAGAAATCCACTCTTCACCACGAGTGATAACTGTCGTGTGCATAAAGTGGTCATCACACAAGTGGGCAAAGTGATAAGTAGGAAGTCCATCTGACTTCAAGATGACGATGTCCTGGTCGTTTTCAGAGAGATTGAGATCTCCGCGAATTTCATCGTGCACTCTCACATAGTTATTGTGGTTTCCACGCGATTTAAATCTTATGACATAACTCATGCCATTGACAATTCTTTCGTAAGCTTCGTCGATTGTAAGATGGCGACATTTAGCGTACTCACCGTAATATCCAGGAACAACGCGATTTGCATTTTGTGTCATGCGCAAATCATCCAAATCTTTTGCTGTACAAAAGCACGGATAGGCCAGTCCTCTTTTGATTAAATCCTTGATGCAAATCTTATAAATTTTGCTTCTCTTTGACTGGACATAAGGGCCATAATTTCCCTTCTCGGTATCGCCGAAATACCCTTCATTTTGCGTTATCCCAAAAGCTTCCAACTGTTCGACTAATTCCTTGCCAGAACCGGAAATTTCTCTCTTTTGATCTGTGTCTTCTAACCTAAAAAAATACACGCCGTTTGATTGCTTTGCAATCTTGTATGCAATCAGTGCTGTAAATAGAGAACCTGTATGCAAAAATCCGGTAGGGGAAGGAGCAAACCTTGTTACTTCCGCTCCATCGGGCAAATCTCTAGGGGGATATCTTTTCTCTAAGTCTTCAACCGTTTCGGTTATCTCAGGAAAAATGAGTTCTGCTAATTCTTCATTTGTATGCATCTATATATACCTCTCTCTTCTATTTTATCTTACCATTGACTGGTCGACAAATACATTATTTCATCGGTTTAATATAAAATTTTCCATAAACTCCATTCGATGGAGCAATATTAACGAAGCATTCGTCATCAATCTTCTTTGCAAATTCAATAACCCTCTTTACTTCATTATTAGAAACAATCATAAAAATAATCTTTCGAGGCTTTCCAGAGTATCCACCTCTCGCGTCGATGACGGAACATCCGTGAGGGAATGCTCGAAGTAGCATGGGTGCAAGATCGTTCTTAGATGTTGTAATCTGAATCTCGGTCTTTTTATTTTTAATATTTATCAAGTCAACTATTTTAGATGAAGTGAAGAAATAGATAGTCGTATATAAAGCCATGGTCGCTTCACCGAGGCTTTGCAATCTAATTGCATTGACAAAAGTGTATAGAAGAACAATGCCAGCG
This sequence comes from Bacilli bacterium, assembly GCA_041669865.1. Taxonomy (GTDB): domain Bacteria; phylum Bacillota_I; class Bacilli_A; order RFN20; family CAG-288; genus Scatoplasma. Next base: position 4,034 of record JBAYAI010000006.1, on the reverse strand, counting down.
TTAATAATCATTGCGAATTTCCCAGCAGTGGTAGATTTTTTTTCTGCTATCGCATATGCCAATATATCAACTCCACCTGCGGAACAACCGGTCACATATGCAACTCCGGAAGATATGCCGGTGAGAATTCCTGCAAAAAGTGCACGAGCGATAAAATCCGCATCTATCTCGAATATCACAACCCATTCGTAAGGAAGATAGGAGATAAAAATAGAACAAAGGACAACATCAACAAATGTTAGAATAGTAAATCTCTTTCCGATTTTTTTCCACGCCACGTAAAACAGTGGAACATTGATAAGAAAGAAACATATCGATGTCATCGTATATTCGTTTCCGGTATATCCAAATATTTGAAATATTCTCAAAAAAATCTGGGCGGTACCTGAGGCCCCACCAGAAATCAAAGATGGATTGACTATCGACCCGTCGACTGTAGTAATCGGCTCAGGAGCGATAAACGCTCTATAGCTATAAGCAAAGGTAAAGGCTGATATTAAAACTCCAATAGCTGCTACCGTATATTCTAAGAGATATCTCAGAGCAGGGTGATCTAATAAGTAGTCGTTAATTTGTGTTTTCTTCCTTTGCATAAATGTAGGTTTTATCTTTTTATAACCTACAAAAGAAGAATTGTTTGATGATATTCCACCCATAGTTCGCTCCCTTAATATATATAAAATATATATTAATAACATTTAGTATTATACAATCATTTTTATAAAATAAAAGACTATTCTATCATTTATCATTGATGGGATAAAAAATCGAATATCTTTGATGCTGCAATATCTTCTCGACAATTATATTCAGTGAATAATTTAGACTTAAATACACGAAAAAACCCGCCACATGACGGGTGTATTTTCTTGAATAATCAAAAACAAATTGCAATTAATTAGATTTTACATCAACGATTTTCTTGCCGTTGTAAAATCCACATTTAGGGCAAATGTGATGTGATTTGATCATTGAACCGCAATTGCTGCACTCAACTAATCCCTGAGGATGAAGTTTAAAATGCGTTCTTCTTAATCTCTTGCGGGTTTTCGAACTACGTCTTGCTGGAGTTGCCATTTTGATATTCTCCTTTTCTACTTTCGCAAGTAAAAGTATACCTATCTATTTTTATCTTGTCAACAAAAATAAGGGGTTCTACTAAATATAATTGATTAATAGGTATTCTTTTCTTGAAAAATCGCTTAATTATTGTATACTAAATAAGATATGTCTATAATTAGACAAATTTCTAAGAGGAGAAATCAATTTAATGAGTCCATACAAAGTAATATTGTTAATTATATCTTTTATTCTTATAATTCTCGCCCTGTTAACAGGTGGTAAATCCCAAGGTGCTTCTGGCGCAATCACCGGTGGTACTAACATGAACATCTTCGCTAAAACCAAAGAGAGGGGCGTCGACAAGATCATTTCCTACATAACAATGGTTGCAGCGATTATCTTCTTCTTATTCGCAATATTAGCAAATTATTTATAAAGACCAATGTATAAGGGAATTCAAATCAGTTCCCTTTTTCTTTTGTACGAGTAGATACTCATTTATTAAAAAAGCTTTTCTTTGACAATTCAATATATAAACATTTAAGGAGATTTATTATGGAAAAAAACGAACTACAAAAATACCTATCAAAAACCACACACACGCTCGCTGAGCTCAGTGAACACTTTTCACTCACACCGGCTGAAGTTGAAAAGACAATACTACCTTTTCTCGATTCAGGTCTAGTCTTTTTGACTAACTCGGGGTATGGATTAACGGCAAATTACAATATCAAACTCTGCACTGTTGTTCTCCGAAAAAACAACTTTGCTTTTGTAAGACCCATAGACGGTCCTGCCGACAAATCGAAAGACATTAGAATCTCCGGATACTCTTTAAATGGATATATATTGGAAGATGTTGTCTACGTTCAGGTTGATCACTGGAACAATGGAAAAATAGTTGGATTATACAATAGAGAAAAAAGAATAAATGGAAAGGTTTCTCGCGAAGGAGCAAACAAATTTCTTCTCAATTCCGCGAGAAATGCTGATTCAAATATCAAGATAATCATACGAGAAGATTTGTCGAATTTCGACATAAAGGATGGCGATTTGATTTCATGCCACATTTTAGAGTCGCGCGTTGATGAAATCGAAGTTAGCTTCGACAAATTGCTCGTAAAATCAGGAGAAGTAGGATCGGATATTTCTTCCATAATTGTCTCCAATGATGCCCCGCTTACTTTCCCATCGGATGTTTTAGTTCAAGCAAAGATGATTCCGTCTTCTGTCAGCGAAGCTGATTTAGAAGGTCGCACCGATTTTCGCGATGAAAATATCGTTACCATCGATGGTGAAGATGCTTTGGACTTCGACGATGCCGTTCAAGTTAAAAAAATCATAAATGGATACGAGGTTGGCGTTCACATCGCTGATGTGAGCTACTATGTAAAACCGAATTCAGCAATCGATGAAGAAGCGCAAAAGCGCGGAACTTCAATCTACGTCGCTGATAGAGTCGTCCCGATGATTCCTGTCGAACTTTCAAATGGCATTTGCTCACTCAATCCTGATGTAGATCGCTTGACCATATCCGTCATAATGGATGTCGATTCTTCGGGCAAAGTGTATCGTTCTAAAATTGTACCTGGAGTTATTCACTCTCACGGAAGACTCACTTATACACAAGTAAACGACTATCTCAAGGGCGAAAAAGTCAATTTATCACAAGATATAAAAGACATGCTTCTTTTATTGAGAGATGTCACTTCAAAAATAAGAAAGAGAAGAGAAAAATTTGGCGCTTTAGATCTCGATTCCACTGAAATTAAATTCAAATTAGATGAACAGGGAAATCCGATAGAAGTGATTAAAAGAACTCAAGAAGCAGGTGAAAAACTTATTGAGGACTTAATGATTATTGCAAACGTTGAAGTTGCAAAATTCCTTGAAGCAAGAGGTATTCCCACACTCTTTAGAGTTCACGACAATCCTCCGCAAGACAAATTGACTAATTTTAAATTGTTTTTAAGAAACATCCACATGAGTCAAGATTTTCCTCAAAAGGTAACTAGCCAAACTTTGAGCCACTGGTTTAGAACTATAGCAGATGACCCTCAGAGATCAGCGATATCTAATTTCCTTCTTCGCTCTTTAGCAAAGGCTCAGTATTCACCGTACAATACCGGTCATTTTGGCTTAGGAGAAGATAACTACCTTCACTTTACTTCACCGATAAGAAGATATCCTGATTTAATTGTTCATCGCACCATTAGAGATTATGTTTTTAACCAAGAAAAATTTGTTAAATCTCAGCTATTAGCGAGACTTAGAACTCTCGGATATTCAACGTCAGCTGCCGAAAGACGCGCAACTAAGATTGAACGCGATGTCGATGATTTAGAATCGGCAAAGTATATGTCTAAACACATAGGTGAAACTTTCAAAGGGCACATCAGTGGATTAAATGCGCAAGCAATTTTCATTGAATTAGAAAATGGAATCGAAGGCGGTCTTTCTTTAAATGACATCGATCCAACAAATAAATACAAATTTTCGGAAAAACACATGAACGTTCAATCTCTGTCCAAAGAAGTTGAAATGCAATTGTTCAAATTGGGACAAGAAATTGAAGTCATCGTCAAAGATGTCGACTTCAACTCCAACCGCGTTAATTTCATAACACCTGTAGCACAGAAAATAGCAGAGGCTGCCGCTAATTATCAAAGAGAGTCGTATCGAGACACTCAGAGACTTTCGCATACAAGAGACAACTCTCGCTTGAGATATTCTAAAGATAGAAAATCTTCTTATCGTGGAAGAGACGATAGAAATAACTCGTACTCGAGAGACAGGAAATCTTCTTATCGGGGAAGAGATGACAGAAATAGTTCGTACTCGAGAGACAGGAAATCTTCTTATCGAACTGACAAAAAGAGCAATAATAGTTACACAAAAAGAAAAAGGACTTATAATAAGGACTAGTTATTAAGGGATTACAATATGGGTAAAGCAAAAGGTATAACTAAGGA
>JBAYAI010000005.1:0-27842 GCA_041669865.1 Bacilli bacterium | reverse complement strand
CAGGAGTGCAAGAACGAAGGTGCCACGTATCTTCATTACGATATAATGGATGGACACTTTGTTCCAAATATTACATTCGGTCCTGATTTTATCAAGCGCTTTTCAAAAGAGGGACTATTTAACGATGTTCATCTAATGATTGATGATCCTATCAAATACGCCCAAAAGTGCATTAAATACGGAGCGGATTTGATAACCTTTCACTTTGAAGCGGTCAGCGATCCGATTGAAGCACAGGAATTAATAAGACAAATGTCTCCTAATGTTAAAGTTGGACTATCGATCAAGCCGAGAACGCCAGTTGAAAAAATTATCCCCTTTCTCAATCACTTTGATTTAGTTCTCATCATGTCAGTCGAGCCGGGATTCGGTGGACAAAAATTCATTCCATCATCAGCAGAGAAAATCAAAAAGTTGAGAAAGTACATAAACGAAAAGAAACTGAATACACTGTTGGAAGTCGACGGTGGAATAAATGCTGATACGGTGGAGATAGTCAGAGAAGCGGGAGTAGATATCGTTGTCGCGGGTTCTTACATATTCAAGTCTGAGAGCAAGCGGGAAGCTATAAGAAAAATCATTGGAGAATAGTTGCAATGAAAAGAATGATTTTGGTCACTCCAAACGCATCTATTGAGGTTTTAAGTAAATATCTCGATGAAGAAATTATAGGAATGGATGAGGGAATCGATATTGCACGGAGCTTTGGCGCGCGCATTTCACTCGCAATTTCTTCGTTCAAGACGGTTGACCTTCAACACGTACTAACCTTTCTTCCTAAAGAAAAAGTTGTTAGATATTCGGATAATAACAGGGAAAATACCAATCTGAAAGTTATTAATTTTTTGTTCTCTCAAGGTGCGGATGAAGTTGTTCTTCTCGATAAATTGGATTCGGGATTCAAACATTATAGAGATATTCTGCTCACTTTGAAAGATGCTAAAGGGACAGTTAGTTTTCATGACGATTCCAATCTCATCAATTACTATTCTAAAGGTAGTCACATTATTTCTCGACAGGGGTTCGATAGATTCTATGTTGTCGGTTTTCCAAGTGCGGTGATATCGATGGAACATGTGTCAAAACCTGTGAGAAATGTCAGGTTGAATTTCACCGATGCCAAAGCGGTGGACAACACCCTCTTAGAAAGAGTAGCGGTGCTTAAGGTAAATGAAGGAGGAGTACTTCTTGTACTAGCGAAAGATGCTTAAATTATTTTTTCCAATAGTGGCTTTGCTGCTGGGAATATCGATTCTTGTTTTGCCACAAATTACATATAGGAGACGCATTAATGACGACGTAAAGTTCTCATACTTGAATTGCTTCCCCTATGAAGTTGTAATAACTTACACACAGAGAGTCATTTTGCTTGCGTTAGGAACTCTCTTTGTAATGTTCGCAACTCAATCTTATATCTCAACTATCATCAGGTGTACAAATCCTATGTACTATTCAGCATTGCTTTTACAGGTGGTTTCACTCGTTGTCTTTTTAGGAACGCTATCTTTTGGGCTGGATTACTATAATACCCATATAATCATGGATGTTATCTTTTTCCTGACTCAAATAGGAGGAGACATTATGCTGCTAGTTGCGGTAGTAACTAGAGGATATTTCCCTTATGAATTCAACATGGTAATTGGAATAATAATGGGAGTTTTAGGATTCATACTTCTTGCTCTTTTATTCATTCCTCAGTTGAAAAAATGGATGTATATGGACAAGGTGGAGGAAAATGGAACGACAATCTACATTAGACCGAAAGTTTGTTCTCTCGCAATAGTTGAATGGATTTTTTTCCTAGCACAGTTGATTAATATGATTCTTTTAATCATCAATTACTTTGTTATTTAGGATACGATAAATTGTCTGCAAGTGATGCAAAGAAAGTTATACCTTTCTTTGCTTTTTTTACATAAAAAAGACCCGATTTTAATCGGGTCAGCTTGTATAACTTAAAATTAAGCGACTGCTTCTTCGGTTGCAACTTCAGCTTGGGCTTTAGCCTTTTGAGCTTTTCTTAAGGTACGAAGGGCTGCAGTTGAAATTCGAACGGTAGTCATCTTACCATCAACTTCAATTTTTGCTTTCTGAAGATTGACACCCCATCTTCTACGAGTAGCGCGAAGTGAGTGTGAACGATTATTACCAGTTACAGGACTTTTTCCAGTTATAGGACAGGTTCTTGACATTGAGATATTCCTCCTTAAACATGCTTTGTAATTATAGCAAATAGATATTAGTATATCAAGAAAAATAATTGAGGTTTTTCAATATAATCAAACCGCGCATAAATACTTAATATATTGTGATAATTGTGAGATAAAAGTTCGATTATTTCTTATCGAATTTTCCCAAGAGAGTAAACATATTTTTCTTGTAAACTTCTACCCCAGGTTGGTTGAAAGGGTTGACTCCGAGAAGATAGGCGGAGTAAGCGCAAGATCTCATAAAGAAGTAGAAGAGATTTCCTAGGTTATAAGGATTCATCTTTTCTATCTCGATGATATTTGCTGACACAGGCCCGGTTTCAGTGTGAGCTTTTAGTGTTCCTTCGTAGGCTTTGTCATTGATGAAAGAAAGTTTATCTCCAGCTAAGTAGTTTAATCCGTCCAAATTCTTCGGGTCGTTTTCAACAGTTAAGTCTTTTATTGGAGCAGTGGTTTTGATGATGGTTTCGAACAACACCGGCGAACCCTGCTGGAGAAATTGACCGACAGAATGAAGGTCAGTAGTCAAAGTTACACTTGCGGGGAATAAGCCCTTGGAATCTTTTCCTTCCGATTCCGCAAACAGCTGTTTTAACCATTCGTTTATTGAAGCAAATTGTGGTTCGTAGGTCGTGAATACTTCGACGGGATAATTTGCTTTGTATAGTAGATATCTCCTAGCTCCATACATATATGCTGGATTTTTCTTATAGTCGGGAACGGAGTATTCCTTTTCACCATCTCTAACACCTTGAATGAATTTCTCAACGTTGATTCCAGCACAGGCGATTGGCAATAGACCAACGGGAGTAATAACCGAGAACCGACCGCCGATGTCATCGGGAATGACAAATGTTTCATATCCCTCTTCATCCGCTTCACCTTTGAGAGCACCGCGCTTTTGGTCGGTGGTAGCAACGATAGCGTCTTTTAAATATGATTCTCCATATTTTTCAACCAATATTTTTTTCAATAGCCTAAAGGCGATTGAAGGTTCGACGGTAGTTCCAGACTTTGATATGACATTGATAGCAAATTTTTTATTTTTCAAAAATTCAATCGCTTGAGCAGTATAGGTGGATGATAGAGTGTTTCCTAGGAAGACGATTTTGAAATCATCTTCGGGAAATAAACCGTTGATTGCGTCGATAGCTGCTCTCGCGCCCAAGTATGAACCGCCAATTCCAACTACTGCCAAAGCTTGATAGTTCTTTCTAATGCGTTTAGCGCATTCAATCAATCGATCGATTTCTTTTTGTGGAAGATTGCTCTCGTAATCTAACCATCCTAAAAAGTCGTTACCTTCACCAGTCTTTTCGTCAATCTTGTTGCAAATTTCACTATTTCTTTCGTCTATTTCACTGAAATCAAGATTCTCAATCTTTTTTCCGGATTGATTTAATTTAACCATTATTGTTTCCTCCTGTTAAACGAATATATTCCCTTTTAATTTGCTCAGGCAATTCTTTTTCAACTGGAGAGAAGGAGATTGAATCGATCTTTTCCTTGTTGAACTGCTTTCGAGTTAAGGGCTTGGCCATAGAGGTTTTCTGTCGAGTTCTTCTACTTATTCTCTTGATTGAAAGTCGATAGGTGTGTGGTTTATTTCCATCGCCAATGATGATGGCTTCAACAGTTGAATTGACGGGAAGAATTTGTGAGATGTCGGAAATGAATGAATCGGAAATTTCCGAAATATGAATGAGACCAGTTTCTCCATTCTCTAGATTGACAAATGCTCCGTATCTCGCGATGGAAGTGACAGTTACTTTGACTTTTTCACCGATGTAGCACTTATTCTTATCCATATATCTTTTCCCACTTCTCAACAATCTTTAATGTCTCTAAATCAGTGACTTTCATGTTGTTGATTTCCGACTTGACATAATTTACCTCATGCCCATAGTATTGTATTACACTTCCTTCGTCTCCAAAAGTCCCATTGGCATTTTTCGCATATGATAAGGCTTTCATTAATAAATGAAAACGAAATACTTGCGGTGTGTGCACGCATAGATAATTCTGCCTGTTTACATATTTCTTGTCTTCTTTTCTAACCATTGAATCAAAAATAGGCATGACAGGAACGACCGCTTCATATTCCTTGCTCGATTTCTCGAGGCGAAGGAGCAAATCTGTCGAGACCAAAGGTCGATCTCCGTCATGGATAAATACAGTTGTTTCCTCCAGAGACTTAGGAGATAGTTTTTTTGATAAAAAGCTCATCGCCCGCTCCACGGATTCTTGTCTGGTATTTCCACCTTCGACAATCATAACCTTATCGTTGAGTTCTTCTCTTTCTAAAATGGAGTAAGCTCGTTCTCTATCTCCGCGCGGAACAACTAAAATGACAGTTGAAAAGATTCCACTTTTGATAAAAGTTTCGACAGGATGAAGGAAGATTTCCTTGTATCCGTTTAATTTGTAATATTGCTTTTTGATTTTTATGGCGTCAAATAGACGCTCTCCGCTTCCAGCGGCTACTATAATACCTATATTCATATTGTCATTATAACACGCAAAGAGCATCAATATATTTTGACAGAGACCATTTATCTTTCTTTTTTCTTTTTACATAAAAATCAAATACAAGTATACTGAATTGAGGAGATATAGATAGAATGGAAACTTGGCAAATAATTTTAGTGGTTACGATTGGGTTGATAGCTGTATTTCTTCTCATGGGACTATTTGGATACTCAAAAGTCACAAAGTACGAGTCGATGTTGATTCAAGAACTAGAAGCCTTGAACGATTACGAAATTGAAAGAGGAAAAAAGATACTCGTGACTCTATCCGCCTTGGAGAAAGTTGGATATAAGAAGGATGAAGAAACCTATAAAATCATCAGCAATGGCGTGGAAAATATGGCTGAGTTAAACATGGATCAGAGAAATAAATACAAAAATATGGTAGACATGTTTTCGTACATTTTAGGTAGAATTCACTTTGAAGATAAGAGGTTTGGAAAATATATTAGTGAAGAGGATGCCAACGAGTTTAAAAACTATCACCTAGATGCGGATCAAAAGTATGAAAAATACAACAAAGCAGCTATTAGATATAACGTTTATCTCAGCACAATTTTCACTAAGTTCATTCTTTTTATCAAAGGTGAAAAAAAAGTAACAGCTATTGTTTTTTAATCTATTATTTTATCGCTGTGATATAATCTTAAAGGGAAGTGAGGAAAAGAATATGAAAGATACTCCTATTAAAAGAAAACCTATTATTTTATGCATCATGGATGGATACGGACTTAGAAAAGAAAATCTAGGAAATGCCGTAAACCAAGCAAACAAACCCAATTTGGATGAGTTTTTTGCAAATTATCCCAACGGAAAGATCAAAGCTTCAGGACTTGCTGTTGGCTTGCCTGAAGGTCAGATGGGAAATTCAGAAGTCGGACACTTGAATATGGGTGCTGGACGCACGGTATTCCAGTCCTTGACTCTCATCAGCAAGGCGATTGCTGACGGAGAATTTTACACTAATGAAAAATATTTAAAGGCTATCAATAACGCTATTCAAAACAAGAAAAAATTGCACATCTTCGCTTTGACGTCTGATGGCGGAGTTCACGCACAAATGGAACACATCTTCGCAATCATAAAAATGGCAAAGATGAGAGGAGTTGGCCAGGATCAACTTTGTTTCCACGCTTTCTTGGATGGAAGAGATGTCGGCCCTCGCACTTCTTGCAAATATCTCGACCAAATTCAAAAACTCATGGATGAGGAAGGAATTGGTCACATCGCAACAATCGGTGGAAGATATTGGGGCATGGACAGAGATAAGAACATGACTAGAATTGACAAAGCTTACTCGGTTATGACTGAAAGAAAGGGTAACTCTTTTGTCGACTATCACAAATACATCAAAGACGAATATGCTAGACTTGAAAAGGAAAATGAATCACCTTCTGACGAATTTGTCACTCCTGCTTACAACGCGAACTTCGATGGCACAATCACGGATGGGGATTCAGTTATCTTCATGAACTTCCGTCCAGATAGAGCGATTCAAATATCAACTCTCATTACCAATCCTAGCTTCTACGAACACCCTCAAAAGAATGATGAAGGTGTCGATATGTGGAAAGCTTATACGCCAAATATCAAACTCAAGAACATAACATTCATCTGTACGATGAGATACGCGGACTCTGTTAAAGGTGACATCGCCTTCTACCTGCCCACGTTGAAGAATGGATTGGGACAAGTTCTCGCTGACCGCGGATACCGCCAATTGAGAATTGCCGAGACTGAAAAATACGCTCACGTTACTTTCTTCTTTGATGGAGGAATCAATTATGATGGCGTGACAAATCCCGAGTTCAAGAATTGTAGGAGAGTACTTATTCCTTCGCCTAAAGTCGCCACTTACGATTTGAAACCTGAGATGTCAGCTCCATTGATTTTAGATGCGCTTATCAAGGAATTGGACAAGAACGATTTGGATGTCGCCATTCTAAATTTCGCCAACTGCGATATGGTCGGTCACACTGCGGTTATGCCCGCGGTAATCAAAGCGGTTGAAACAGTCGATATGTGCGTAGGAAAAATTTTAAAGTACTTGGATAAGAACGGTGGAACATTGCTTCTTACGGCTGATCACGGAAATGCCGATAAGTGCATCGATGAAGAGGGGAATCCGATGACCAAGCACACAACTTCTCTTGTGCCTTTTGCCATTAACGACAAGTCGTTCTCGATTAGAGGAGGTGGAGCTTTGTGCGATATTGCTCCGACTATTCTCCAACTGTTAGGAGAGAACAAGCCTGAAGAAATGACAGGTACTTCGCTATTGGTGAAAAAGGGAGAATAGGATGAACTTATTTACTGAATTTGATAAAAAACAAATAAAGTCTGACGATTTTGTTACCATCATTGAGATAACAAAAGGTTCGAAAAATAAATATGAATTAGATAAGGAAACCGGCGCGCTTAGATTGGATAGAATTTTACACACTGCTAATCACTATCCTGCGAATTACGGGTTTATTCCTTGCACGTATGCCGATGATGGCGATCCTCTCGACGTCTTACTTCTAGCTTCGGAACCAATTCTTCCGCTGACTGAGGTTCACTCGCGTCCGATTGGAGTTTTGAAAATGATTGATCAGGGTGATACGGACGAAAAGATTATTGCTATATGTCAAGAAGACCCTTTCTACAATACGTTCGATAGCATTTCAGAATTGCCTGAACACATTATTGAGGAAATTAAGTATTTCTTTGAAACCTACAAGGTTTTAGAGAACAAGCCGACCTCGGTTACATCGATTGAGTCGCGACACGAAGCGATAAAAATTGTCAAAAAATGCATAAGAGCATTCGAAGAAAAATATTCAAAATAATAGATGTTTAATGAAAGGAGAATTAAGAGATGAAATTATTTATTGATACCGCCAATATCGAAGATATTCGCGAAATGGCTAGTTACGGAATAGTAAAGGGAGTAACAACCAACCCTTCCTTAATCGCTAGAGAAGGAAGAAAATTGGAGGATGTTATCCAAGAAATAGTCAAATTGGTCGATGGACCTATATCTGCTGAGGTTAATGAAGCACCAGCTGAAGATATGATTAAACAAGCTAGAGAATTGGCGAAAATTAACAAGAATATTGTCGTTAAAATTCCTATGACTTGGGATGGAATAAAGGCAGTATCTACTCTTTCAAAAGAAAATATTCGAACAAATGTGACGCTTTGCTTCTCCGTAAGCCAAGCTCAACTCGCAATGGAGGCTGGCGCTTCCTTCGTTTCCCCTTTCTTAGGAAGAATGGACGATGCCGGGTTTGATTCAGAAAAATTGATTAATGACATCGTAACTCTACGTGACACATTCGGTTATGAAACGGAGATTATTGCTGCTTCAATTAGAAACTTGCATCACGTTGAAGTCAGTGCTCTTGCTGGTTCGGATATCGCGACCATTCCTACTGCAGTTATGAAGAAAATGATCAATCATCCTTTGACCGACAAAGGTCTCAAAATCTTTGCTGAAGCTGCAAAGTCAATTAAATAAGGAAAAAACAAAAAAAAATAATTCTAAAAAGGCAGGCTAAATGGCCTGCTTTTTTGTAATTTTATCCAAAAATTTGATTTTTTTTGCATTTTTCGTAAAAACAGTGGTATTTTGTGCGAAAATTTTATGTAGAAAGTTGTTGATACTTTTTTGAAATGTTATATAATCAACGTTATTGGTGGAGGGAAAGTATGTTAGAAAAGAACGAAATTGATATGACCGGAGAAAAGATTTTTTCCAAAATGTTCTTCTATTCTTTACCCTTAATATTTTCTGGAGTATTGCAACTTTTGTACACCGCTGCTGATTTGATAATATGCGGGAACTTTGGTTCAACTAATTCCGTTGGCGCTATTTCTGCTACTACCTCTCTCATAAATCTCATTCTCAACTTAGTTATGGGATTAGCTGTCGGCGCAAATGTTGTTGTCGGTCGAGCTTACGGAGCAAAAAATAGAGAAAAAGGCGAAAGAGGAATTCACACGGCAATGGCAATGTCAATTGCCAGTGGAATCTTTATTTTAATCCTCGGGTTATTTATCGCACGACCTATATTGGAATTGATGCAAACTCCAAGCGAAGTTATCGACTTGTCTACCGAATACTTGACTATTTATTTCATAGGTTCACCTTTTTTAATCATATATAATTTTGGGGCTTCGATTCTCCGTGGAATGGGGGATACGAAAAGTCCATTTTATTTTTTGGCTATTTCTGGTGTTGTCAATGTTGTATTGAATATCATCTTTGTTATCTTTTGGAAAATGGACGTAGTTGGCGTTGCTCTTGCGACAATAATTGCCGAGGCGGTTTCAGCGACGCTGACAGTCGTTTCTTTGATTAAGTACAAAGGGTTTGTGAGTTTAGATTTGAAGAAGATTAAATTTCACAAAGCTGAAGCTTTGATGATAATTAAGATTGGGTTACCTTCTGGAATTCAAGGTGCTCTCTTTTCCATATCAAATGTGATAATACAAACGGCAGTAAATGGCTTTGGTGCTTCGGCGGATACGGGAAATGGCGCTTCTGGAAACTTGGTCGGTTTCATGTATGTAATTATGAATTCTTTCTCACAAGCGGGGATGGCTTTTGTCGCTGCGAACTACGGTGCGAAAAATATCGCAAACATAAAAAAATCAATCATTTACTCGGTTTTGTATTCTGTCGTGGTTTCATATATCATATGCCTTTTATTCTACCTTTTAAGGTACGAGGTAATAGGTTTATATACCAGCGACCCTGAGGCAATTGAAATTGGTGCTGCGAAACTTCAGGTGTTTACCTATAGTTACATGTTCTTTGCATTTTTGAATACTATTGGATTTTGCGAAAGAGGACTGGGATACTCAATTCTTCCCATGCTTGTCTCGCTGTTAGGAATATGCCTATTCAGGATTATTTACGTATATACATTTTTCCAAATTCCAGAGTTTCACACGATCTATTACCTATATTTATCATATCCACTATCTTGGTTTATAGCTGCTTCCGCAGCTGCCGTCGCTTTCTTTATCATTCGAAAAAAGGCGTACGAAAAAGTCGTAAATTAAAAAGTTTTGAAATTAATACATCTCAGTCTAGAACTTTGTGAACATATCTAGCTAAAGAATCGAATTTATCCTCAGCAATGTCTAAATATATCTGACGATATTTATCATTTTTTACCTCGCTTCTCGCGAGAGCCCAGTGGTACCAAAGCAAGTCTAAAATTGCTCTCAATTCATCTTTGATATTCTTGAATTCTTTCATTCCTTCTTGGTCATTCTTGAAATATTCATTGACGATTATTTCTTTCTTTGACTCGGGAAATTTGTTCTCAGATAAGAGTGAAATCAAATCGAAATATTTTGGAGCGATGCAGGCAAATTCAAAATCGATGAGTTGAATGTCGGAATTTTTGTTGCAAAGCAAATTGTTGTTTACCATGTCAAAGTGCGCAAGCGTAGTGTTGTGCTCCAAAATTTTTGAACTTTCGAGCTTGTGGAGATATATTCTTTTTTTCGGATTCACCTTTAGGCGAAAGCTGTCGAGCATATTTTGATAATTCAAATATGGAACATCTATTTGAGAGATATCCAAAGCCTGATATTCTTTGATTATTTCTACTATTTTTTTAACCTGAGATAGATTAATATCGAGAGAACTGATGGGTTTGTATTCGGATAGCAACTCGGTTACTAAAAAGCCATTATCGATATCCCAAAAAACCACATTTGGAGAAATGAAGTGTTTGGCTGCGATTTTTTGCAATTCAATTTGATACGTTTTCAAATTTATAAAACGACTGTCGTAAGGTATTTTTAAAGCGTACTTTTTTCCAAGTGCGTAGTTCACATTTGATATTCCATCTTTCAGCAAAGTTCGTTTAAATTGATCAAGGTTGTACTTTTTTAAAAAGATACTTAGTTCATCTAATTTACTCATATATTTATTCTAACAAATAAAAATTAAAGTAGTAGCAATAAATTTGAAGAAATATAGATAAAATGGTACACTATAGGTACCAAAAGTGTTTATAATTATTTATTGTGAAAAGAGGATAAGGGAAAATGAAAAATTTTATTGTTGAAACAAGTGCGAGACACATACACGTTACTCAAGAAACTTTAGAAGTTCTTTTTGGTAAAGGTTACCAAATGGAAGTTAAAAAGAATTTATCTCAACCCGGACAATATGCTTCGACAGCAATAGTTGAAGTTTTCGGAAGAGACAAGAAAGATCCAAATGTTTGGGGTCCAAGTGCTAAATTGAGAATATTGGGACCAGTTAGAAAGTTCAATCAAGTTGAATTATTATTTACTGATGCTCGTAAATTGAACATCAAAGCTCCCGTTAGAGAATCTGGTGACATCAAGGGATCTGCTCCCTGCTTACTAAAGGGACCTAAAGGGGAAGTAGAGATCAGCGAAGGTGTGATTATCGCTAAGCGTCACATTCATATGACTCCCGCTGATGCTGAAAACTTCAATGTGAAAAATGGTGATATCGTCAACGTTAAAGTTGATTCGGGAAAAGGAAGAACAACTATTTTTGGTGACACAGTCATCAGAGTATCTGAGAAGTTCTCACTCGCTATGCACATCGACACTGATGAATCAAATGCAGCTGCCGCCTCGGGCGTAGTCTATGGCGAAATAGTAAAATAGATAGAAAAGAGATAATATAATGCCTTCATTGCTAACCCACGCTTTCTTCGCTGAGGATTTTGTCGAAAAGCACAAGATGGAAGACTCGCTGATTGCGAGATATTCAGAAGCGTTTCGCCTGGGATCTCAAGGACCTGATCCGCTGTTTTTTTATGGCCTTTGGCCCAAGAGAGGTTTGAAATTAAAAATCGCGAAAGAAGCGATGGGAAGTCAAATTCACAAATCTGATGGCATTCAGTTATTTACGACAGCATTCGAACAAATTGATTCGATAGATGACACAGTTGAAAAAGATGTTTTTACAGCGTTCATCCTGGGTCAATTTGCTCACTATATGCTTGATTCACACGCTCATTCTTATGTCTATTATTGGTCAGGGTTTGACAAGCGAGGAAAATTATCAGGAATTCATCACTACCGCCACGGTCACTTTGAAGCGACGATTGATTCCGTCCTAGCGAACGAAAGGCGCAAACCTGAACTGACGCGAAAACCTGAAACTGTTTTGATCATACCTAGCGCACAACTTGAGCTGATTAACAAACACTTTGTAAAAGTATTAGAGGACTTTTTTTCGAAGAAGTTACCTTCAAACTTTTACGCTGATGCCGTTAATAATATGATCGATATATATCGATTGGCTAACGGTGGAACTTGCTTGCGTCACCATTTCTTTGGTCACACAAGTTTAGGACAAATATATATACCAACGCGCGGTAATCCAATCGTCATGAACTTGGATCACCTCACGTGGAAAAATCCTTCGCAAGGAACCAATCACAAAGAGACATTTCTCGATTTATTCAACAAAGCTCAAGATGATATGGAAATCGCTTATGCGAACATTGTGCAAAACGGATTGAATATCGAGAGTGTTAACCCGGTTATGAAGGGACTCAATTATTCAGGGATACCGATGGGCAAAACCAACATATATAAAGATGTAGAAGAAAAGCTTTACCCTCGCGGAAACAGACCGAAGTAAGCGGTCTTGTTTTATTGGATAATCGAAAATGAATTTTGGAATTTATTTAATTGAATTGACATTCGATTGGAGTTAATTCCACTTTTTATTTGACTCGGTCGCAATTATATTTATCCGTGAAAAAGAGTATAAAAAAATTATAGTTGAAAACTTACTAAGTTCAGCAAAATTCATATAAAGAAATAAGTATATTATTGATTAACTTTTCATTGATTTTGCTTTATTATTTAAATGTTAGAGTTTATTATATTAACGTTAGGAGATTGTATATGTTACATGTTTTATCCTCAAATGGATGTCTGCATATACCTGGATGTAAAGAACAAACTAAGACTTCTGAAATTATCGAATTTCAGCCGTCAAAAGTTTATGTTGCTGCCGTTGATAATAAGGGACAACCCTTAGATTCAATGGTTGAAGTGGGTAGTGCAGTCAAAAAAGGAAGCCTTTTAGGAGTTAGAAAGGATTTTTCGCTTCCAGTTTATTCACCTGTCTCAGGGAAAGTTACGCAAATTGTGAAAAAACGCTCACCTTTGTTGAATAGACCTGTCAATTATTTAGAAATTGAAAATGACAAGTTAAACAAGAAAGAGACTTTGAAGAAACTAAAGAAAAATCCCACTAAAGAAGATGTAGTCAATAAGCTTAAGGAAGGTGGCATTGTCGGTTTAGGTGGTGCAGGTTTCCCTAGTTTTATTAAGTACAGCACTAAGGAAAAAATAGACACTATCCTCATCAATGCTATCGAATGTGAACCGTTTTTGACCACCGACTATATTATCGGTGCGAAAGAAGATCTTTCGAATATGTTAGAAGCGGTAAAGATTCTGTTGGATGTTTTTGATATCCAAAGATGCGTCATTGGTATTAAAAAAGAGAATCACGAAATGATTACAAACATTTCGCAGGAAGTGGAAAAATTCGGAGATACGAGAATCAGTCTTGCAATCGTTAAATCCGTTTATCCAGCTGGCTGGGAAAGAGCTCTTATCAAGATGGCTCTCAAGAGAGAGTACAAAACTCTACCTAGTGAATGTGGAGTTATCGTTAACAATTTACAGACCGTTATCTCTATGGGAAGATTGTTCTTCCACGGCGAGACGATTTCTACTCGCTTGATAACTGTATCTGGCGAAGTTAATCATCCCGCAAACATCAGATTGCCATACGGAACCTTAGTCAGTGACATACTTGAAGCTGTAGGTGGAGTCAAAGTTGACCGCGCAGTTGTGATCAACGGTGGGCCTATGACAGGAAAGCCATATATGAACGGCGATATTCCTACAACGGTTCAAGCTAATGCAATCACTGTATTAAAACCTAAAAAAGTCAATACCTTGCCGTGCTTGAGATGCGGTGAATGCACTGCACATTGCCCGGCTAACTTGCAACCTTGCGAAATCAATTTTGCAACGGCTCGCGGAGATTACGAAAGAGCGTACAAGCTCAATGCCTTAAGTTGCGTCGAATGTGGACTTTGTTCATATGTGTGCCCTTCTAATATCGAAGTGTCAGAAGGTGTGGCAAAAGCAAAATTGATGGTTAGACTCAAAGTTGCCATCAACAAGAAATAAAGGGGGAATGTATGAAATTTTCATTGGAAAAAGCTCCGCATTTAACATCTCCTAGATCGACAAGAAAGATCATGACTATCTTGAGCATTGCTCTCTTAGTTTTGGGAGTTTATGCCATCGTTTGGTACTTTGTAAATGCTGGAAGCAATTATGGTGTAAATGCCATTTTAATATTTGTTGTTTCTGTTTTAACTAGCGTCTTGTGCGACGCTTTGTGGGCAATACCGGAATTAAAAAATAAAAAGGTTAAGTCCACGAAAGAAAGATTGAAAAACTGGGGTTTGAAAATATTGGACTCATACGGTTATGTATCAGGCCTTATATTCGCTCTTTTGCTTCCAGTTGGAACAACTTTATACGTTGTGTTTATCGGAGCGTTTATTGGAACTTTCCTCGTTAAATCCATCTTTGGTGGATTCGGAAAAAACATTTTCAATCCTGCAATAACAGCGCGTATGTTGGTCGGTGTTAGTTTCCCGTCCGCTTTGTCTACAACCTTGGGTGACGATGTTGCAACAACTATCGCCTCTGGGGCGTCGATAACTACTACGACCTCAAATCTTGGTTGGACTACCAACCTTCAAGGAATCTCCTTAGGCAACATGTTGCTAGGAAATTACCGCGGAACATTGGGTGAGACATTTGCTTTGGTAATTGTCATACTAGGTATTGCTTTGGTAGCTTTAAAGGTTATCGATTGGAGAATTCCTACATTCTATATCGCTTCTCTTTTCTTGACTACTCTCGTAATGGGATTAGCTTCAGGACTTGGAATTTATTCATTTGAATTTGGATTGAGAAATATCTTACTCGGCGGTGCATTGTTCGGAGCGGTCTTCTGCTTGACAGACCCCGTTACATCTCCCACTTCGCGCCAAGGAAAGATTATATTTGCGGTTGGTGCTGCTCTATTAACAGCGTTAATTAGATATCAGGCTTCATCAGTTGAAGGTGTTGGTTTCTCAATTATGTTGATGAATATCCTCACCCCGCTCATCGATCGCCTTTGCGTATCTAATTCAAATAAAAACATCGCCGGCAAAGTTGGAACTATCAGTGGAATAGTTGCATTATCTCTTGTCTTTGGTGGTGTTTACGGTAATTTAAATAAAACTACTGATACTTACTCTACTACTGTCGATAGAATCGACGATCATATGGATCTATACGACATTGCTCTTGAAATAGCAAATAAGAATGCTTACGGATATGAAGTTGTCGATACTGAAGTAGTTCTCGAACACGGAACCTGTTTGGAAAAGATTAATTTCACCTTGGATGACAGTCCGGCAAGTTACTACAAGTTGATGACCGATCCAAAGGATTCATATAACTACTTATATCCTGGTGAAGGAAACGAACCAACCGATGGGTATATCATATTTGGAATTGTTGTAAACGAGAACGGAGTCGTTGGTTACAAGTACATCGACGGTACTGAAAACTCATTAGGAATTGAATTTGCAACTCAAATTTCAATCACTCCTGAATATCCTTATACCAGCGGTGATCTCACATCTGTGAATGCTATTGTTGAAACTGGTTCAAGCAGCGCTGTCAATTCGTTTGTCACCGTTCCTTCAATCCTTAAAACAATGCAAGATGCTGAAAAGGATTTTGGTTTAACTATCGCTAATACCTCAGTTCCTTTAGCGATAAAGGAGGAATATTAATATGAATAATTATTTGAAATTTCCTTTGGTGTTAGGCGGAGTATGTCTCGTTTGCGGCAGTGCCCTTGCCGGTGTTAACTATTTGACAGAAGACACGATTGCTCAGCATATTATCGATGCTAAACAGCAGGCAATCTTTGATATTCTTGAAGAGAATAACTTATCCTTAGCAGGTGATTCTTCAACCATTGTCGAAATTCCATGGGAAAGTGAACACGCGAGCACGCTGGATACTAGAAAATTGGTTCCATGCACGGATTCCGATTATTACTATTATCAAGCAACGACTGAAACCGGATATTCCGGATCGATAACTTTCGGAGCTCTCGTTGACTTGAATTATGACATTGTTGGATATGAATTCATTACTAGCGATGAAGATGACATTGGTACAAATGCATCTAAGCAAATTACAATCAGTCTTGAGAATCCATATTCTGGCGGTGACTTAGTAGCGGGTGAAACTATTGCTTCCGGCGCTTCAGCTAAGGTGACTCTTCCCGTTGTCGAGTCAGCCCTTGAAGACATAATAAATGATGCCAAGACCATTTCTGGAACAGGTGAGGTTGATACAAATGAGACCTTAACTGCCATATTGGAAGCCAATGGTCTTAATATTAAATTTGGTGAAGAAGCGACGGATATCGAATGGGAAGGCGATCACGCTGAAACCTTGAATTCACGTCAGTTAATTCCTTGCACAGATGCCGATTACTACTACTACGAAGCGACTACAGAAACCGGTTATTCAGGTACAATCACCTTCGGAGCATTGGCAAATGAAGATGCTGATGTCGTTGGATTCGAATACATAAGTGGTACTGAAGATAGTCTAGGTAAAAAGGCAGTTAAAAAGATTACAATTAGCATCGAAAACCCTTATTCCGGCGGTGAGTTAGTTGCTGGAGATACCATCGAAGCTGGTGCTTCTGCTGATCATACTCTTCCGGTTGTTGAGTCAGCTCTTGAAGATATCATCTCTGATGTCAAGAGTTTGGTCGATGACAACAAATATTTGACTGCTATCTTGGCAGCGAATAATTTGGAACTCAAAGATGGCGCGGAAGTAACCGAAATTGAATGGGAAGGCGAACATGCTGAAACATTGAATTATCGTCAGTTAGTTCCCTGCACAGATGCTGATTACTACTACTATGAAGTGACGACTGAACAAGGATTTTCGGGAACTATCACTTTCGGAGCTCTTGTTAATTCTGATGCAGATGTCGTTGGATTTATCTATATAAGCGGTACTGAAGACCAAATAGGGAAAACCGCTGTAAAACAAATTACAATTAGTGTCGACAATCCCTACTCAGGTGGAGAATTAGTAGCTGGAGAAACCATTGAAACCGGTGCTTCTGCTCATGTGACTCTTCCTGTTGTCGAGTCAGCCCTCGAAGCTGTCATTGCTGATGCTGAGTTAATTATAGGGGGAATTAATTAATGAGTAAAAATAGTAATTCAAAGGGCAAGATAATACTTAATGGTATTTTCACGGAGAACCCCATCTTATCCTTAGCCTTGGGATTGTGCCCGGTCATTGTTTCAACTCAATCTATCGATAACGCTATCGGTATGGGAGTTGCAATTCTTATCGTTCTTGTTCTATCAAATTTGATAGTATCTTTAATTAAGGATTTTATACCTTCAGATGTAAGAATTCCCGTTTATATCGTGATCATTGCATCACTGGTTACATGTGTTCAACTATTGATGGAAGCTTATACTCCCGAATTAGCTGATTCACTAGGAGAATTCTTGCCACTCATTACTGTCAACTGCATCATATTAGGAAGAGCGGAAGCTTTTGCTGCTAAGAATTCGCCAGTTGATTCAATTATGGATGCAATAGGTATGTCGCTTGGTTTCTTCCTTGCTTGCCTAGTTATTGCATTCTTTAGAGAGTTCTTAGGAACTGGTGGATTGGTTCTAACCAACCCCTTTACTAACGATGCAATATTAAGTTGGTATCCTCTTACAGATTACGCTATACCTGTCATGATTCAGGCGACCGGTGGTTTCCTGTGGATTGGAATTGTCATGGGGTTATTCAACATGATGTTATTGCGTTCAAACGACAAAAAAGCTCGCAAAGAAAAAGAAGCCGCTAAGCTTTTAAAAGCCAGCGCTCAGAAAGCATAAGGGGACGGAAAAATGACATTTCTTATTACATTAGTTTCTACGATGATCATAAACAACATAATCCTTGCCGGTTATAAAGGTCTATGTTCATATTTCGGAATTTCATCAAATATGTCTTCCGCTGTTGGTATGGGACTGGCTATGACAGTTGTTTCATTCCTCTCGGGATTGATCTGCTGGGGGTTGCATTTTGCAACTATCGCTTTAGATATTACATATTTGAATACAGTATTATTTATTTTAGTTGTAGCATCTTTAGTTCAAATTATGGAAATTGTCCTGAAGAAGTTTGTTCCTAGTCTCTATAAGGCTTTAGGTATCTATCTTCCCTTGATTACCACTAACTGTGCTGTTCTTGGACTTGCTCTTGCACTCA
The DNA here is from genome assembly GCA_041669865.1 of Bacilli bacterium. Taxonomy (GTDB): domain Bacteria; phylum Bacillota_I; class Bacilli_A; order RFN20; family CAG-288; genus Scatoplasma. The sequence continues at coordinate 9,703 of JBAYAI010000005.1, read as the reverse complement.
CCGCTTACGGTGCTGTTGAATGGCAGCAAGTATTGGGTACAGCGCTCGGTATGCCACTTGGATATTTCTTAATTTTGGTAATCTTTTCTGCAGTACAAGACAAGTTAAAGCTCACGACTACACACAGAGCTTTTAAAGGTCTTGCAATCTCCTTTATTACTACCGCTTTTATGGCGTTAGCTTTCGTTGGATTTACAGGATTATTATAATATGGGTGATGGGTTAAGGATATTTTTATCAATTTTGTTAGTTGTTCTTTTGCTTGGTGCTTTCATCGGCACTTACGTGTGGAACAAAAAGACAAAAAAACCAGACAACTGCCCTAAATGTGAAATAACCTGTGCGGGTTGCATGCTCAACTGCGCGGACAGAGAAGAAGAAGTATCTATTGAAAAAATTACAAAAAATCTCACTGAAGGCATTCATCAAGAGGATGCCGCGAGAGAAACGGAGGGAAAATAATAATGGACGGAGTTGCAAAAATATTTGTTGCAATCGGACTTTTGTTAGGTGTTGCAATTATCTTAGGCGTATTTATCGCCTTTATTGTCAATAAATTCAAAGTAAAGGAAGACGAGAGAACAATAAAGTTGCTGCAGATGTTGCCGGGCGCTAATTGCGGTGCCTGTGGATATCCTGGCTGCGCTGGTTTGAGAGATGCGATTATTGATGGAAAAGTCACAAAAATTAAAACTTGCAAAGTCATCTCAAACGAAAATGCTCAAAAAGTAGTTGATTATCTCAATTCTACCAAGGGCGAAGATGGATCGACACTCAAAGTAACTTTATAGTTTATTTAGAAAGATGGTCAAAAGAAATCAAGCCAAATTGATCAGTTTTAATTGGCGGGATATTGTTGCTATTGTGACTGTGGTAGCTATTACTGCCACAGTTTTTGTGTGGACGCTATTTGCTATGCCCTCTTCTTCAAGCGAGGTCGATACATATTTGCTTGCTCGCTATCACAACGAAACTATCTTCGAAAGTTTGCCAATAAGAGACGGCGCAACCTCTTTAGAATATGTCATTTCTTTTCGCCGAGAACTCAATGAGGGGGAGAGTTATGAAAACACCTATGAACAGGGAGAAATTAAGGAGATGTCCGCTGTTGACCTCTACAACGTCAGCAGTCCACGCGAAGTCGACGGCTACTATCTGATTGTCACCTCCAGCGATGACGATAAATTTGAAGGTTTTGAAGATTTGGTTGGACCCCAAGTTGACGTAAAAGTTTACAACATGGGTTTCCAAGTGATTCTTGAGGAATCACCGGAAAATGTTTGCTCCAAGCAAGGATTTACCGATGTGGCAAACTATCCAGTCGTATGTTTGCCAAATTCTATGTTCTTTTGGCTAGCTTCAAGTAGCTATGAGGGGCCGGATGCCTAAAGAGGTATTATGAAAATAAGAAAAATGACAGTAACAGCGTTCCTTGTCGCGCTCGCAATCATCTTCCACTACATTGAGTCTTTTATTCCTGCGATAATTCCGGGTTTTCACTTGGGACTCGCAAATGTTGTAAGTCTTTTCGCTCTCTTTTACCTCGGCTGGTCATACTATGTTTCAATACTGTTTTTGAGAGTGATTTTGGTCGGACTTATGTTTACCGGCTTTGGAACAACTTTTATGTTGTCCTTAGGCGGAGCGATTTTGAGCAGTTCGGTTAGCTTGCTGTTATTCTTCTTTACTAAAACTTCGATATATGGAGTGTCAGCGGTATCTGCCTTTGCTCACGTTCTCGGACAAATTGTCGTTTATATTTGGATTGTTAATACGGCGTATATGCTTTTGTACTTGCCTCTTCTTTCTGCTTTAGGCATCGCATCCGGATTGGTTTTAGCATATTTAACAGCACATATTATCAAAGTTCTTCCAAATTTTGATAATATGCAAGAAGTGAGGCGACGTAATCGAAGGTAATGTAGATATAAATAATTTTTAATGTTTGTTGATTATCTGTGGTATTATCATTAAAATAATTGAGTATATGTAGAGTCTTAGATATATAGAAGAAGGAAATAACTATGAAACGTAAAATATTATTTACATCCGAATCAGTTTCGGAAGGTCATCCCGACAAACTTTGCGACAGAATTGCTGATTCAATTTTGGATGTTTGCTTGAAGGAAGATCCCAATTCTCGCGTAGCTGTAGAGGTTCTAGCTACGGTTGAAAAGATTGTCATTGCTGGTGAAGTAACGACCAAGGCAAAACCTGACTACGAAAAGATCGCAAGGGAAGTTATGCGCAAAACTGGATATACTTCTCCTGAAATTGGCATTGGATGCGATACTGCGGATGTTGAAGTTTTAGTCAAAGAGCAATCAAAGGATATCGCTCAAGGTGTCGATTCTTCTCTCGACTGCAAGACCTTAGGCGCAGGCGATCAAGGAATGATGTTTGGTTACGCTTCTAATGAGACTGAAAATTATATGCCTCTTCCAATTGTCATGGCTCACAAAATTGTTAGAAAAGCATCAAATATGCGACGCGATGGCAGTTTAAAACATGCGAGACCAGACATGAAAGCACAGGTCACTATCGACTATACTGATGAAAAAAATCCTCGCGTGGATGCGATTGTTTGCTCCATCCAACACGACGATGAAATAACTATCGATGAATTTAGAAATAATATTTTGCATCAAGTTATATTGCCAGTTGTTATTTCCTTTGGCATGAACACGGATTTCAAATCGTATATCAATCCGACTGGCCGCTTTGTTATAGGTGGTCCCATGGGCGATACTGGTTTGACGGGACGAAAAATTATCGTTGATACTTACGGCGGGTCCTGCCCTCACGGTGGCGGTGCTTTCTCTGGAAAAGATCCTTCGAAAGTTGATCGTTCGGGAGCTTATGCTGCTAGACATTGTGCGAAGAACGTCGTTGCTGCTGGACTTGCGGATAAATGCCAAGTTCAACTTTCGTATGCAATTGGTGTTTCTAAGCCCGTATCTATCGCAATTGATACCTTTTCAACTGAAAAGGTCAACAAGGAAGTAATTCTCGAGGCGGTTGAAGATCTATTTGATTTTACCCCCAAAGGAATAATTGATAAATTTAATTTAACCAAGCCGAATTTTAAATATGCCGATCTCTGTAACTATGGCCACTTTGGTAGACCTGATATCGATTTACCTTTCGAAAAACTAGATATGGTTGATAAATTGAAAGAGTATGTTAAACGTAACGCATAGTGCGGAAGATATTAAGAAAAGACAGTCAAAAACTCCTTTTTTAACAGCATGCAAGAACTACATCGATTCTAATCCTACTCCTTTTGACGTGCCTTCGCACAAGATGGGAAGAATAACAACCGAACTTTCTTCAATTGCAGGAGAAGATATTTTTCGCTGCGATTTTAACGCTGCAATCGGTCTTGACAATCTATTTCACCCGACTGGTGTTATCAAAGAAGCACAAGATCTTGCGGCAGAAGCATATCACGCGAAGAAAGCGATTTTTTTAGTCAACGGATCCACGGGTGGATTGCAAATTGCCATCAATGCTTTAATAGCTGCAAAGGAAAAGATTATTTTGCCGAGAAATGTTCATAAATCTGTCATTAACTCCATAATTTTTTCCGGTGCTTATCCTATTTTTGTCAAGCCCGAGATAGATAAGTTTAACGGAATTGCCAATGGAGTGAGCGTGGATGATTATGTTAAATCCATGGATGAAAATCCTGATACCAAAGTTCTATTTTTAATTAATCCAACCTATTTTGGAGTGGCCAGCGATTTGGTCTCCATTGTCAAAGAGGCACATGCGCGCGGAATTCTCGTTATGGTGGATGAAGCTCACGGCTCTCATTTTACCTTCAGCGACAAAATGCCTATTTCGGCCATGGATGCCGGAGCAGATATTGCGATTATGTCTACTCACAAAACCGCAGGTTCTCTTACTCAATCATCCTTGCTTTTGATCAATAATACCGATGATATAGACATGGGGAGAATCATGAAAGTATATTCCATGTTTACAACCACTTCCCCCAGTCACATTCTTCTCGCTTCTCTCGATGCAGCGAGAAAGCTGATGTTTTTTGAAGGGGAAAGACTCGTCGACGAGTCGATCTATTTATCTGAATATGCTCGAAAGCAAATCAATAAGATACCTGGACTGTCTTCTTTTGGAAATGAGTATTTCAATTCTTCTTCGCGTTTTGCGGGTGACTCGACAAAGCTCGTCATCAATTGTTCCGCTTGGGGAATTACCGGATTTCAGTTATTTAGAATAATTAGAGAACGCTTCAATATTCAACTTGAACTCGGTGAAATTAATGTTGTGTTAGCTGTTGTGGGTATCGGATCTAGAATTGAGGATATCGATGTTTTACTGATGGCTTTGAAGACACTGTCTAAGGAATATTTTAAAGATGGTACTGAACAATCTTGCATCCATTTTATCTTGCCACAGCCGGAATTGGTTGTCAGACCGCGAGATGCATTTTACGCTCCAACAAAAGAGGTTCCAATTGCAGAGTCAGCTGGAGAAATATGCGCTGAATCTGTCATGATTTATCCACCTGGAATTCCACTTCTCATTCCTGGAGAAGTTGTAGGAAAAGAAGAGATAGATTTAATTGACTATTATGTATCTAATGGTGGATTCCTTCTTTCGGATTCTAAGGATGGAAACATCAGAGTTATTGACCAGTCAATTTGGTATAAAGCTGACCAGTTAGAAGACGAATATGACTAGTAAAAAAAATAAGTTATCAAAAAACGCCCGGGAAATTTCGGACGTTTTTTGTTTTAAAATCCAAAGCGAATTGCTATTTAAAACGCATATATATGTTATAATAAAGAAAAGGTAGAAGAGATTCTATCTAAGGAGGAAAAATTTATGAAATATCAAATTATTGGTCACGGAATTGAAGTAACTCCCGCAATGAAAACGCAAGCGATAAAGAAGTTGGCTAGAATCGAAAAGTACTTTGATGAAGGAAACGACAACAAGTGCAGCATCACTTTCTCGGTTGGACATCACGACCAAACCGTTGAAATTGGTATATCGACCAAGACAGATAATTTAAGAGCAAAGGTTAAAGCAGTAGACGCATATTCAGCCTTAGACTTAGTAATAGATAAATTAGAAGGTCAGATGAGAAAAATGAAGACCAGACTTAAAAAGGAGCATCACCGTAACAGCGTCGGTGAGGATATGAGACTCGATCTCATTTCCGAGAATGATGTTGCTCCCTTGGAAGAGATAGTAAAGAGAAAAAAATTACAATTGATTCCTATGGATACCGAGGAAGCCTTGGTTCGCATGGAAGCTCTCGATCACGATTTCTTCATTTACTTGGACTCAACAACTGGAAAGAAGTGTGTGATTTATCGCAGAACCGCTGGAAACTACGGGGTTATTGAGATTGAGGAATAAGTTTTATAAAAATTAGTACAAAAGGTGAAACTTGCGTTTCACCTTTTTTGCTATAATTAATATCGTAAATATGTTATATTTAACCTCGATAAACTAAGGAGTGATTATATGAAAAAGAGAAAGATAATTATCGGAGTTGCGATGGCTTTTTTGCTTACTTCATGTGATCTTACAATAGGCGACAGTTCCAGTGAAAGCAACTATGTAAACTATACTATCTATCTAGATACTATAAATTCAGAAACTGGTCTAGTACACCTAAGCGATGAAGATGGTAATATTATCGATGAAGAAACTACTCCTTTTAATTCGACTATCTATCTTAAGTATCAAACGGAGCGCGGCGATGGTCACAACTATGATTTAGAAGATGATTTCTTTAATGAAATGGGTTATTATTCCGCCATTTTTGATCGCTATAATTATTATTCTTATCAAGGTGAATTGTTGAACAACGTACGAGTGTTGAACGAAAGTTACGGAACAGGGGAAGCGATTGTCGTTCCTGATATTCTTTATAACGCCCTAAAAGAGGCTTTGAATTTTTCGCTCATTACAGAAGATAAATTCAGCATAGGAATTGGGAATTTATCCTCTCTTTGGGACAAATATATTTCTAGTGCATCGGCTGCGGTGAGTGAAGAGAGCGCTTTGCAACAGCGCGTTATATATAGCGACATAGCAAGCAGCTATGTGGAACTGGCTAAAAATACTTCACCAACTCCTGAACAATTAGAATCGATGCTGGTTTTTGATGATGAGAACAAAAGCATCACTTTTAATAGCGATCCTGACATTGATAATTATGTTGAAGAGCACATGGATGTCGTTGATGAAATAAAGAATAGCTCGACCAACCTCGATTTGTCTAAACCTTCAATAACTTTGGGAGGATTTGGAAAAGGCGCGGCTACACAACTTTTCGCTGAAAATCACAGCGAAACTAGTTATTTGATTAATTCTGGACATTCATCTATCAAGTGTGTTAACGAAAAACTCGATGGAACCGATTGGGAGTTGAGCGTTGCTAACCCCTACTATTACGAGGCGTCTAAATCGGGCAATCCGAACTATTCCTTGAACAGCTCTGATGTCTTTTTGACAAAAGGCGGATCTTTTGACCTATCAACGTCTGGATACTACGAGCAGTATTACTACGCATACATAAATGATGATGAATATGTTCTTCGACATCACATAATTGATCCGTTGACTGGATATTCAAACGATACTTTTGCAAGTGTTTCTGTTCTCATTTCTGATTCTAGTTACGCCGACATGTATACAACAGCTCTAATGAACACATCATCGATAACGGAAGCAGAACAACTGAGAAAGAAGATGGATGAATTTACTGGCTTGCAATCCGAAGCATACTATTTGATCAACAGCGATGTTGATGGTGAAAAGTCAACCACTTGCTATGTTGACAGTGATCTGTACGATTCATTTGGTTATTTGACAGAAGCGTATCCTGACATTTATAAAAATGATCCTATAACTACTATTGAGGAAATAAGAGAATGATGTTTCCAGGAGACTATTTGACAAAGTTTTGACAGAAACATAGAATGAGTAAGGTATAAAAAATGATTAAATTAATTGCAACAGATCTTGATGGCACCTTGTTTTATCCCAAGCGCCGTTTTACTTTATTGACGAAGAAAAATATGAAGTTGCTCAAGGACTTTTCGGCTGCCGGTGGAAAGATTGTTTTAGTGACCGGTCGTTCAAGACGCGTTGCGAGCAAGGTGGGAAAGAAATTAAATATCAATATCTCAGTTTTGGGATGCAATGGCGCATTTTTTTACGAGGATAATGAATATAAGTACGATAAGCCAATCGACCAGCAATTGTTCATGAAAGTTTACATGAAGATGAGAAAGAATTTTGGAATTATTGGTTGGCTCTTATTAGACGATACCGACATCATGAAAGTTTCTACCCCAGTGGTAAGCAATGTCATCATTCTCATCGCTAGACTTTTGAATCGTTTTAACTTTGCATATCGCGAGAAGTATTTAATCGGGGAAAAGCCATTTCTAGATGCGGTTTCCAGTGGAAAATGTTACAAATTAATGCCGGTATTTGGTATGGGAAAAGGCGGAAGGGAAAAGGCAAAATCTGCTGCTATAGCTCTTGAAGATCTATTTGGTGATCAGCTGGACATAACGATTGCTGATGTATCATTGGAGATCACAAAAAAAGGAACAAACAAGGGGAATGCCTTGCGGGATTACATCAAAGAAAAAGGTATATCAGAAGATGAAGTCCTGGTGATTGGAGACGCTGATAATGATATATCCATGCTTTCGAATTTCAAACACTCATTTGCAATGAATTCTGGTGAAAAGGAAGCAAAAAGAGTAGCCAAATATCACATTGATTACGTTTCAGATATTCGAGATTGCGTTCTCGATGAAAATGGAAAACTCAAGGAGTTTTCCGAACCGAAGAAAATATAAGTTAGAGCATTAGTTTGCGAGTGCCGTTTTAGTTTTTGATCTTTTGCTTAACAGCAGCAACTCAAGCGATATTTTATATGTGATTTCGTTCGCTTGTTTCATAAAAAGAAAGAAAAATCTTTTTGGATTAAACTTGTTTGACAAATATATCGATTAAAAATGATATAATACCAAGTATCAACCAATTATTTTGTAGAAACACATAAGTAATTGTGTTATTATAACTTAGATATGTGCAAAATTATATCTACGTATCATTTGGAGGAAAATCTATTACTATGAACGAACAAACAAGATATGTTATGGCTATTTACGAACTTGGAATAATCATCAGAGATTCCATGGAGTACTTGCTTCCGCCGGGAAAGAACGGATTTGATTTAAAGGTTTATCAATCGCGAAAGCAAATGTGTGCTCATCTCATTGATGAAAAATCGCCTTTCCAAATCTTTTGCAATAACAACAAAGCTAAAGCAAAGGATTCTGACATAACAGTTGGTGAAAAAATTTCTAATCAAGTACACGAATTTTACGACGATGTGTATGGAGATGAATCGAGAATTGTCAAAATTGACCATGACAAAGTCGTTGTTGAAACTTCATTGTTATTGCAATTGATGGATTACTGCATCGGTTTGCACGAAACCATCTCGGATATTTGCCTAGGTTTCCAAATCTCATTTGAAAAGGCAGGAAACTTGGAACCTGATTTAAAACAATTATTGCTTTGCGACGATCCGTTCTATAGAGCGATTGCTTTTAGATCAATAGCTACTTTGTTTGTCCTTAAATTTGCTGAATATAATTCAGCGGTCAAATCTTACATTCTCGCCGAAAGAACTAAGAATGGAGTCGATCCCTCGAAACAACCTGGGTTTGATCCAAAAGTAGATCCTTCATGCGCCTTTATTTCCAACGAAATGACGAGAGTGATTGGGTTCTTCAACTTCTTGAGAAGTCACAATAAATCTCACGATGTCATATTCGAAGATTCAATCAAGCGCATGCAAGATGATTTCCACTATTTCGACGGTTCTAAAAAACTAGCGGAAGGTCAAAAACTCCAAGATGCCATGAAGAAGTTCGAGTCAATCTTCTTACCTCTTATTCCTGGCTATAGAGATGCTTGGGTTCGCATTTTCAACAAGGTATTTTCCGATTTGAATTCCTACGAGAAAGAAATGATTAAGAAAGCTGGAGAAGCAAAAGAGAAAAAGGCTGAAGAGAAAAAGGAAGAAGTAGAAACAGCTGAGAATAAAGGTGAATAAAAATGTCGAATAAAAAGAAACAGCAAAAAAAAGTAAGCGCTAGAGAAATTGTTGCTTATTCAATTACAGGTTTCTTTTGGCTAGGTGGTTTAGCCATTTGCATCATGGGCGTCTATGCTTTTAATGGGCCCGGTAGAATAATATACAATCCTATGTATATTGCTCAAAAGGGATTTTCTGAATGGCTTGGATGGTCTTTCACCGTTGATTTTAGAGTTTTCGGGACAATTATTTGTTTGATTTCGATGGCCGTATTCTTAATGTTTGCTTATCACTATGCAAACAAAAATCGCGAGATCAGCGCTCGTAGAAAGCGTCAGCTTGAGCGACTGAATGAGTTGATTGAAAAGGATAAAGCGCTTCAACAAATGAGCGAAGAAGAAACCACTGTAGTTGATGAAGATAAAGTAATTGACGAAAAGCCGGAACAAACAATCGCCAAAATAAATTAAAAATAAAGGGGCTGTAAAGAAACGAAAGATTAATTTCGTTTCTAGGCAGCTTCTTTTTTATTTCACTATTTTAGATTCCTATTTTCATATGGGTATATCCAACTTATCCACGTGTGTAGTGTTTCTT
>JBAYAI010000004.1:0-28895 GCA_041669865.1 Bacilli bacterium | reverse complement strand
CCAACTCATATTTTCTAAATATTTTTTCATTAAATCCGTACCGACATTTTCCGGTGAATAATCATTTAAGATTGAGCCAAGTAAAGTTTCGTTGTAGAACATAACCTCGGTAGATTTCATGAAGGGTAAAGAATAAGTTCCTTCTCTAGTGTAACTTTTTCCTTCGTTGATAAAAGCGGAAACAAAGTCACTTTCCTCATCGTCCCCAAAGTATGCTTCTTTTCCAAAACCAATCTCTTCATCGTTGATATAGTCATCTAAATTAACAACATATTCGCCTGGTTCAGTCTCACTTGCGAGATAGTCGGCGACGTGATCGGGATAGGCAACCGCAATTGTTGGAGTATTACTGGTGGAAAATCCAGAGCGAATTTTGGACTCAATATCGTCGTATCCGCCTTGATATTCCATTTCGATGTTGACCTTCACACCTTCATTTTCCTCTACCAAATCTTCGAATTTCTCTATATATTTTTCGATACCATTGGTAATTGATTGTCCAAAAGTGTGCCAAAAACGAATGGTAATTTCATCCTCAGATGAAGATGAGGAGGCGGTGGAATCACCGTCTCCACAACTCACAAGTCCCCCTAAAAGAGTTACGACTCCTAAGATACTTAACAATTTGTTTTTTTTCATATTATTTCCCTTCTAGCAAGACTAATTTTTAATCTTTAACAATTTTTCCAGCAAAATTACATTGCTAATTTGCATAAGTTAACTGCATCAGCAAACATTGAGTCAATATTAGACATATCTGTTGAGGAGGTAAGAATTTCCTGCATCAAGCTCTTGACTACACTTCTGCATGTTGAAGAACCTTTGAATGCTGGTGAAGTATATGTCTCTTCTGAAACCTCTTCTCCGTAATTAGCAACTAATGCTCTAAGCATTTCTTCAGTTTTTTCTGTCAATAATGTAGTATCGTTCAATTCCATGTATTCAGGATCTTCATAAACTGATTTTCTAATAGGCATATATCCTGTTGAGTCAACAGCCCATGATTTTGAATTTTCAGTATTTGTAAGATGTTTGTAGAATAACCAGGAAGCAAGAGCTCTGTTGTCATCGTCGTGATCTAAGATACAAATATCCGGACCTTGAGATATAACTTTAGGATCTTTGCCTTCTGCATGAGGAATACGTGCAACACCTATCTTGAAATCAGATGTATACTCATAAGTTAAACCACCTGTGGAACCAACGTTCATCAAGATATTTCTAGATTGGAAATACTCTGAGCAATATCCAGTATGACCATTAATACCGCCAGTCATAAGGTATCCTTCAGCAGCATAGTCATGGAAGTCTTTGCAAAGTTCTTTCATCTCATCGGTGTCAAAATCCACGGAAGCTTCACCTGTTTCTTGATCTAGCGAGGTGTAAGGGTAACCGTATTGCTCCGCAAGTGTAATGAATAAGTTATCCTCGGAATCGTATCCGATGACTGCGTTATCGGTAGAAACATCACTTTCAGCGATGATTTTTTCATCATCGGGTAAAGAATCGTTGTAGGCGATAAGTTTAGGAGCAAGATTTTCGAATAATTCCTCCCAAGTAAGGTTGTTCATGTATGTAGCAGAGATAGCATTACCATCGTTAACTCCTTCTAATTGAAGTCCGATAAGAGCATCTGCATTGTAGTATAATGCCTCAGTTGATTTTGAAAAAGGAAGAGAATACACACCAGGAATGGCATAATCATCACCGGGATCAACAAAAGCTGAAACGTAGTCACTTTCCTCCTCATCAGTCCAACCATATGTAGGGTTGTCGATAAAATCTTGAAGGTTGACAACCTTGTTATAATCGAGGTAGTTTGCAACGTGGTCAGGATAACATACGGTAATATCAGGATAATCACCAACTGATAATCCGTTGATAACTTTAGTTTCAACATCGTTATATCCGGTAGAAATTACCGATTTTTCAACTGTTACGTTGGGCTCAACTTCTTTGAATGAGTCGATGTAGTCATCAATCAAGGATTCATTTGACTGACCAGTCTTGACTAAGAATTCAATTGTGGTGGGTTCTTTAATAACATAATCTGTAACATTAGAAGTGGTCTCACTTGTCTCCGCCACAGAAGAAGTGTCGTCATTGCAGGAGCCCAATAGCCCGATGCAAGCGATAATAGGCAATACTAATAAATTCTTTTTCATTAAATTATTTCTCCTTTCAATGAAATTTCGAATATATTTAATTATCTGTAAGATAAATTAAACCGAAGTTTAACCTTTGATACCGGCTCGTCCAAAGCCTCTCATGATGTACTTTCTAAAGAAGATGAATAAGAGGAATAGAGGAACGGTAACCAAAACAGTTGCAGCCATTTGATATCCATACTGAACACGGCCTTCCAAATCAGTAAACGAAGATCCACGCAAACCATTTGAGATCAAGCGGAATTCGGAAGTATCAGTAATCAAGTTGGGCCAGACATATGCATTCCAAGTTCCCATGAATTTTAGGATAACGATAGAAATAATAGTAGGTGCAGCAAGAGGTACCATAACCTTCCACAAGAATGTCCAGTCAGTTTTTCCATCAACTTTCGTAGCTAGATATAATTCGTTGGGAATTTGCTTGAAGTTTTGTCGGAGCAAGTAAATGTAGAAAACACTTACAGCGAAGGGAACGATCATTGCGAGATAGGCATCTATCCTTGTCTGACCTTCGCCAATCCAACCAAATGAAGCAACGGTAATATAGTTAGAAATGACCATCATTTCTCCGGGAATCATCATCGTCATTAAGAAAATGGCGAAAAGAGCATCCCTACCTTTGAACTTCAATCGAGCGAAGGCAAAGGCGGCAGCAATAGTCGTAAGAATAGTTCCTGCTGTGGAAAATATACCTACAACAATAGTGTTAAACATATAGTTACTAAAATCAAATGAATCAAAGACATAAATGTAATTTGTCCACATGACAATACTTGGGAAGAACGTTTGAGTTGACGCGGTAATTTCATCGTTGTATTTCAAGGAAGTAATAATCATCCAATAGAAGGGGAAGATTATTGTAAAAGCCGCGAACAAGATTAAGATATAGACGATAGTAGTACCAATAATATGTCTAATTTTGGAAGCTCGTTGAATAGCTTCAACTGTTCTTCTTTTTTCGCCAATAGAGAGAATAATATTGTCGTTGAAACTTTGATTTTCGAATGTTGTGTATTGTTTTTGTTCCATAATCATTCTCCTTAGTAGTGAACCCTGCGTTTACTAACTTTGAACTGCAACCATGTGAATATCATGATGATAACAAACAGGAAGACAGCCGCCGCAGCAGCAAACGATGTGTGCGTATTCAAATTATCGTAGATGTAGTAAACGATGGTGTACATATTTTTCTTTGTACCAATCGTCCCAGCGCCGTTGAATAAACCAACAATTGCTGTATATTGTTTGAACGCTCCGATAAATGAAGTAATTAAGATATATAAAATTTGAGGAGAAATTAACGGGACAGTAATTTTCCACAATACCTTAGCGTGAGGAGCGGAGTCAATTTGAGCAGCTTGATAGTACTGTTTATCAATGCCCTGAAGACCCGATAGGAAGATTAAAATCTTAAAAGGCAAACCAACCCATACGATGTAGATGGTTAAGGGTACGAAAGCCATGGCTCTCGTCGCGCCGCTGATCCAGGCTGTTTCTCCGAGATTGAACAGATAGTTGATAATACCGTTCGAATCAAAGATAACGGAGAAGACCATACCAACAGCAATCATATTAGTAACGTACGGCAAGAAGAAGACAACTTGTAGTGCGTTTCTAAACCATTTGATTGAGTTCAAAGCAACCGATATCAATAGAGCGATAATAGTTGTAAGAGGAACTGTCAAAAAGACGATAATAAATGTGTTGGGAATAGCATATGTGGTGAAATTTTGCTCGTATGCACCATTATATGGAGTTATTCCAAATATAACCCCAAAGTTAGAAAATGTGAATCCATCATACGTACCGTTGACATAGTCGTAGTTATCGAGGAACGAAATGAATATTGTATTAACTAAAGGATAGATTAAGAAAACAACTAGCAAGACAAGAATTGGTCCTAAATAGAGCCAAGCTTTCCAGTTATTATCAGCAGCTACATCTTGAATACCTGTAACCTGGTAAGGTTTTTTATTGCGGCGATTAGATACTAATCTAACGATGGTATTATCTTTTTCGTTATATCCTTCCTCATGGTGAGGAATATCAGTAACGAATAGATTTTCCGCTTCTTTTATTTTTTCTTTACCCATGGATTAATCCTCTAAGTAAATTCTTTCTTGTGTCTCTTTATCAAAGATAAAGAACTTGTTTTTATTCAATTTAAGGCGAATCTTACCAGTCTTCAATTGCTCTTCTGATGAAATGATAACTTTGAAAGTTGGTTTGTGACAATTCTTATTCTTAGCGATGATGTACAAATCGCGTCCGAGAACTTGAACCATATCAATATCAGCAGTTAAACCGACAGCAGCATCGGTCTTTTCAATTTTCATGCCTTCAGGTCTAATAGCGATGAATAAATCTTGATCCTTAATTTTTTTCTTGGTTTCAAAGACGACATCTTTACCAATATAGATTTTTCCGCCTTTGATCTTGCCGTCGAACACGTTGATAGGAGGTGTTCCTAAGAATTGTGCAACGAACAAGTTAGCAGGGTTGTTATAAACAGTTTGAGGAGCATCCATTTGTTGTTCTTCACCGAGTTTCATAACGACAATTTGATCAGAAATGGACATAGCTTCTTCCTGATCGTGGGTGACGAATACAGTGGTGATACCTGTATCTCTCTGGATTCTCTTAATTTCTTCACGAGTTTGCAATCTCAATCTAGCATCGAGGTTACTTAAAGGTTCATCCAACAATAAAACCTTAGGTTTCTTAACCAAAGCTCTCGCGATAGCAATACGCTGTTGTTGACCACCGGATAACTGGGAAGGTTTTCTTTCGAGATAATCTTCAACCTGAACCAGCTTTGCTGTTTCATGAATAATGTCATCTCTCTCCTCTTTTGTAAGCTTACGGTGTGTTACAGCTTGAACAGTTTGAACATCAACATCGGAGAGATTGAGAGTCTTGGTGAGTTCCTTGACCACTTCTTCAGTCTTCTCTTCCGGTAATTTTTTGATGTTGAAGAAAACTTTTGTATTTTTCTTATCGAAATAAATCTTCAAATCTGAGAAATTAGCTTCCAACTTTTTAAGAGTTTCTTTGACCGCTGCTTTAAATGCTTTGTTTACGACATTAGTGACAACAATATTTAAAGAGGAAAATTTTCCTTCTTTGTTCATATCTCTTTCAAAGTCAGCATAGTGTTTGTGAGGAATCTTTTGGACACGACCCATAACTTCGTGGCCAGAACGCGTTTTAACGATTAAAATATTGGAAGGTTTACCGTATTGAGAAATGATTTCTTTAACACGTTTGATTGTGTTATCTAAATTTGAAACCTTGAAATCTTTCGTAAGGTTAGCGGTAAACGTCAAATCTAAAATTTCTCCATCATCAACTTTGTTGATTGTTGCTCTAAAGCTTGTATCATAGAAAGCTTCTGTGACCTGTTCACTTGTTTCACCAACGAGAGTGAAGTCGATAATCTTCGCAGCATTTTCGAGGAATGCCTTTTTAACATCTTCCGCAACCTTTGAAAGTTTAACGTCTAATGTGAGGACTTTATCTTCTCCAACATTAGGTGTGAAAGTTGCTTTGACGGCCATCTTTTTCGCTAAAACTTTGAAGCTTGTTAACAGTGCTTCAACATTGTCAGCTTCTGTCATCTTATAGCTTAATTTCAAAGTGAAATCAAAGAACGGAACAAGAGGGACTTCGACTTTAAGATTAGTTAAAGGGAACTCAATATTCTTGTAAATTGTCATGTGAGGATAAAGAGCATAGTTTTGGAAAACTAATCCGATGCCTCTCTTTTCCGGTGGAAGATTTGTAACTTCCTGATCACCAAACCAAACTTCACCACTGGTGGGTTTTAACAATCCAGAGATCATGTAAAGTGTTGTTGATTTACCACAACCCGAAGGTCCTAATAGACCAACAAGCTTTCCATCGGGAATGGTAACGTCTAAATCTTTGACAGCAATGGTATCTCTAATGTGCTTCCTGGCATCTCCAGGGAAAATCTTAGTAAGATTCTTTAATCTAATTTCCATAATATCTCCTTATTTCCTTTAATTAGTTCCGTCATCTTCGTGAGTGTCGTTTAATCCAAGTCTTTCTACTTTCAAGCGTTCTTTTCTATTGCTGATTACATTCTTAAAGAACACAACCAAATATCCGATAAAGAACAAGACTATCAAAGTAAACCAAATAATGTAAACATCGAGTGGATTGTATACAGTTGTTGAATTGTTCATCCCCCATGCTCTAGTGGCGATAATCATAATATCTAGTACAAGCACTTCTATACCGCCCCAGAAAATCAGCGAATTTTTAATATAGCTCTTGGTGTTGACTCTTCTAAATTCATCGTTCTTATATTTTTCTTTGCGGTAGAAGTACAAAAGCAAATCAATAGCCAAGATGCATACGGCTAACGATATGAAGGTGATCCATAGCATAGCAGTAACATTCAAAACGGAGATATCTCCCTCAGCAACAAAGTTAACTCTTGTAAATCTGATGTTTTTCGTTGACCTTGAAACGTCACTTTCGGCACCATCTTCACTTATATTTGTTAACTTCATTCTATAATTTAAGTTAGTGATATAAAAAGACTCAACTTCATCCGCATCTAGATCTTTTATTAGAAATCTAACTGTATTATCCTCTTCGGTTAGATAAATGCTGTCAGTTGTAGAAATGTCGTAAAGCTGAGTTGTTCCATCTTTAAACGTGACGTTAACCTCCGAATCAACCATTGAAGCAAATTGAAGATTCAAATAACATGTTCCTGCAGCAATTTCATCCTCGTAGTCTTCGTAAGAAGAATATAATTCCTTGTACGATTCAGTTGCTTGATTGTGAACGTTGACATTTAAAGAAGTATAATTGTTGAATGATGTGATTGAAATGAAGGATGTTGAAAAATAATCATCCATGTTGTATACGCGGTAATAACCTATTTCAGGAACAGCGTAATAACTCTTCGAATAGTCAGGCAAATATTTGTTATATCCCTCGCTGTCATCGACAGTAACTCCAAAAATATTCGTGATTGTTATCGTATCTTCCAGGACGGTATAATCGCTGGTTACTGGAAGATCGGCGTAAGTATTAAATGTCGAAGCACCTAACTTTTCACCGGCAAAGTCATATGTAGTAATAAGGGATTGTTTTTCTAAAGCGGTTGTGCGATGTTCGATGTTTCCATCGGTGTCTTGAACATCGTAATTAAAAGTTAAAGGTAAGTATTCATCTCCATCACCATAATAACCAAGCATATAAGCATTATTAATGTTCCCACTATTAACATAAAGTTTGTATGAGTGAGATAAGCTGGTGATAGTAGATTCCTTTAAGCTTATTGTTACCTCCGGATCCTCATCCGTGAGATTCACGGCAGATTCATCAACTGCTGCTGCGTTTTCTTTTAGTACTGTTTTTGTTTGAATTTTGTCATCGTTTTCGATTACTGCATCTGCGGTAGACAAATTGGCCGCATTACCTATGCCAGCGGCGCAGGTTGCAAGTAACATTAACGACAGCATTTTTCCGATAAAACGTTTTTTCATTACTTTTGTACTCTCCTATTTTCAACTCTAAATTTCCCTCTTTCGCCAGATCGAGCATTCTGGCAAGCATAATTATTATACTTATGCAAATAAGCAATTTCAACAAATTTATGAAAGCCCTATCATAAATGTACTTTCTCCTCAGGTGAGAAGTCGATAGCAGGTTTGTTCGCCGTGATTCTATCAGCGCGAATTTCTGCTCTGGAATAATAAATTTTTTGCTTCTCTAGGGAAACCTCTTGTATTCCTAACATGTACTCTGAAAAAGTCTGCTTTTTGCTCGAAAACGCCATTAGACTAAACGATATAATCAATGGTATTCCCAATGTTAAGAACGAAAGAACAAGAATGACGAAATATGATATAACCCAATTTGCAGTATACCGTCCTATCTTTACAGCGAGATAGCGGGAATCAACTAACCCGATTCTGTAAAGCGCTCTTCCGAGCGTTTGTCTACCCCTCTTAAAGAACAAGCCGGGTACATAGAAGACTAGTATACCTCCTATTATAGCGGAAATAGGGATCTCAATATAGAACAAAATTTTAAATAAGTACTGAATATCTAAATTATACTGTTCGAACAAGCTGTTCAAATAGGTTTGAATGTTCGTATCTATATATGGCTCGTAAACATTTTGATTGTATTCAGCAATCGAAGCCGTACACTCTGGATTTTCAGTAGGGACGCCATCGACGCCCTCCACAAAGTAAGTTATTCCATCGTAAGTTAGGTCTTCATCCAACAAATATGAATAATAGTTGTCCAACACTTCTTGTGCTTTTTCTTCTCCAAGTTCATCTTCGACATAATCGATAAAAGAATCTATTGCATCCAAATAATAAACCTGTCTTTGACTGTCTGATAGATCATCGTCGTCATCGTAAAGCGAGACAACGTCATAGAGATTTCCAGATTCCTCAACGTATATGCCTGATTCCAGCCTCGTAGTCTCAACATTTTCTATCGCAGAAGAGTAGCGATCAGTTTGGTTCATGATAGCCCTTACAGAAATAAAAACCGTGAAAAAGGCAAACATAAAGACTATGAGGTCAATAATGAACGCAAAAACTCTTCGGTGGAGTTTTGGTCTTTCATAGTCTATAACAATTTTTTCTTTATCCATTAGAATTTGTTTCCTTTCGTCCTAAGTACTTTTGATAAGTCGAAATCTTCTAGATATATAACTTTTGTCAGCATATCAGTAAGTGACTTGTTGTATTGATTGAGCCAAATAAAGAACAGACCTACGATGTTATAAATAAGTCCAAAGAAACTAAGGAAAACCAGCAAATTTAAGCTGAAGGCGTAAGCTATATCAATCGTCGGAACCACACAGATGACGATCAGAGTCAAATTGCTGAACATTGCGTAAAAGGATTGCAGTATAACTTCAACTCGCGGAA
This sequence comes from Bacilli bacterium, assembly GCA_041669865.1. Lineage (GTDB taxonomy): Bacteria > Bacillota_I > Bacilli_A > RFN20 > CAG-288 > Scatoplasma. Next base: position 19,795 of record JBAYAI010000004.1, on the reverse strand, counting down.
GTATTCGCAAGTTATCTTGACCAACTTTACTAACCTTCATAACTCTTTCGGTTATCGTTTGCTTTTTAATACCAAAAATTGGAATCAATATATATAGAATGACAATTGACAACAAGTAGCTAACCAAAGCGCCAGTAACGATGTAGTTATCCAGTTGCGAGGATAGAGCGTCAACTTGATTGCTAAGTTGAACGTATGACAATTCACCATAGGTTAAATCATTGGACGTGATATCCTGAAGCATAACGTTATAATACTTTAAGAACAGCGAGGTAAAGGACTCATAATCAGTCTCTGCGTTAGTAGATAGCGCATCTCCTTCGATATACAACGGTGTAAATTCAGTCACATATTCATCTTTTAAAGTTGGTACTCCATTTTCGTCGAGAGTTTCCAAATCAAAAAACGTAGATCCAGAATCCGAAGAATATAAATCGACTAGCGCTTCTCCATCATTTCTAATGCCATAGTAATAATTGTAGAAACAATTCTCTTCTTCAATTTGTTCCTTAACGTGATAAGCTACAAATTTTTCACATGTGGTAACCAGGTTATCATCAAAGTAATCAAGTTCATTTCCCTCGTAAAAAAGCACTTTATTTTCATAAAGTACTTTAATCATATCGTCCTGATAGGACGCGATATTAGCGTTAATTTGATCGTATCCAACAATCGCTTTAGTAATAGGAAAAACAGCGATGTTAAAAAGAAGTATAGTGCAAATAAAGTTTATGAAGAAATCACCTAACCAGGTTAATATTCGATGAGATTTTTTTAAAGGATAAATATCCACAAATTTATTCTCTTTATCAATCATTCATTAAACACTTTCTTCCAATGTTATCGAGATCATTTCGATAATTTATTATAGAGAATAACAAGGATTAAGTCAAAGAAATCAGAAATATATATCGTATAAATTAAAGCGGCAACTCAATAAACTTAACCCATCTCATTTCTCAAAATAACTTTTCTTTACAAATAAAAATATTTTGTATATGGGATAAATTTATTTTAAAAAGTCAATTGTTAAGAAATAATCATAAACTAAAATACTTTCGAGTAAAACTTCGTACAAATTCTTACCCGCGAGAAACCACTCTTTATGATTTGTAATAAAATAAACTCCTAGAGATTACACAAAGCTAAATGAAAAAAATTAAACTGTTAAATTATATCGTCAAAATAGGCTCAAAGCGGTTGACAAAATCGCCAAGATAAACCATAATAAACAAGCATTCTATATTCTTTTATAAAATGCGCAATTTCCTTGGAGCAATACTCAAGCCTGGCTGAAGAGGCGTCCCTGCTAAGGATGTAGACCGGATTTCCGGTGCGAGAGTTCGAATCTCTCTTGCTCCGCCACGTTAGATAATCAAGAATGACACAAATAAATGTGTCATTCTTTTTTGTGGTTTTTTTAAATATTTAAAACTAAAATTCTTACCGCTTTCCCTGTGATTATATTCTAAATCAAATATTCTTGATTAGTGTAGCTTTCAATCCTCCACAAGAGTTAATTCTTTTCCTTATTAGATGAATATCTCAAGTATATATAATGCTAAATTTATTACCTCAAATTAAGAAACTAGCCTCGATTCAAATAAATTATGATGAAAAACTAATTTTCGAATTGTTCTTTTAATTTAAAAAATTGTCAAAGAAAAGACACAATAATTCAGACTACTTTTAATGGAAAAATAACAGTTATGTTCCTGTGAAAATACAAATACTACAAAGATTAAATTACTCTCTGTTGCGAATATCCACATAAAAAAAGTCGCCTATTTCTAGGCGACTAAATTTCTAATTTTAAATTGATAAATTAGGCATCAATCTTTGTGACTGTACCTGCACCAACGGTGTGGCCACCTTCACGGATTGAGAACTTAGTTCCAACTTCGATAGCAACAGGGTGAATAAGTTCAACATTAAGGTCAACGTTATCACCAGGCATAACCATCTTAACATCAGCGGGTAAAGTAATTACACCAGTAATATCGGTGGTTCTGAAGTAGAATTGAGGTCTGTAGTTGTTGAAGAAAGCTGTGTGACGTCCACCTTCTTCTTTAGTTAAGATATAAACCTTAGCTTCGAATTTGGTGTGAGGAGTAACTGTGCCGGGCTTTGCCAAAACTTGGCCACGGACGACATCGTCTCTTGTAACACCTCTAAGCAATACACCAACATTATCACCAGCTTCAGCATAGTCTAATGACTTTCTGAACATTTCAAGACCAGTGACAACAGCTGAACGAGTAGGACGGATACCGACGATTTCAAGAGTATCATTTAATTTGCAGACACCTCTTTCAACACGTCCGGTAACAACGGTACCACGACCGGTAATGGTGAGGACATCTTCAATAGCAAGCAAGAAAGGTTTGGAATCATCACGTACAGGATCAGGGACGTATGTATCGATAGCATCCATGAGCTTCATGACGTTTTCTTGTTCTTTGGGATCTCCATCAAGAGCTAATTTAGCTGAACCAGCGATGACAGGAACTTCATCTCCAGGGAAGCCATAGTTGGATAACAAATCACGAACATCCATCTCAACGAGTTCGATAAGTTCGGGATCATCAACCATATCGGTTTTATTTAACCAAACAACGATGTAAGGAACACCAACTTGACGTGCAAGTAAGACGTGTTCTCTTGTTTGAGGCATAACGCCATCAGTAGCAGCAACAACTAAGATTGCACCATCCATTTGAGCAGCACCGGTAATCATGTTTTTGATGTAGTCGGCGTGTCCTGGGCAGTCTACGTGAGCGTAGTGTCTCTTTTGTGTAGAATATTCAATATGAGCAGTGTTAATTGTTATACCACGAGCTTTTTCCTCGGGTGCAGCATCAATTTGGTCATATTTCATTTCAACAGCATTGTCGCCACGTGCGGACAATGTCTTTGTAATAGCCGCAGTTAATGTAGTTTTACCGTGGTCGACGTGACCGATAGTACCGATATTAACGTGGACTTTACTTCTATCAAATTTTTCTTTTGCCATTTTCAGAATTCCTCCATTGATTTCTATGTAAAATATAGCATATTAAGTTTAGTATTTCAACAAATTTTTTGCGTGTAAAACGCTAGTTTAATCACTGATTATTCAGATCTTTTTTTGATGATTTCAGCAGCTACTGACTTAGGTACTTCAGCGTAGTGATCAAATGTCATCGTGTAGATACCACGGCCTTGAGTCATCGCGCGCAAATCGGAAATGTATCCGAACATGTTTGCTAAGGGAATATATGCTGTAATCACTTGAGCGTTAGCGTGTGTATCCATACCCTCGGTTTGTCCTCTACGAGAAGAGATATCTCCAAGAACGGTACCAAGATAATCGTTAGGTGTAGTAACTTCTACTTTAACGATTGGTTCAAGGATAACAGGATCGCAGCGCTTTGCAGCTTCTTTAAGAGCTAGAGCAGCAGCCATCTTATAAGCGGCTTCGGAAGAGTCAACATCGTGGTACGAACCATCGAATAAAGTTGCCTTTATATCGATGACAGGATATCCAGCGATAAGTCCTCTTGTCATAGCGTCTTTAAGTCCATCTTGAGTAGGTTTGATGTATTCCTTAGGAACAACACCACCGGTAATACCGTTGATAAATTCAAATCCTTTTCCCTTATTGGGTTCGAAGCGAATTACAACGTCACCATATTGACCGTGACCACCTGACTGTTTGACATACTTACCTTGACATTCTGCTGACTTTTTGATTGTCTCGCGGTAAGCAACTTGAGGAGCACCAACTACGCAATTAACTTTGAAATCTTCCTTAAGTCTCGTGACGTTGACATCCAACTGAAGTTCACCAACACCAGCGATGATTGATTGGCCAGTTTCTTCATTTGTATAGAAGTGGAATGTAGGATCCTCTTCAACAAGTTTAAGAAGTGCAGCTGTCATCTTATCGCGGTCGGACTTCGATGCCGGCTCAATAGCTTCGGAAATAACGGGTTCAGTGAACTCAATACTTTCGAGAGTTAAAGGACGAGACTGGTCACAGAGAGTATCTCCGGTCGATGTATTCTTCAAACCAACGATAGCACCAATACCACCTGAGTAGATAGCATCGACATCCTGTCTATGGTTTGCGTGCATTAAGACTAATCTTGATAATCTCTCGTTTACGCCTTTGTTAACATTTCGAACGTATGTACCGGCTTTTAATTGACCAGAATACACGCGGGCGAATGTCAATCTACCGATGAAAGGATCAGTAGTAATCTTGAAAGCGAGAGCAGCGAGAGGTTGGTCGTCACCAGGAGTGCACTCAACGTCATTTCCGTTTTCATCTTTACCTACAGCAGCAGGAATATCAATGGGTGAAGGTAGCAAATCTACGATGTAGTCAAGCAACATTCTAATACCCTTGTTCTTGTAAGCAGAGCCAGGGAAAACAGGGAATATTTCGCTTGCAATAGTAGCCTTGCGTAATACTTTCATAACTTCTTCTATAGTGGGTTCTTCACCACCTAGAACTTTCATCATCAAATCGTCATCGAAATTTGATAATTTCTCTAACAATTCCTGATGCAATTCGTCGCATTTCTCTTTGTACTCTGCCGGAATTTCAATTTCGACAGGTAATATTGTCGGATCTGAGCTCTTGTACTCATAGGCCTTCATCTTAATTAAATCGATGATGCCTTTGAATTCACTTGATAATCCAATAGGATATTCACAAATGACATATTCAGCGCCCAATTTTTCTTTGACGGATTTAGCTGACATTTCAAAATCAGCACCAATAGCGTCAAGTTTATTAACGAAAACTAAACGAGGAATATTGTACTTAGAAGCTTGTCTCCAAACTGTTTCGGTTTGAGGTTCAACACCGTTTTTTCCGTCCAAGACAGTTACAGCAGCATCTAAGACTCTCAACGAACGTTCAACTTCAGCAGTGAAGTCAACGTGTCCAGGAGTGTCGATAATGTTGATTCGGTGACCTCTCCAGAAACAAGTGGTAGCGGCAGACTGAATTGTAATACCTCTATCTTGTTCTTGTTTCATGAAATCCATTGTGGCTGCGCCATCGTGGGTTTCACCGATCTTGTGAGTTTTTCCGGTGAAGAATAAGATTCTTTCAGTGAATGTGGTTTTACCGGCATCAATGTGAGCCATAACACCAATATTTCTGATCTTATCCAACGGATATTCACGATCTTCTTCTGACATAATTAATTTCCCTCCTGTTTTTCTTAGAATCTATAGTGGGCGTAAGCTTTGTTGGCTTCTGCCATCTTGTGTGTATCTTCTCTCTTCTTGACGGCGGCACCAGTTCCATTAGCAGCATCTAAAATTTCAGCAGCTAACTTTTCTTCCATGGTTTTTTCGCCTTTTCTCAAACGCGCATAAGAAACTAACCATCTCAAACCAAGAGTAACTTTTCTCTCAGTTGATACTTCAACAGGTACTTGATAGTTAGAAGCTCCGACTCTGCGAGCCTTGAGTTCTAATTCAGGCATGATATTGCCTATAGCGACTTCGAATACTTCCATCGCGGGTTTTCCAGTTTTCTTTTCGACTCTGCTAAAAGCTCCGTATAAAATCTTTTGAGCAGTGCCTTTTTTTCCGTCGACCATGATCTTATTAATTAATTTTGTAACAAGCTTTGAGTTGTATATAGGATCAGGTAGAACGTCTCGTCTTTCGACGCTTCCATTTTTACGTGGCATATTATATTATTCCCCTTTCCTTATTTTCCAGAAACTGAGCCGTTTTTCTTTGTTCCGTAAAGAGAACGACTTTGTTTTCTATTTTCAACACCAAAGCATTCAAGACCACCACGGATAATGTGGTATCTAACACCAGGCAAATCTTTGACACGTCCACCTCTAATAAGAACAACTTTGTGCTCCTGAAGGTTGTGTCCTTCACCGCCGATATAGGCTGTGACTTCATAATTATTAGTCAATCTGACACGCGCATATTTACGCAAAGCCGAGTTGGGCTTTTTGGGTGTCATAGTACCGACACGAGTACAAACGCCTCTCTTTTGAGGTGCTGCTTGTGCACGTTCTTTCTTGTTGAGAGAATCCCATCTCTTTCCAAGTGCCGGAGATTTAGATTTACTAATAATTCTAGTTCTACTTTTGCGAACTAATTGGTTAATTGTAGGCATAAATCTCAATAACCCCTTTCTGTTATTTAATTCACACGTTACCGGGCGTTTCCATATTCATTCATAGAAATAGCCCGGACTTTTTACATCCGTGCACTAAAGATATTACATTAAGAGCGATAGTAAGTCAATATATTTAGATTAAAAACACAATAATTATTCTAGGTAAAAGAGGCACTTATTTTTTTCATAGAAAAATTTTCTATATATATAAGGATTTAGCAATTAAAAGAGAGGAACAGATCCAGGATGAATATCAGAATCCTGGAAATCATCGACTTTATTCTCATCATTTATTGAGGCAACTTTGCGACGATACTGCGTAGGCGACATTTTCATTATCTTTTTAAAAGATATTGCAAAGTAGTTAGGATCGGATATTCCCACGCGATTAGCGATTTCTGTCACAGGTTTGTCCGAATACGAAAGGTAGTAGCAAGCATTCGAAATCCGGTGACGCAATAGATATTGAATTGGCGATTGATTGACATATTTTTTAAATAGCTTACACAGTTCTGACTTCGAAAGAAGCGAATTTCTCGATATGTCATCTAGAGTAATCTCGTTCATATAATTCTTATGAATAAAGTTAATAGCATTCTTAACAAGCAGTACCTTTGCAGAAAAGGTGTTTCCAACAACTTCGGATTTGGGAACGTTTCTATAAAGGATATACCAAGCGTCCATAAGCATGATCTTTATTCCCAGTTCATATCCATCCTTTTTGGAAATATTAAAACGAATTGCATTTAAAAATGCATCGATGCACTTTTTACCCCAATTGCCTTCTTTTTTCGTATCCTTGAGATAGTAGTAATCGCGGTCACTGTTGATGATTGGGAGAACGTAAAGTCTCTCGATGTCGGAGGTGTGATAGCCATATATAATAACAGGATTAAAAACTATCGTTTGTACGATTGATTTGGGATAGTTGTCGTGAAGAATGCAGTGCAAGATATTGGAATTAATCAATATTGCATCTCCCTCTTTAACCAATATTGTCGAATCGTTGCATGAGATAGCTATATCGCCTTTGATAGCAATTGTAACTTCGATTTCATTGTGCCAATGAGCATAGTAAGAACGGCTTCCCAAATATTTATATCCATCGCCATAAAAGGCTACCGGAAACTCTGGTTTCCCGTGATTAATTAGTTCGTGCATATTCTCATCAATGAGATGTGCACCGGTTATTGGATTATTCATTTTTTAGTCTCCTCAATACGATTGCAATATATTTTACTACTATTAGTATAGTATTAATAATAGGATGAATACAATAATATAGTATTATTATCGTGTCATAATTTATTTTTTTCTTATTTTTTCTCTACCAAATTTTTTCATAGACTTGCGAATCGCTATTTTTAAAAAGAGCGGACGGCATCAAATCTTCAAAAAATTTAATAGATTATAAACTTCAAATCCATTCCCTTTTAGCATTAAAACCCTTGATTATGTTTTGCATAATAAAACTTATAGGTACTCTCCTAGCGATCTAGATATGAGGACTGTTCAATTTTAATAAAATAATATATTTAGAAATTTGTCTTTTCTTTTCTTCACCTTTCGTGTATATTAAAAAAACAAGTTATTACTATATAAATTGAAATTATTTATCCACAAGTTATCCACAAGTTGTCCACATTTTTGACAACTTTCTTTTCATGTTTATTGAAACAGCTTGAAAATTGTTTTCACTAAAAATATTTTTTAAATTTTTATTTAGATATTCTTATCTTCTGAAATTTCATCTTTTTAATATTACAACTCTATGCGTGGTTAAAGTTGTATTAGCATTTCACTGCTTTGCTGTTTAGTTATTCTAACTAAATTGGACAATCCCTTCAAAAAGTGCATTTGAACAAGATAATAATACTAAAAAACTACTAAGGGGCGTTTCCAAGAAAAACGCCGATTTTCATTGTGTTTTTTTAGAATTTTTAGTTTGATTTTACCCAGTTTTACTGCTACTCTATGTATACACTTTTATAAATTAATTGTTGGAAAGGGTTAGGGCAATTATGGAGATTTCAGGTCTACAAAAACTTACATTACTAGATTATCCGGGGGAACTAGCGTGTACTATTTTCACTCGTGGTTGTAACTTTACCTGTCCTTTTTGTCACAACTCTTCTCTCGTTCTATTGAACGAAAAAAGAGCGGGCTTAATTCCCACGAAAGAAATTCTTGACTTCTTAAAGAATAGAAGAGGAAAGATTGATGGAGTTTGTATTACAGGTGGTGAACCATTAGTTCAGGCGGATCTCAAAGATTTTATAAAGGATGTTAGATCCCTTGGATACAAAGTGAAATTAGACACAAACGGTTACTCACCAGATAAACTCAAGGAATTGATCGATGAAGATTTGTTAGATTACGTCGCTATGGATATTAAAAATTCATTTTCGAAGTATCCGGAGACAGTAGGAAGAAAAACAATCGACATAGAACGCATTAAACGCTCAATTGATATCATCAAAAATAGTGGAATAGACTATGAATTTAGAACAACGGCAATCAAAGAATATTTAACTGTTAATGATTTCCGAGAGATTGCCAAAGTTCTAAAGGGAACAAAGAGATATTTTATTCAGAATTTTATCGATTCCGGATCAGTTATCAAGAGCGGGCTGCACGGATTTGATAAAGCTACTTTGTTGCTTTTTAAAAGTGAGGTAAACTCAGCCGGAGTTGAATGCGAGCTTCGCGGAGTTTAATTGATAAATAATCAAATAAGAAAAAGGAAGGGGAATTATATGTATCAAGTAAAGAGAAGAGATGGAGAAATCGTTGAATTCGACATCGATAGAATTTGCAAAGCTATGATTAAGGCTTTTGAATCAGTTAATCGCGACTACAATCAATCACAAATTAGACTGTTGGCATTACAAGTCACATCCGATTTTGAACCAAAGATAAAAAAAGGACTCATTTTCGTCGAAGACATCCAAGATTCGGTAGAAAGTGTATTATCTAAAGCTGGATTTGTTGATGTAGCTAAGAGCTACATATTATATAGAAAAAATCACGAAAACCTTAGAGAGATGAAAAAGACGGTTTTAGATTATAAAAAACTTGTTGATAGTTACGTCAAAAATTTAGACTGGAGAGTTAAGGAAAATTCCACTGTCACATATTCCATCGGCGGATTAATTTTATCTAACTCTGGAGCTATTACTGCAAACTACTGGTTATCAGAAATATACGATGAGGAAATCGCCAACGCACACCGCAACGCTCTCATCCACATTCACGATTTATCCATGCTTTCTGGATACTGCGCTGGTTGGTCGCTGAAACAATTAATTCAAGAAGGATTAGGTGGAATAAGAGGAAAGATCACTTCCGCTCCTGCAAAGCACTTGTCTGTGTTGTGCAACCAAATGGTTAACTTCTTAGGAATAATGCAAAATGAATGGGCTGGAGCACAAGCTTTCTCATCGTTCGACACATATTTAGCACCATTTGTCAAAGCTGATAATTTGACATATGAGCAAACTAAAAAGTGTATTGAATCATTTATATTCGGTGTCAACATTCCATCAAGATGGGGAACTCAAGCACCTTTTTCAAATATCACTCTCGATTGGACTGTACCTGATGACCTCGCGGATCAATACTGTATTGTTGGTGGAAAGTTAACCGACTTTAAATACAAAGATTGCAAAAAGGAAATGGATATGATCAATAAAGCCTTCATCGAAACTTTCATTGAAGGTGATTCGGATGGAAGAGGCTTCCAATATCCAATCCCTACTTACTCAATAACTAAAGATTTTGATTGGTCAGAAACAGAAAATAATAAATTGCTATTTGAAATGACCGCTAAGTACGGAACTCCTTATTTCTCAAATTACATCAATTCTGACATGGCTCCAAGCGACGTTAGATCAATGTGCTGCCGCTTGAGATTAGACTTGAGAGAACTTAGAAAGAAATCTGGAGGCTTCTTTGGTTCAGGTGAATCCACTGGATCAATTGGTGTCGTTACCATCAATCTTCCACACATCGCATATCTTGCTTCCGATGAAGAAGATTTCTTCAAGCGCCTAGATCACGTAATGGATATATCTGCTAGATCATTGAAAATAAAAAGAAATGTTATCTCTAAACTTTTGGAAGATGGCTTATATCCATATACCAAGCATTACTTAGGGACTTTCAACAACCACTTTTCAACAATCGGTTTAGTTGGAATGAATGAAGCGGCCCTAAATGCAAATTGGATTAGAAAAGATTTGACAAATGAGGTTGCTCAAGACTTCTCAGTCAAAGTATTAAATCACATGAGAGATCGCTTGGTTAAATACCAGGAACAATATGGCGATTTGTACAACTTAGAAGCGACTCCTGCGGAAAGTAGTTCTTATCGTCTTGCACTTCACGATCGTGAAAGATATCCAAATATCATCTGTGCAGGAACAAGAGAAGCGCCTTATTACACAAACTCATCTAACTTGCCAGTCGATTACACTGATGATGTGTTCTCCGCTCTCGACATACAGGATAAATTCCAAACCCTTTACACTTCCGGAACTGTTTTCCACACCTTCCTCGGTGAAAAGTTACCATCTTGGAAAGCAGCAGCTTTGTTAGTAAAGAAAATCGCCTATAATTACAAATTGCCCTACTATACAATTTCTCCTACCTATTCAGTCTGCCCCGACCACGGATATATAGCTGGGGAAGAACCAAAGTGTCCAATTTGTGGAAAAGAAACTGAGGTATATTCTAGAATCACTGGTTATTATCGCCCGGTTGCAAACTGGAATAAAGGTAAAGCTCAAGAATTTAGAACAAGAAAAGTCTATACTCCAAATATGGATGAAAGCAATCAACATCTCGAGGCAAACTGCCAAGTAACATCCACTCACCCTGATAATCAAGAAACGCAGGAAGAACTCAATGTTAATTCAAAAACATACGAATACTTACTGTTTACCACACCCACTTGCTCGAATTGCAAAATGATAAAGGAATTACTTCTCGAAAATGGAATTTCATTTAAGACAATTGATGCTGCTACAAATCAGGATATGGTAGAGCTATATAACGTAACAAAAGCTCCAACTTTGATTATAAAATCCAAGGAAGATTACAAGATTCTTGCGAATATAAATCAGATCATTGCACTAGCTAAAAATTATTAAATGTAATAGACAGGCATGAAAAAACGAAGGAATTACTTCCTTCGTTTTTTGTTTGCTTTTTATAGAATTGAATTATAATGTTGCCCAAGCAGCGACTGCTTGATCGACATATGTTTCAGTTGAAGTTAATGTAGAGCCGGTTGCAACTCCACCAAATGAGAATTCATTTGCTTCTTCATCATAAGTGACTTCAGGTTTGGTAGAAAGATCTAAGCCAGTCAAAGCCGTTTCGATCTTGGCAATGTTTTCTTTCCAACCTGCCCAATAAGTGTTAGCTTCATCCGCTTTGAAGTTGGTAGTATAATTTGTGACAGTTCCTAAAGTATAAGGAGTATCAAAAGCTGTACCTTCTGCATCTTTTACGATTGAGGCGTTACCTTCTTTCATTTGAGTGAAATACCATTCAGGATTTTCAGTGATGTAGGTAAATAGATTTGTGATTTCGTCATTGGAATACACAACCCATTGAGAGTTAGCGTCTGCTTCATCTAATTTAGTACCAGTGAATACTTTGTCACCAACTTTGATATATTTGGCCATCTCAACATTGTAAGTTGTGCCATATTTATCATAAGAGAATGCAATTACGTCAACATCTTGTCCATCAACTTCTTGTGAGTCGATTGAAGCCCAATCACCAGGAGTGTAGGTTTCATCAATTGAAACTGAAGTGGTTAAAGAATCTTCGACAACAATAGTGGTTTCTGAAACACAGACACCATCAACCAAGCCATATGCGGAAGCGGTTCCTTCAACAGTATCAACGGTTGATGTATCACCGCAAGATGCGAGTGAACCGGCAGCTAAAACTAAAGCAGCAACGAATAAAAAGTTTTTCTTCATAAAAAATTATTCCTCCATACAGCCCTTTTAATGGCTGTACTAAAATTATATGTTATAAATCATGTGTTGTATACAAATATTGTCAAAAATATTCTTAATTTTCAATTTTTTTCTATTTATTTAACACTTGTAGCGTTTTTGTAAATAAAAAAGCACTTTTTTTACACAAAACTGCCACTTTTTAGCAATATAGTGGTTTTTTGGCTTGAAAAGTATTGAAAAAAACGATTTGTTGATTTCTTTTTTCTTGGACTTTTAACTTTATTAAACATCAAAAAAAGTCAAGCAAGATGAATTTATCTCACTTGACTTATTTAATTATTAATTCGTTTCTTTTTTCTTTTTTCTAGCTTTTCTTTCTCGCGGGTCGAACCAGATAAAGAAGAAGTATGTAACTAATCCAATTCCAACAGTTGAATCAGCTACTATGCCCCAAATTTGCCATTCTGCAAGACCAGTTCTCGATTCAATCTCGATATTAGATACCGAGTGAGAAACTGCAAATAAGATATTTTTGCAAGCATTTCTCGCAGCTACAACTTGTCCAACATTGTTGGAATTCAAAGTTAAATTTGTGTTTTGAGTAGGTGATAACATGATGTCATGTCCCGCGCGAATAGCAGCGTCGGTGGGCATCCAACTAGCATAGTAATCAGATAAGACCATACCTTCAAAACCCCATTCTGTTCTTAATAAATCAGTAAGTAAAGGTTTACAAGCACCAGCCCAAATAGGACCAATGTCATTAAATGAGGACATTACACAATTAACTTTTCCTAATTTAACACTGTACTCAAACGGCTTTAAATATAATTCTCTCATCGCTTGTTCATTGCACCAAGTAACAATATCATCACGATTTTCTTCTTGCTCGTTCAAGGCGAAGTGTTTCATGTAAGGTCTCATACCTTTTTCTAAGCTTCCTTTGATCATGTAAGCAGCTTGATATCCAGAGATAATTGGGTCTTCGCTTAAATATTCGTAATATCTACCTACGTATGCATTTCTATGCAAATTCATCGCAGGACCATACCATCCGCTGATTTTGCTGTCTACACCTTCTTGACCGATAGATAGTCCGTATGTGTAGGCTAAACTTTTATTGTAGGTTTGAGCAACCATAACTTCGCAGGGATAGGCCGTACCATAACTAGAGTTTGTTCCAACACCTCCCTGATCTAACTTCAAGCCTTGAGGTCCATCGACATCTTTGGTCAAACTTTTATTGATTGACTTAATTTCAGCAGTTTGATAACCACCACCAGAAATAAGAGTTTTATAATCATCGACTGACATTTGATCCAATAACTTATCCCAGTTTTCACTATCGTAATCTTCTTCATCCCATTCGATCAAAGTCTTTTTAGCTTCGCTGTAATTTGATCCCGTAGAATCCAAATCGGGCGCTTCTTCGTTGGCTAAAATCTCTTCTTCGGTATAATTCCACTTTAATTCATAATTGGTATTAGCCTCGGTAGTCGGCATAACGTCTCCGTACACATCGTCGTTGTCAAAAGCGCTGCTTTTAAGTTCTGAAACATCATTATCAATTACTGAATCAGTTGCTTCGCGGTTTGAATTTGAATACTCTGAAATATTCCATTCAGTTCTAGTTAAATAATCGATGTTTTGATCACTGCCGTTAGCAAAATCGAACAATGTTTTTATTTCATTTCCTGTGACTTCATCTTTGGTTAATTTTATATCCGAGCCAACTGAAATTGTCTTCTCCTGGATATCTCCATCAGCGTAAATTACATCATGAGAATTGTTTCGGAGCGAGATAGTGTAATTCCCCTTCTCAATTTCATATCCAGAAAAACCATTTTCATTTTTATCATTGTAATCAAATGAAGCTAAATCTTTAGCAGTAAATTCAAGAACAACTTTGGTCGATTCGCCGGGTTCAAGCGATTCAGTCTTACCATAATCGAGCAAATCAACTGCGCTCTTTTCAATCCCACCTTCTTCATAAGGTTTTGAAACATATAATTGGACAGCATCTTTTCCGGCAACATCTCCTGTGTTAGTCACTTCAATCGTAACCGTGATTTGATCACCAGTTTCCGTGTCTTCATCAAGTCTCGCTGTTGAGATACTGTCTATCTTTTGCTCAAATTTTGTATAGCTGAGACCATATCCAAATGGATAGAGGACATTTTCATCGTACCATTCTTCTCCTTCGGTCAAAGCGCGAGTTTCGTAATAGCGATAACCAACATAAATGTTTTCCTGATAATCTACGTACGCTTTGGAAGAACCACCTGTATAATTGTGAGTACCTAAGTTACCACTGGTGTAATAAGACGGACTCGTAGAGTGATCAACTTCATATAAAGAGGATAACCTTCCGCTGAAAGAAATATCTTCACCGTCGTAATTTTGACCGATCATCAAATTCACTAAACTGTTAAAACCATATTGACCCGGAGCTGGCAAATATACAATTGTGGAAACACCTAAATCATTTAGAGGAGCAATCTCTATCGGATTTGCGCTATTTTCAAGAACGATTAGTTTATCTCCAAATTCCTCAACTAAGCGTTCGATATCTTTCTTTTCCGTATCGGTTAAAGCGAGATAATCGGAAGTCCCATCTCCGTTTTCTCCCTTTGGAAGGTCCGTTCCTTCACCACTGACTCTCGCCAATGTAAAAATAGCATATTCGCTAAAATCATGACATGAATCCAAATTAGTTGCTCTAAATATACTGCTACTAATTGTCGGTTCTTCTAACGACCAGTCCGTGTTATAGATGGGTGTATCTTTCCTACTTCCATCGCTGGGAAGTCCGTTATCGGAAGCCCAAGACTTATACATATCCGTAAGATCGTCATTATTTTGTATTCCCCCATTTTCCAGGGCTTGTATTAACGTAGTGCAAGCATCGGTATTAACCGCTCCTGATCCTGAGCCACCATAAACAGATGCTGTTGAAGCATAGCCAAATAAATTGATCTTTTCGATATTGCCAAAGGGTAAAATATTTGCGTCATTTTTTAATAAAACCGCACCCTCTTCAGCGATATCTTCACTTACAGTTCTAGAATCGGAATCTCCAGCAACAATAGTTGTAGATGGTTCCAAAATTTCCGTTATTTGATAAGAGAAATAATTAGCTACACAGTTGGCAGCGATTAATATTCCTGATGCTATTGTAAATATGCACGTATGTAAAATTTTGTGTTTCATTTTTTTCCTTTCTCTTTTCAAAAATCCAGGAGTACTTAAATAAGTACTCCTGTAATATTTATTACATCAAATGTTATTACTCAAAATAAATATACAAAGACCAAAGGTTATCTTCGCCAGAGTGAGTATTTACCTTGTAAGTTCCATTTTCTGTCACGAGTTTATTTTCAGCAAAATCAGAAGGTAGATATTCATTGTAGAAAGCGCAATAATCATTGGCACCACTTGCAATATCTACATAATCTCCATCAACCTGTTCAACCAATGTTACTTCGTAAAATTCGTCTTTTTCTGTGATTGAAGAAATGTCAGTCGCGGTTGAGAAATTATAATCTGAATCAACGTTGACTTCGCTGTAGAAAGCCGTTTCTGGTGAATCTAGCACTTCAAATTTAAGATATAAATCTTTGTCGCCGATTTCGCTGTTAACCGCGCCAGAAATGACAAATTCGGGATTGCCTTCTTCGCTTGTTTGGAAAGCAACTTCATTCGCCTTCGTAGCATCTTGGTCTTTATAGACTTTATAGTATCTATTTTCTTCCCACGACTCTTCCTTTACGCAGTATATATAACCGTCATTTGAAGCAGCGACTGCATTAGGTTTGTCAAAGTATTTATTTGTTACTTCATCTGAGCCACCGGAAGCATATCTCCAGTAAACACTGTAGTTTACTCCAGCTTGAATATCATTTACATTGATGTCTGTCGTAAATTCATATGTTTCTTCATCAGGGATAACATCTCCATAATAATGTTCATCTCCCCATGTAACATCAAATACTGATTCATTTCCTCTTCTATATGTACCTTCAAGTCTCAAATACATTTCACCGTCTTTTTTGATATAATTCCAACTAGTCACTTCGCTAGAAGCGTCGGTATAATAGATTTTCAAGAATCCGGCATAAGATTGGAAACCGTACTGGTAGAATGAAACTGGATCGATAATAGTCGAATCCATATCGTAGCAATCACTTTCCGCAAACTCGTATGTCGCATCATACAAATATGTTTCATCGCCATTCTCATCAGTTGTAAGAGTTGTGTTAAAATACAACTTAACATTGTACCAAGAGCCGAGTTTACTCATTGAAGAAAGATCTGCTTTAACCTCAAATGTTTTGTTCTCTTCATCTAGAGTTAATGAATACTCATTGTTGTCAACAGTGCCATCTTGGTCGTTATTTATAAGTAAAATAGGATTGTAAATCACTCCTTCAGATCCATCTGAGAATAGTGTTTCATCATACATTCCACTTGCTACAAAATACGGAGTGTCATCTTCGACGTCAAATTTTGCTGAGAAAACATTGACTGCACCCTTATCTTGATAACTTATTCCAAGCAAGTCGTCATCATTTGAAAATCCATAAATCTTGTTATTATAAACAGTTTTTGCACTGTCGTTTTCGCCTGCTACATCGTAAGGAATTTCATAAAAGATTCCTGCTCCAAACTGGATATATGCGTTGTAAGTAGTATCTGCAATCGAAAGTTGGGATAGATCAAATGAGGCGGTAAATACACTGTCGCTTCCTAGAGTAATAGGAGCATATTCCAAGGTATTGTCCTCACTGGATAATAAACTCAATCCTGCATTTTCCAAAGAGATAGAAGAAGCATAAGTTCCTTCAAGATTAAGATATATCGAATCATCTAAAGTTATTTGTGCACTTGTAACTGAAACTAAATCCGATCCGAAAGCAACATTTTTCTCAAATGCTTGCGAAGTAAAAGTAGCTATTCCACCGTTGGTCGAAGCTTGGATAAAATAGTAATTCTCTCCCTCTGCTGATTCGATGTCAAACTCATCGGAAATAGTGACGTTCTCCTCGACAAGTGTAGCTGAAGATTCATCGAAATCCGAAGATGATGAACGATAAATATTCACGCCTTCATCATCGAAGAAAGTATCGCTTCCGTATCCGTTATTGAGATATGAAAATGTTAAAATATCGTATCCTTCATTGTCGCCCGTTCCGTCGGAAACATTTAAATTGAAAGTAGGAATAACAATATTTTGCTTAGCATAAACATCATTATTTTCTCCACCGACCATAAGTATATAAAAATCGTTGGATTTTTCACTATAATTAAAGGAATAGACACCATCTTCTAAACTAATTTCAATCTCTTCATCTGTCGAGTTGTAAGTAGAGTTTGAAGAAATGTAGAATTTCACATCTTCCTCAACTGTTTTCGTTGGTTTAAATGAGATGTCGTAAGTGAAATCATCAGTTACATCAATCGTAATATTTCTCAACTTGTAAGAAGGTAGAGAGACTGCTGATGATATCTCTTCACTGGTGGTGGTTTCATCTCCACAACTGGTTAGTCCAGCAGCGCTTGAAGCCATTAAAATGAGCGCAAATAATAATCTATTTTTTTTCATCTTTTCTTCCCTTTCATATTATAAATATATTTATAAATATTAATCTAAAACTGTTTTTTTGAGAGCCAACTGCCCCCATAAAACGCCTTCCAACAAATAGTTAAATGAATCTGTTGAAACTTCTGTAATGTCGTTTCTATGAGACCAATCTCCTGTCCAAATACTATTCAAATCATCAGTTCCGTTTCTAACTTTAACGGCTCCTTTATCATCGCACTCAGATATTTCCGAATAAAGAGGAACATCAGTAACATCAAAGTTAGCGATATAGTAATTGTTATCATCTAAAGTTTGATTTTCATCAACTAAAGTCAAATCTGTTCCTGACAAAGTAACATTTAGATTATCAGTTTTTGCATTAGAATTTACGACTCCTTGTAGAAGCATGTTTACTTTGCCATCTGTTTCGGAAAGTTTAATGGTATCGACGCTAAATCCATCGGTATTACTCGCGAGTTTATAATATTTATTATCTTCCCAGGTATCTACCCTAAACACATAGTTAACGCCGTTGAGACTAACTCCCTTCATTTCAGGCTCTTCAACGAAAGTTCTATTCGTAGCTTCTATTTGTTGATCACTTCCAGCAGAATCAGTGTAGGCAAATTTAATGTCAAATTTCCCACCGTCCTTGAGAATGTCAGTGACATCGATAGTTACGACAAAATTATATTCTTCATCGTACACAAATACAGAATCTGTATCTAAATATTCATATGTGGTATCACCATCTATCAAAAGCAACTTTCCATTCTCATGTGAATTTATTCCGCTCAATTGGAAAAATACTTTTTCATCTTCAACCACTAGTTTCATGTCTTCGAAACTGGTCTCGAGTAGATCTTTACTTTCAACGTATATTTTTAAATTGTCATCCCATTCGGCAAAACCAAATGTTTTAGTCATATTGTCGATGCCGGGATAATCAATTGTAACCGTTTGGTCATAGATGCCTTCGGGTAACGTTGATTTTTTTACTTCACCTGTCGCTTCAGCATCTTCATCTAAGAATATTTTTATATCGTGCCAAGATGAGTTTGTCATATCTGTAAGATCGACTCTAGCACTGTAGGTACCAGTTGTCGAATCACAAGTAATAGATGCTGAAAATGATGATTCTCCATCATCACCATTTCTCACATAAATTTTTGGATTATTTACTGTTAATTCAATGTTGTAATGACCGCTAATGTTAAAATATGCTCTACCATCCTCAGCTTCTAAGCTGGCATCTATAACATCAAAAGTATCCACTTCAACTATTTCGGATGAAGAAGAAATTTCACTAGTCTCTTCAATTGATGTTATTTCCTCAGATGTAACCTCTTCCGATGTGATTTCTGATGTATCATCCTCCGAGGTCGTATCAGATATCGAATTCTCTATAATCGAAGAATTTTCGCTCAGCGAAGTTGTAGTATTACCACATGAGGTAAGTGCGAAAGATAGTACTAATAACGGAAAGAATGTTTTAATTTTTTTCATTTTGTTTTTCTCCTTAAAATGTGAAAGTAATTAACGTATTTCCCTCAATTTGATAACTGAAAGAATAATCTTCAAAATCAACTTCAAAGCCAATTTTATTATCGCTAGTATTCACCAAAGAAAGTTCATACAAATCACTTTGATTTCTAAATGCAGCACCCTGTAAGTAATCATTGTTGGTAGTGATTCTTAAAGCGCTTACAGTGTTGTCATCAGATATGTTCAATCCTTTAGATACATGCGATAAAGCGTAGTATGCAGAATTTCTAGAGTAGGAAATACTTCCATCATCTTCAAAATCCATATTAACAATCCCATAACAAGTAGAATATTGTCCGAGATTTGGCTCACCTTGACTATCTAGTACTAAATTCCAATAAACAGTCCCAGATAACCCAAGATTGTAAGGAACGATGCATGTGTTATTTGCGGCATACATGATATCGTTTGAGAAAGTAGAGTCATGTTCGTATTCGGTTATTTCCGTCATGTAAATGTTCTTATCCGGATACAGCGTCTTCAACTTTGGTAGTGCGGTAGGAATAGGCTCTGACCCATATCCGTGAATAGCTATATTTTGATAATTCTCAT
>JBAYAI010000003.1:0-29350 GCA_041669865.1 Bacilli bacterium | reverse complement strand
TGAAGAAAGTTTATCAGTTTTGTATCAATTCTCAAGTGGATTTTAAGGTAAAAGATAGATATGATGCATGAATAAGAGCCACACTTTTGTAAAGTCATCTATTGCGTTATTAATTCACACAATTTATGATTATTTGATACAATGTAAATGTATATAAAAAAACATTTATCAAATGAAAGAGGTGGGAAATGACTACAGAAGAAATATTGATACTTATTTTCGGAATAGCAGGTATGTTATTGCTTTTTACTTGCTTGATATTATTTTTAAATTGACAAAAAAATCCAATGAAGAATCGCGGGATTACTCTTCGGTAATCAACTCTTCGATAAATAATTCTATATCGGCTCTTTCTTCAACTTTGAAATTGTCCTTCGACACTTTGAATGCTTCTTTGAAAAATTCAATCAGTTCTCTAAATGAACAGGTAAATAAGTCGATAGGAAACATGAAGGAACAAATTAGCCAGACAAACAAGTTGACGGAAACACAGCTGGACAATATGCGCAAAGCTATCAATAATCAGCTGACGAATTTGACAAATGAAAACTCAAAGAAGCTGGATCAAATGCGCAATGTTGTCGATGAAAAATTACAGAAGACCTTGAACGATAGAATAACTGCTTCCTTCAAGGAAGTAAGTGACGGCCTTACTAAGGTCATAAGTGTTGTTGACAAGATGCAGGATGTGTCCGAGAAAGTTGGAAGTTTAAACAACGTTCTCAACAATGTTAAAACAAAGGGAATATTTGGCGAAGCGCAATTGGGAAATATTTTGTCAGACATTCTCACGGAAAATCAATATTTGACCAATGTCGTGACTAAAAAAGGATCGCGTGATCCTGTCGAGTATGCCGTTATTCTTCCAGGAAAGACGGATGAAAAAGTACTGCTTCCAATCGATTCAAAATTCCCGTTAAACAAATATCAAGACTTACAAAATGCCTATGATTCTGGTGATTCCATTAAGATAAAACAGGCGCGACAGGCTTTGAAAAGCGAAATTAAAAAGGAAGCAAAAGACATCTCGACAAAGTATATCGATTCTCCTAACACGACTGACTTTGCTATCTTGTTCCTTCCTTTCGAATCTCTGTATTCAGAGGTGATGAATTTCGATATTGTCAGAGATATTCAAAATCAATATCACATTGTTATCAGCGGCCCTTCAACTATGTCCGCCTTGCTTAATTCCTTGTCCATGGGATTTAAAACTTTGGCACTGCAAAAGAACTCGGCGAAAATTTACGATGTTTTACGCGATGTACAAAAGGAATTTGGAACATTTGAGACCGTCCTTAATAAGGCGCAAGAACAGATCGATAAAGCTGGAAAGAGCATGGAAAAACTCGTTGGAGTTAGAACTCGTGCTATGAATAGAAAACTGAGACAAATTGAGGAAATCAAAATACCGATAGAGGAGAAAAACAATGATTAGAGATTTTTCTAAGGATGAGTACGATGAATTCAAATCGCTATTTAGCATTTCCGATACTTGGCAAATCATCAAGAATATTTTCATGGAAATTGACCGAAAGGTCCTCGAGCATGGTGAACGAGTAGCTTACATTGCTCTCACGCTTGCTAAAAAGCAAAAACTCGATACGACGACGACGAGAAATTTAGTGTTTGCCGCTCTGTTTCACGATATTGGAATGGTTTGGTCAGATGAGAGCGAAGGGAGTGAGTTCAAGTCTTTCAATCCAAAGAACACCTATGACCACGCACTGTCTAGCTATCTTTTTTTAAAGTACTTTTCACCGCTGAAAAAGTATTCCGAAATTGTTTTGTTTCACCACGGACGAGCTGACCGCGAACAGATCAATAAATATTATAAACTCGGGGTTAAACTTCACATATGCGATAGAATTGATGTCGTAGAAATGAACAGTGTGCCTCGCGAGCGGACAATTGAACTTCTCCGAAGCAATTCGGGAACGATGTTTTACGAAAATGATGTCAATGATATGATTTCCTTAATTAAGGAAACTACATTTTTAGATAATTTAAAGACCGATAAGTGTCGCGAGACCATCGACAAGTATCTTGCGGGGATGTACTTCCGGCGTGATGTAGTGAGAAATTATCTCTTTATGGCAACTTACTGCTTCGAATTTTTTGATACTGAGACGATGTTTCACGCGAGGATGACAGCTAGCCTATGTTACTTGCTTGGAAGATACATGAATCTCGATTTACATCAGCTGAGCATTATCTATACAGCTGGATTATTTGGAGATATGGGAAAAGCGAGAATTGATCATTCGATTTTAAAGAAGCCAGGAAAGTTGACAAAAGAAGAACAAATGATTATGAGAAAGCACGACGAATACACCAAAGAAATACTCGAAGGATGTATCAAAGATCCACAAGTTATCGATATTGCCTACTCGCATCACGAACGTCTAGATGGATCGGGATATCCGCGAGGATTAAAGGGGGATGAACTCGATATCAACAAGCGAATAATTGCCGTTGCGGACATTGCTTCGGCCTTGATGGCTCATCGCTCGTACAAAGATGCCTATCCTATGGAAAAGACCATTGAGGAACTTGAAAACATGGTTAAAGATGGAAAGTTGGATGGCAATGTTGTCGCTGCGTTCATCACTCATCAACAGGAGATTTCTTCCTATTTGGAAAATCATATCAATAGAGTTTTGCGGACTTTGCAGGCTATGAGAGGTGAGAAAGCTCGAATTAAGTTTGCAAATACTTGGAGTTTGTAAAATTGTTATAAATTGGAAAGAGAATGATTTGCTTTTAAAGAGGCAAATCATTTTTTGGTGCGACCATCTAAATTCCACATAAAAATGTCAGTAAAAAGTGCACTTTTATTTAATCAATTTATGGGGAACATGCTATAATACTTTATAATGTATTTACTTTAGTAAATAGGCAAGGAGTTTATTATGGCTGAAAAAAACCAAAAAACAAAAGTGAACAAAGAAAAAGAACTTGATACTAAAAATACTGATGCATTGAATAGCAATACACCTGTAGAAAATGTAGAAATTGAACAAAAAATGTCGACGGACAATTCGCAAAAAGATTCGCCGGAAACGAATGATGAGTTTATCGATTTGCCTGAATGTCCAGAAGACTTTGTCTGTGAAAACTACGTGAATGAAAAGAGAAAGACTTTTGACGACATCATGAAGAGTTCAAGACGCTCTTCGACTGTAACGATGATTATAAGTGTTGGTCTCCTCATTTTGGGATTTGTTTTAAACACAACTCTTGATTCTTCCTTAGCCTGGATATCTTACGTTATCTTTGGTTTAGCTCTCGTGGTTATCATCGCTTCATTTGTCTTTTCCTCTCGTGGAAGAAAAAAGATTTACAGCTCGGTCGATAACTATGTCAAAGATGTTATCTTTGGCGTTGATCAGTATGTTTTTGACCAAACTGGATTGACACAAATGAAAGTCTCTCCTAAAGGAAAAGCAAAGCTCGAAGATATTGTTGATGCTCATTACTTTGATACTATTAACAACTTCAATTCGCGCAATATCGTCAAAGGATTGTATCAGAATAAACCTATTCACGTTTCTGAACTTGCGGTGAGAATCCCTTATCAAAAGCCTCTCGATAAACTCGAGGATGGTTCTTCAAATCAGGCTGCACCTGCTGCAAAGAAGAAAAACATCAAAACACCTTCTGAATCTTTCGGAATATTCGGTAAATATTTTTCTCTTCCGGTTAAAGCCGATGATGAAGAGTCATTTATTCTTTTGCTTCGCGGTCCCAATGCTTGTCTCCCCACATATTTAGATGGATACAAAGAAATTACTATTTCCGATCTAAATGCTGCATACTTTTGCTGGGGTAAAAATGAAGAAAGAGTTCAAAAGTTGTTTGACAATGAAAAGCTCATAGAGGTATTAAATGGTTTTTCACCAAACGCCTCTTTGGAAAATGTCATGATTTCATTCAATACCAAAGGTTTGAAAGTTTGCTTGAACTACAACGAATCCGTCATGGAGATACCAATGCAAAAACCTGTTGAAGGCAAACCTTTCGAAACATATAAGAATGATGTTCGTCGCGTGTTAGATCTTGTTGACTGCCTAAGCAAGTAATGTTAAAAACACAGATTAAGTCATATAAGCACGACGGCTCATCCCATCGCATGTGGTCCCATACGAACTTCTTAAAAGAAGACAAAGAGTTCTATTACTTAGCAGCGACGAGAGCAAAGGTGATTGAACACGATGGGAGAGAATGGCGTGCACCAGAAGGATCGATCTATATTCTTTCTAAAAAGCGGTTTTTCAATATCATTGTAATGTTTATTTCCAACAGCGTTATTGAATACTATGTCAATATTGCTTCGCCGACAATTCGAACTAGTCTAGATACTTTTCAATTTATCGACTATGATTTAGATTTGAAAAAGGATGCTCGTGGAAATGTGAAGGAACTTGATTGGGGTGAATATCACCGCTATTCTAGAAATTATGGCTATCCTGATAAATTGAAAAAAGTTATCGAGTTGACTCTTAAGGAAGTGGAAATTCAGCTCAAAAATGCTGAATATCCATTCGATGATGAAATTAATTTTCGTATGTACAACGATTATTTGAATCGCATAAATGATAAGTATTACTACAAACATAGAGGGGAATAATTATATGAGGTTCGTATCTCACTCTGCTCACGAAACACAAATTATAGCTAAGGCCTTTGCTCGCGGGCTTGAACCCGGGAGTATTATTTTGGCAAACGGAGATTTAGGAGCAGGTAAAACAGCTTTTGCTAAGGGTTTGGCTCTAGGGTTAGGAATCAAGCAAATTGTTAATTCTCCAACCTTCAATATCATGAAAGTATACCAGGGCGAAAAGTTAAAATTGTACCATATTGATGCTTATCGCTTAGAGGACCCCGATTCTATTTCTGATATTGGTCTCGAGGAAGCGCTCGGCGAAAAAGATGGGATTTCCTTTGTCGAATGGCCAAAGTTTATTGCGCCGATAATCGCTCAGTACAAGCACTATTACGAAATACGTGTAAATGTTCTCGACAATTCCGACAGAGCGATAGAAATTAACGAGGTTATTAGAAATGATTAAATTATTTATCGATACTTCGACCGGTTTGCTCGGATTGGGGTTGAAAGTTGACGGAGAAATCAAGGGACAAGTTTCCTTGAACGCCAGGAAAAATACGGCGGAGCAAATTCTGCCGCTCATCAATAAGTTGTTGGATAAAGAAGGGTTGAAATTTGCGCAAATTGATGAAATATATCTTACTCCCGGCCCTGGTTCTTACACCGGAGAACGAATTGGTCTCACGATAGCGAAGACTTTTGCAGTTTTAAAGCCAGCGGTGAAGATATATCTTATCACGTCTTTAAAAGTCTTGAGTTTAGCTGCAAAAGAGAATGTTTCAGCTTGCTTATTAGATGCTAGAAACAACGCATATTTTGCTGGATTCTACCAAGGTGGAAATCTTTTAGAGAAAGAAGGAAGAATCGAGAGTATCGAGCTTGAAACTTTCATGCGCGAACATCCCGATGCCAAGGTTGTCATTTCTAGCGGACAGGTTGACCAGTTGAAAAACCAGCTTCTCGCCTTTGATGTAATCGTTGGAAATATTATCGAACTGATGATGAATAACGAAAGTGCATTCGATTTAGTGGAGAATCCGATAGCGATGAAACCCGTATATCTCAGAGGGCACAATGCTTGAATTTAGCCAGGCTAGTTCTTTGGATGCGACGGAGCTAGATATGCTCGATCGCGAAATATTCGGAAATAAAAATTACAGCAATTACCGAGAAATCCTGCGCAGCGATGTTGCTTCAGTCTTCGTAGCTAAATATGGAGAAAGTATCGCAGGATACATTTATCTCAGCTGTGCCGGTGATGAAGGTGAAATCTATCACATCGGGGTAAGAGAAAAATTTAGAAGAAGAAACATAGCGATAAAATTGATTCAATTCAGTTTTGAAAAACTTAAAACCAAGGGAATCAAGAAAATATTTCTCGAAGTGAAAAGTGAAAATATTGCGGCGATTCGCCTATATGAAAAAGTCGGATTTATGCAGTATAATCTCCGTAGAAATTACTATGGGAATGGAATTGACGCAAAATGCTATGTTATGGAGGTAGTTCGATGAAAGATGAATATATCTTAGGAATAGAGTCCAGTTGCGATGAAACAGCTGCCGCTATAATTAAAAATGGCGATGTTTTATTATCCAATATTATATCGACGCAAATTTCGACACACCAAAAGTATGGTGGAGTTATGCCAGAGGTGGCTTCGCGTTTGCATTTGGAAAATGTTGGATATGTTCTTAAAGAATGCTTTGAAAAAGCAGGAATTAAACCTGAAGATTTGAGCGCTGTAGCGGTCACTGGAGGCCCAGGTTTGATTGGAGCCTTACATGTCGGTGTTTTAGCTGCGAAGACTATCGCAAATTTTTATCAAATACCTCTGATCAATGTTCATCACCTTGCTGGACATATTTATGCTAATGAATTTACAGGGGAGTTTAAATTTCCTCAACTAGCGGTTGTCGTTTCAGGTGGTAATTCTGAAATAGTGTTGATGAAAGACCACATGCAATTTGACATAATAGGCGAGACCTTAGATGATGCTATTGGTGAATCGTTCGATAAGATAGCTCGAGCTCTCGGTCTTCCTTATCCAGGAGGAGTTAATATCGACAAATTGACTAAGGATCAGGATATTCCAGTAATTCGTCTACCTAAGGTTCATGCCAGTGGCTTTAATTTGTCGTACTCGGGCTTGAAATCATCATTAACCCGCAAGATTAAGGTTTTGAAAGAAAAGGATGAACTTACTCCGGAATTAATAAAATCCTATGCTTTCTCCGTTGAAAAAGCTTTTGTTGATCAGCTTCTCGACAAAGTGTTCAAGGCGGCGGAGAAATATGAAGTTAAACAAATTGTTTTGGGAGGCGGCGTTTCTGCTAATTCCTATTTGCGCAAAGAGATAATGAAACGAAGAAAAGATGAATACAGTATCGTTATTCCACCTCTTTGGTGCACGACAGATAATGCAGCAATGATTGCTAAAACAGGGTATAAACTCTATAAAAAAGGACATAGAGACAGCTTGGATTTTGCTCCTATGGCTTCAAAGGAGTTAGGAGAGTAAGTTATTTACTAAATAGTTTATTTTATTTATAATCAATAAAAGGGAGTTTGAATATGGAAAAATATATGACTGTACGCGAATTGTACGAAGGAGTCGCAATTAAGGACAGCAATCTAGTCGATGGTGTCAAAGTTGAAATTGACGGATGGATTAGAAGCAATCGCTTTTTGGGAAATATGGGCTTTCTCGCCTTTAACGATGGGACATGCTTTAAAAATGCTCAGTTGGTATATTCCAAAGATATCGATAACTTTGAGATGGTTGAAAAAATCAAACTCGGAGCAGCGGTAAACATCATCGGAGAACTGAGATTGACTCCGGAGGCAAAACAACCTTTTGAAATTTTGCTCGATCAAGTTACATTGATAGGAGATGTAGAAGAATCTTTTCCTTTGCAAAAGAAGAGAACTTCTTTTGAATTTTTGAGAACCATCCCTCATCTCAGACCGCGAACCAATACTTTCAAAGCGGTATTTCGTGTGAGATCTATTCTTTCATATGCGATTCATGAATTTTTTCAGGGGGAAGGATTTATCTATGTTCAGACACCGATATTGACTTCAAATGATGCTGAAGGAGCGGGGGAGACATTTGGTGTGGCACCCGATTTTAGCAAACCAGATAGCTATTTTGGAAAGAATGTCTCACTGACAGTTTCAGGACAACTTCACGTCGAGCCTTTTTGCATGTCATTCCGCGATGTCTATACTTTTGGTCCGACTTTCCGAGCGGAAAAGTCTAATACAACACATCACGCAGCAGAATTTTGGATGATTGAACCAGAGATTGCTTTTGCTGATCTATATGATGACATTGATCTCATTCAAGATTTTTTGAAGTATATTACTAAGTACGTCATGGTTAATTGTCCTGATGAAATCGATTTCTTCAATCAAAGGATCGATAAGACACTAAAGCAAAGACTAAACGACTTTGTCAATAAACCCTTCACTATTGTCGAGTACACGGAAGCAATCGACATTTTAAACAACGCGATTGCCAAGGGTCACAAGTTCAAGAATAACAATATCTACTTCGGCTTGGATTTGGAGAGTGAGCACGAGAGATATTTGACAGAGCAAGTATATAAGGGGCCTATTTTCCTCATCAACTATCCAAAGGATATCAAGGCGTTCTATATGAAGCAAAACGCTGATGGTAAAACGGTTGCGGCAGTTGATTTGCTCGTTCCTAAAATTGGAGAACTCGTCGGTGGTTCTGAACGCGAGGCTAACTTAGACAAACTCGAGAAACGAATGGAAGAACTTGGTATGGACAAGAATAATTACAATTGGTATCTCGACTTGAGAAGATATGGCTCTTGCCCTCATGCTGGATTTGGATTGGGTTTTGAGAGAATGCTTCAATTTGTCACAGGTATGGAAAATATTAGAGACGTCGAAGCTTATCCTCGAACATTCAAAAAGTGTGACTTCTAGTTAAAGGAGAACGATATGTTTGGAAAGAAGAAGAAGGAAAAGAAGAATATTGAAGACCTCAATAATTCGAATTTCGTTCCGCCGTATAACAGCGGAAGTGTTGGTAATGGAATGAATCAATACCAGTACAATCCAAACGTAAATCGTCAAAATTTCAATCCTTACGCTAATAGTAACAATCAAATTAGGCCAAACTACAATCAAAATATGAATAACGGATATAATCCGCGTGTAAATAGCAATCCCAATTTTAATAATCAGGGATATATCAATGGTCAAAATATCCGTGGAGATTTGAACAATCAATATCGTCCATCTCCTTTTCAACCGGGTCAGCCAGGAATTTCTACAGAGCAAAATTCTATTCAAGACCCGAGATCGGTGCTTCCTCCTAATCAAGGAACTAGACAGGTACAGTCCGGAGAAGGAGAAACAGCAAGACCAATGGATAGCGTTTCGAGAGAAAATTGGAATAATGTTCAACCTAATGCTCGACCAAATTATATAAATCGTCAAGAAGAATTTGGAATAAATAGACCTAATCAACCCTTAGATTCAGCTTATTTAAATCCGACTCAAAACGATAGAAAACAACCTGATACACCTGAGAAGAAGTCGAGTTTTTTTCACCGTAAAGCTCAGGAAGGTCAAATGAGAACTAACCCTATTTTAAGTGAAAAACCTCCTGTTAAAAAGGTGCGAAAAAATAGGCACTTATTAAGAAAAACATACAAAGCGCTAGTTTTTTTAATTGCAGTTGCACTCGTTGCCTATCTAGTAGTTGTATTGTTGCAAAATATTGGTATTATCGTTTAATAAAAGGAGTTGAGCGCATTACTCAACTCCTTTTTTGATGAATTTTTAGTCAAAGAGAGCTATTCTTCTTTTTTTGCTGTACTAGCTGGGCTCTCTTTCTTTACATCTTTTTCCTTTTTTTCGTCTTTTTCTTTGGCGTCTACCTTTTGAGAGGGTTCAGCTTTCTTGTCTTCCTTCTCTATCTTTGTTTTTTTGGGAACGGGTTTAATCGAGCAAGCCTCTTCGGATTCATCTTCATTTTCAACTTTTTTTACCTCGCTGGAGGTTGTTTCTTTTTCTTCAGTAACTTTCTTTTCTTCCTTTGCAGGAGCCTCTTCAGTAACTTTCTTGTCTTCCTTTGTTGGATTTGCTTCAGCTTCGGACTTTTCCGTTGAATCTACTGACTCATCGGAAAAAGGCTCGGCCATAAAACCTTTCGAATTTGGCAATTTAATTTCCCACTTATCGATAGAATTAATCTTTACTCTCAGGGAAGGGGCGGATAGTTTTGTAATCTTCCCTCCTTTTAATTTATCATCGGACAAGAAGTGAAAACACCATCCATTGAAGCTGACATTGCCCAAATATTTTGGAGCGTATATCGCTACCAATAAACCATCGAGATCCTTGTACGTGTAAGATCTCATCTCTTTTCTCACGACATCTAATGGTCTGAAAGGTTTCCTTTGTTTGTATGAGGAACAAACAGTGACATCGTTGAAGTGACCGTGAATTCTAGCGACGTAAAAATAATTTGGTCCTAACGTCAAGCACTGTTCGTTTAACAATCTTTTTAGGGTTTCCAAATCGGTAACATTTTCAATTTTAAATTCGGGAACTTCGCTGTTAAATTTAGTTATTGCACCAAACGTAACTCCAGTTTGGGGATAATCCATAACTTTTACTTCGCCAGAAGCACAGCCGTTATAAGCAACACCGTCTAAAAAGATGGCTTCACCATTATGTCCATTGTAAGTGCCAATACCAGTATCACCATTTCTCATGAAGTATTCAATTGAAATAGTGTAGTCGTAATGACCCTTTTCAAGAGCAGCAATAGTAGATGCTTGAAATAATCTAGCCATAATACCTCCTTAGAATTTTTGTTTCTTATTCTATTTTAACAATTTTTTTAAATAAGTGATAACAATATTATATTATTGCTATTTTCGATAATTAGATTGTACAGGACAAATTCTCGTTAAAGTGCCTTATTTACTTTAAAAATTATAATTTTCTTAGATTGAGATTCTCTATAGAATATTAAAATCGTATTTATAAATACTTTGTGGAAGTAAGTTCGTAAGAAAATTGCAATAAAAAAGCAAAAAAAGCAAAACACTAAATGAAATAAACTGATTATATGGTATACTTTTCAAGTAGAGAAATTATTATGGGAAAAATTATTGCTATTGCTAATCAAAAGGGCGGAGTCGGTAAAACTACCACCGCTATTAATCTATCATCTTCCCTGGGAAAATATGGGAAGAAAGTGCTTCTTGTGGATTTTGATCCGCAGGGAAATGCATCGCGCGGGATAGGCGTAGATGCGACATTATTAAAAAAAACGACCGCTAGTTTGCTGTTGAATGAATTACCTTTAGGAAAGATTATTAAGAAAACATCGGTGAAAAAGGTTAAGATTTGTCCAGCAAATTTAAATCTTGCGACTGTTGAATCAAAGCTTATGAACACTGGGAGAAAGCCATCTTTGGATATTCTTAAACACGCGCTGAACGACGAAAAAGAAAACTACGATTTTATCATCATAGATTGTCCGCCTTCGCTTGGCTTTTTGAGTTTGAATGCTCTTACTGCAGCGGATCTTGTTTTGATTCCTGTTCAGTGTGAGTACTTTGCCATGGAGGGCGTCGCGCAAATACTGTCAGCTATCAATAACGTTCGCATGAAGTCCAATCCGGATTTAGATATTCTCGGTTTCTTATTGACGATGTACGACAATAGAAATAGACTTTCAACCGAAATAACATCTCAAGTTATGGGTACTTTTCGTGAAAAGACTTTTGCGACGAGAATTCCGAGAAATGTCGCTCTTGCCGAATCGGTTGCCTTTGGTAAACCGGTCAATTGCTACAAGCCAAAAGCATCTGGATCTTTAGCTTACAACTGCTTAGCTAGGGAAGTAATCGGAAATGTCCAATAAGGTAAAGAAAGAAAAGAATATAATCGAAAAAGGGAAGTTAGAAAAACTTGTCTCTTCCTATAGTGCCAGCGATGTTGTCTCGCAAATTGAGTCAGCCATTGCGACTTCTCAAGTAAATAAGATTCCGATCAAAGACTTGGAATTGCTTCCGCTTTTTTCCAAGAAAAATTACGATATGGAGTCGATAAATATTATTGAGCGTTCCATCAAAAAGCAAGGACTGATCGTTCCGATATTTGTCTATAAATACGATGGAAAAACGTACGTCGTGAATGGAGTAAAGAGATTCCTAGCTTTGCAACACCTCAAGCAAGAATACGTTTCTGCGGTATATTTAGAGTGTTCGATTGAAGAGGTTTTCTTTTATGTGTTAAATAACATGATGTCGAATAAAGACAACAGCCTGGTTCAAGCGTATGCCTACGACGTATTAATTGGGAAATATGGATATACAGAAAGAGACATTCGAAAGATAACGCATCTCTCTCACGGACAGATAAACAATACTCTACGTCTTTTAAAACTTTGTCCGAGTGTTACTAAGCTTGTAGTAGAATCAAAGCTTTCTCACGGTAAAGCGCGCCTGCTGGTTACCTTTGATGAGATGGAGCAAATTGAGTTAGCTCAGCTATTTATGTCTAATTCTGTTCGCGAGTGCGAGCAAATAGCACGTAACTATCGAGAGGGAAATGCATCAATTAAGTATAATTTTAATTACAACGTTGATGGAAAGCGCGTAACAATAGATGTTAGAGATGATAAAACTCTAGATGAAATTATAGATTTTTTGAAAGAGAAGAGAAAAAATGTTGATTAGATTACAAAAGTTAATTGCCGATCGTGGATATTGCTCCCGCCGCAAGGCTGAGCAATATATTTTGGATGGGAAAGTCAAGGTTGATGGAATAGTCGTTAGAGAACTTGGAAATAAATTCGAAGATTCAAAGGTTACTGTAGAAATTGATGGGACTGTGTTGAAACCGATAAGCAATCCTAAAAAATATTATTTCCTCGTAAATAAGCCGTGTGGATTTATTACTTCTTTGAGCGATGATCGCGGTAGAAAGACAGTAGACAAATTGATTCCTCCGAAGTACGGAAGGCTATTTCCTGTTGGAAGATTAGATATAAATACTTCCGGTGCTCTCATTATGACTAACGATGGAGATTTTGCTAATTTGGTCATGCACCCTTCTAGTTCATTTAACAAGACTTACACTGTCGAAGTATCCGGGCGCTTTACTTCTTTAGATAAAAATCGCTTGGAGAGAGGAATCATGCTTGAAGATGGCTTGACTTCTCCTGCCAAAGTTGAAATTTTATCGGTATCTACAACATATTCTAAAATCAATATAACTATTCACGAGGGAAGGAACCGCGAGGTTAGAAGAATGATGGAAGCCTTGAACCACCGCGTTATTTCTCTAATGAGAATAAAGATAGGAAACATGTCCGTAGCCAAGTTGAAGACTGGACAATATGCCCAAATACCTGAGAATATAATTGAATCAATAAGAAAAAAATGCCTGTATAATAAAGAACACAACACTTACAAGAAATTATAATATTCTTTGACTTTTTGTTTTTTAAATCATATAATTTAGGAGTACTTCAGGGTTGGGTGAAATTCCCTCTCGGCGGTTAAACCCCGCGCGCGTCAAATTATCTTTGATGCTGACATGGTTTGATTCCATGGGCGACAGTAAAGGCTGGATATAAAGAAGATACAAATAATTACTTATTCAATTCATAAGTTGTATTTTGATTAAATTCCCTGAAGTAACAGGGTTTTTTATTTGGAATAACGGAGAATTATTTATGAAGAGAAATATCAGTCAAATTATTACTAGGATGACAACGATAGCCATACTTTCAGCTTTGGGAACGGTTCTTATGCTATTTGTTAAGATTCCAAATCCGATATCTCCTTGGTTGGAAATTGAATTTTCTGACACGATTATCCTTGTTGGATATGCTCTTTACGGTCTACCAGGTGCTCTCTCGATCGCCCTGATAAAAACTTTTTTCTCATTTTTGTATCAAGGGGTTGGATATTTTGCAATCGGTCAAATTGCAGCCTTGCTCACCTCACTTTCCTTTATTTTAGGAATATATATTTTTTCACGCGTTCTTCATTGGTTTAAAAAAGGTTTGAAATATCGAATTCTCTCATATGTTTTTATCGGAATCATCGTTACAGTAATCATGACTGTAGCCAATTTTATATTCATTACACCGACTTTTATCTCTGGCCAATGGGCTACTTTCTACAATTCCGATATCATAGCGGGAATTGAGAGGGATTACGCAGAGTATGGTTCAAACTATGTATTGATTACGATCGTTTTATACGTTCCATTCAATTTGGTTAAAGCTTTTATTGTCCAGTTTGTATATGAAATTGTCTTCAATCGTTTGATATTTGTTCTCTTCAAAAATAACGACTTCGTTCAAAAATATTTTATCGGTACGATTGAAAAGAAAAAGATATGTTCAAATGGTAATAAGAAAAATAGAAAAAAGAACAAAAAGGTTCCAGACATTTGCCGCGATGAGTGTGAATTGAACAGTTTGCTCGAATCGTGCAAGAAGGAAGACAATAAACAGGAAAAAATAAGCAAAAATAAAAATAGACCTAGAAAATAAGGGTCTATTTTTATTAAGATTAAATTTAATTAGTCTTCAACAACGATTGCTTGAACAGGGCAAGAAGCTGCGGCTTCTTCAACACTTGATTCGAGTTCTTCTGGGACTTCACCATCAGGTAAAGAGCATTCGGATTTACCTTCGTCATTTATAACGAAAGCCTCGGGGCACATTGCTGTGCACATACCGCATGCGATGCAAGCGTCTTGTTCAACGTGACATTTTTTAGCCATATTTGTTCCTCCTAAACGTATACTATAATCTAGCATTATTTGAATTTTTTTTCAATAGGAAATGAGGTACTTATCCAGTGAAATGTTCGGTTTTATCGGATAAATTCTATTTTATTTGTATGGATTATCCT
The DNA here is from genome assembly GCA_041669865.1 of Bacilli bacterium. Lineage (GTDB taxonomy): Bacteria > Bacillota_I > Bacilli_A > RFN20 > CAG-288 > Scatoplasma. The sequence goes on along the minus strand of JBAYAI010000003.1, from coordinate 14,814 downwards.
GCAAATATTTCTCTAGTATTCCTGCCGCAATTCCAACATTTTTCAAACACGGCCTACTTTTATAGTATTCAGGTGTGCGTCTTTGAGAGATGGGAATAGAAGGACCTTCGAGTTTCAGTAAATCTTTACAAACATAACTTCCCTTCTCTCTTTTGAATTCAAATGCGAGTTTTTGTACTCTTGCATAGAGTTCGTTTTTTTCCTGGTATGCATCTGGCGAGGAGTAGCCATAAAGGATCCCAACCACAAGAGTTATAGCGGAAATAGCTCCACTTATTTCTCGTAGTCTTGAAATGCCAGCTCCAAGTCCACTCACCATCTTCAGCGCTTGTTCTTTGTTCATATCTACGAGATCTAAAAAACTTAAGAAGACCGATTGCGAACAGTTGTAACCTTCGAGAAAATAGTGCTGCGCTAACTTAGCGCGTTTCATATTTAAGTAATTCATATTTTCTCCTTGAAAAAAGTGAGGTAATTAATTACCTCACTATATGTTTAATATCAGCTATTTAGCCATTGCTTGGGCTACGTTGACAGCGACAGCGACACTTGCACCGACCATGGGGTTGTTACCCATACCGATCAAGCCCATCATTTCAACGTGAGCAGGCACGGAAGAGGAACCTGCAAATTGAACATCGCAGTACATGCGTCCCATGGTATCAGTCATACCGTATGAAGCGGGACCTGCAGCCATATTGTCCGGGTGAAGTGTACGGCCTGTGCCACCACCAGAAGCAACTGCAAAGAAGTACTTGCCTTGTTCTATTCTCTCTTTTTTATATGTTGCCATGCAAGGGTGCTGGAAACGAGTGGGATTTGTTGAGTTACCAGTAATACCGACATCGCAATCCTCGTGGTGAAGGATAGCTACACCCTCTTGGACAGAGTCTGTACCGTAGCATTTAACGAAGCCTCTATCACCTTTGGAGAAAGGAATTTCTTCGGTGATGGTTAACTTACCAGTAAATTGATCATATTCTGTTCCAACATAGGTGAAACCATTAATTCTTGAGATGATATAAGATGCATCTTTGCCTAAACCGTTGAGGATAACTCTCAATTTGTTCTTTCTCACTTTGTTAGCGGTTGCGGCAATACCGATAGCGCCTTCAGCCGCGGCGAAAGATTCGTGGCCAGCTACAAAAGCAAAGCACTTTGTGTTTTCGTTAAGCAATCTTGCAGCTAAGTTACCGTGACCTAAACCGACTTTACGGTTAGCAGCGACAGAACCAGGAATGCAGAATGCTTGCAAGCCTTCACCTAATTTTTTAGCGATTAATTCGCTGTCAGTAAGGCCTTCTTTTATCGCCATTGCTGCGCCAAGTGTGTAAGCCCACTTTGCATCTTCAAAACAAATTTTTTGAATTCCGCCAACGAGTTCTCTTACGTTAACGCCTTTGTCTAAACATGTCTTTTCAACATCATTCCAATCGGCAAAGCCATATTTTTCTAATACGGGTTTCAATTGGACCATTCTTCTATTGTAATCTTCAAATAATTCTTGAGCCATTGTCCTACTCCTTTCTGGGATCTACAAATTTAACACCTTCGCTGTAGCGACCGTATGTTCCTGTAGCATCCTGCATTGCTTTTTTAGGATCAACACCTGCTTTGATCCAATCCATCATTTTACCGAGTGAGACAAATTTGTACCCGATTATTTCATCGTTCTTATCGAGTGCCATGTTCAAGATATAACCTTCGGTTAAATCGAGGTAACGAGCACCCTTGAGTTTAGTTCCATAGGTGGTACCGACTTGTGAGCGGTGTCCTTTTCCTAAGTCATCTAAACCGGCACCGATAGGTAAACCGCCATCAGAGAAAGCAGTCTGGGAACGACCGTAAGCTAGTTGTTTAAAAAGTTCTCTCATCGCAACGTTGATCGCATCGCAAACCAAATCGGTATTTAGAGCTTCCAATAAGGTTTTTCCAGGTAGGATTTCAGATGCCATAGCCGCTGAATGAGTCATGCCTGAGCAGCCGATTGTTTCAACTAAAGCTTCTTCAATAATACCGTTTTTGACATTCAAGGTTAATTTACATGCACCTTGTTGAGGAGCACACCAACCTATGCCGTGGGACAAACCAGAAATATCTTTGATTTCGTATGATTTAACCCATTTTCCTTCTTCAGGAATTGGTGCTGGGCCGTTTTTACAGCCTTTTCTAATAGAGCACATTTCTTCTACTTCACTTGTATAAATCATTTAAGTTCCTTTCCAGGGAATAACACATCCAACCCCCTAGTGTAAAAAGTAGTTGAAGTTTTATTTTACGAATAAAATTTTTCAACTTATATCGAGTGAGGACTTCTTCCCCGTAGTATTATAGCATTAAGGGAGATAATAAATAAATAAGTCTCGAGCAAAAAAATATCCAATATTAAAATATGACAAAAATGTCATATCAAAATTGACATTTAAAGAAATTTAAATGAACGAATATTGTGGTTAAAGTATCTTTGAATTTATTTTAGAATTATTTATTCCCAATTTGTATTTAGAACTTTTTCTACGAAGATGCGAGCGATTTTTGGGTCGAACTGAGTTCCAGCACAACGCTTAATCTCACAAATTGCGCTCTCTTTGCTCATCTTTTTTCTATAAGGTCTATTGGCGGTCATTGCTTCAAACGCATCAACAACTGTTATCACTCGAGCGAATAAAGGGATTTTTTCTCCCTTTAGTTGTTTTGGATAACCAGTTCCATCCCATCTTTCGTGATGGTGAATGGCATAAATGGCCAAATCTGAATATTCATCGGCAGCGCGCAAAATTTGATACCCGACTTCGGTATGAGACTTTATAATCTCATATTCTTCCGAAGTTAATTTGCCTGTTTTTTTCAGTATTTCATCCGGAATTGAAATTTTTCCAATGTCGTGAAATAAACCTGCTTGTTCAAGCTCATTAACTTCATCACTTGTCATTCTCATTGCTTGACCAATTTGCTTGCACATTTTGCTAACTTGAAACGAATGGCGTTTTTCATCTTCAAACTTATTGGTAAGAGTTTCCAATATTGCTGTGATGGCTTTGCTGCGAATACTGGAAGCTACGGTAGTTTTATGCTTGTACATGTGATTTTCAGCGAGCCGCTGCAATTCATCGATATCTTCAATTACGTTATGTTTAATTTCATATCCTACTGCAAGGGATAGTTCGATATTTTTCACTTTAGTTTTTTTGGCTTTTGAAACTATTGCTTCCTTGTATTTCAACAGTGTTTCTGGAGTGGTGTTTGGAATTAAGGCTGCAAATTCGTCACCCCCGATTCTCGAAACAATATCTTTTGGACCAAATATATTTTTCAAAATAGTTCCAATGGCTTGAAGTGCTTCATCTCCGATTGCATGACCAAAAGCATCGTTTATTATCTTTAATCCGTTGACATCCATCATCATGATTCCCAAGGGGTAAAATGTTTCTTGGTCTAAGAAGGAGAATTGTTCAAAATAATAGCGCCTATTGTATAAATTTGTTAAGTAATCGTGAATTATGATATGCTCGAGCTCTAGTTGTTTGTTTCTTTCATTCGTAATATCGCGAATAACCCCTATTACTTTTACTGGATCATTTTTAGAATCCGTGAAAAGCGAAGCCTTGCAGTTAATGTATTTGATGGATTTTGTAGCAGTATTAATTTCAAAAGTTATATCGCGCGGAGCATTTTCATGTATAAGCTTTTCCAGAGATTGCTTGAAACTAAGTGAATCTGTATCTTTAATCATTTTAGTAATTTCAGATATGGAGTTATAAGGATGAGAATCATCTAACTCTAATAGCTTTCTCGCTTCATCGGACAAACATATTCGATTTTTTTCGATATCAAGTTCCCACGAGCCGATTTTTGCTATTGATTGAGCAAGTTTTAGACTTTCTTCACTTTGCTTCAGTCGCATTTTTGATTGGTGTCTTTGAGTGATGTCGTTTAAATTACAATATGTTTGGACAAAATTGTGATTTTTGTCGTAGCCAACCATTCCTTCAAATTCAATGATTCTTAAAGAACCATCCTTGTGAATCATGGCGAACTCGGAGTGAATTCTTCCATCCTTTTTAAATTGTTCAAAACGCTTTTTAAAGAACTTTTTATATTTTGGAGCTAAAAAATTGACAAAAGGCTTACCAATGACCTCAGATTTTTCATACCCCAGTATATTTGCCCAAGTTTGATTTACTTCAAGTAGATTACCATTAGCATCAAGCGATTGATATCCCAATGGAGCTTTTTCAAAAATATTTTGAAATCGCAAATTGCTTTCGAGCAATTCTGCTTCGTATCGTTTCTTTTCCGTGATATCTTCCCCAGATGATAATATTTCTATATTATTTCCATCTAGACCTTTAAGGATAGTGTTGAACCACCTTATTGTTTTGATATTACCTTTGGCTGATATTATTTTAGTTTCGCAGCCGCTGTTATTATTATCAAGATTATTTAATGTGTTTGAAAAAATAATTTTTACCTTATTTAATTCTTCTTTAGTTAGAAACGCTTCAAACCAGTTTTTACCTACAACATCTTTTTCATCAGCTTCTAAAATTTCACACCCTCGCTTATTTATAAGCTTGATAAAACCATTTTCATCCAATACCATTAGCATAACACCGGCCACACTAAAATATTTATTTGCTTTTTCTTGTTCATATTCTAAATGAGCAATTAGTTTGTCCATCCTCGCTTGTGAGTTTTCGCTTTTCATAACCGGCCTCCAATAAAACCGTAAATTATTTAGAATAGAACCTCTAAATAAAAATTGTGTGAAAAATTGACTTTCTTTGACTTTACAACACCAAATATCGATACATTTTTGTATCGAAAAGATTAAAAATATCTAAAATGACTGACAATTTTCGTTTTTTAGTGATTGTAAGTGAAAAAATATCATATAATTACACACATAGAAGAAAATTACTGTTATCTCGCTTGAAAAAATACCTTATAGAAAAGCTTATAATATGTATTAGAAATTGATAGCGATAACCTAAAGCGATGATATGAGATATATAAAAACCGCAATATCACAGCCTTGAAAGACCATGTATTGCGGCTTAATCGACTTTAACATTTCCCAATATCAAGCTTTACATAAGTAAATTGAAAAGATAATTATCTATATTTGGCAGGAAATATATTCAGGCTGAAACTAAATTTTATCCTTTCCTTCGGGAACATATTTTACGACAATTAATTCTAAGATTTCATCGTCATCATTTCGAGCTAACATTTTTTCTTTGTAAGGTAAATTTAACATAGTTCCCTTAGTATATTTATGCGTTTCTTGATTCCCCATTTGCAAGGATAGCGTTCCTCTAATGACAGTCATAAATAATTCGGCGTTGGTTACATGCGGAGGTAAACCTTCTCCTTTTTGGAAAATCATGTGGACATATTGCCCCTTTTCTTTTGCAACTAACTTTTCGATTGTCTTTTTTGTGTTCGTACTCAACTTATATTCTTTTTCAATCATTTTTTATTCCTCTTTTTGATCCATTCTGTATGACTATTTGTCTCTCAGTCGTTTTTCACCCTTGAGTTCTCTTAAGGGCTTGATGTCTTGCGTAACTTCCAGAGTTCCTAAATATTCACCTTCTTTATCGCGTATTGCATAGTAACGAATGTGAACGAAAGCTTTATTCATATTGATCCAAAAGTCTTCGTGATCTTTTGTTCCGTTTTTAAAACTGTTTACAATTTCTTCTACAATATGAACGCTTTGAGGTGGGTGACACATATTTACGTGTCTTCCAATAATCGATTTTGGACGTTCAAATATTCTTTCGGATCCTTGGGTAAAGTATTTTACATGCCCATTTTTATCGATAAATGTCATGTCGAAAGGTATTGTGTTTAAAATTGAATTCAATTCGATTGGTGTTAATTCTCCAGCATCGAAAGCGACGGAGTTGGTATCTTGTTTTTTGATCTTAGGTTGCATTTTTTCAATCTTTTCTCCTTCTTCCCATCTTGCATCCGGTTCTTCGAGAAAATATCCAATTTCTGCGGATCCTTTATCGGCAAAATACCAATCGCGCATGGATAACTTATCTTTTAACATTGGAAGCAAAATATTGTTTTCTTTAATAATCATATCTTCTATTCTCACAATGGTATTTTTGATTTTGTCAAAGAGTTCTTTCTCTGCTTCGCCCTTTAACTCCTTCAATATTTCTTTAATAGATTTCCTAATTTCGTTATCTACTCCCCACATAACTTTGGGAATTGAGGTGATTCCTTGCTTTTCTAACGCGGGAAAGAACAAATTTTCCTTTCTTGCATAGTGCTTGTTGATTTGACTCAATCTTTCTAGACCAACGGTGAGCAACAGAGTTGAAGTTTTGTCTTTTTTGTCGATATACGGTTTGATTTCTCTAGCGATAACCTGTTGAATCTTTTCGTTTTCCTTAATTAAAACATATGCAGGATGTCCGGGTATTTCAGTTATATCTTTAGCTTTGTGAATATCGGATATTGACCCATTAAACAGAGCAGCGTGTACATCGCATAATTTCTGTACTTCCTCAATAGGCATTCCTTCTTTAATTAAGTTGCGTTCCATCGAAGTAATTTCTTCTGTCGTAATTGAACCAAATTGTTCTTTAAACAATTTTTTAGCTTCATCAAGGGGAAGGCCATTATGTATTTTTTTTATAATTGCCTTTAATTTTTCCTGACGGTTATTTATTAATTCACTCATATACATTTCCTCCTTTTATCTACACCTGTAGTATTCCACATAACAAAAAAATCGCCTGTGATTTAAATCACAAACGATTAAATTTATAAATATTTCTTTCTATCTGCAAAATATTTTTGTTTCGCATTTCAGATAATTTGCGCGACAAAGTTTCTCGTCGTATTCCAATGATGTTGGCTAGTTCGGTTTTAGTAAAAGGCAATTTCATTTCAACGTAATTATCTTTGCAGGATCCAAATCGGTTGGAAAGCAAGCGAAGTGCGTTGAGAATTTTATCCTCTGTGTCGATATTGGAGGCTTGAAATAATTTATTTCGAAATAGTATTGTTCGAGTTACAGCGCAGTTTAAGCAAGAATTTTTAAATATTTCACTCGACTGAAAAGCCTTCAATACCTCCGTGTTTTTAATTCTTATAGCCTCGACTCTATTTATCGCTGTAGCGCTCGCAACATATTCGTTTTTACCTTGGAGCACGGCAAGAAGGGCAATATAGTCACCAGGGCCTAGTACGTCAAAGATTTTTTCATCCCCACTCGAGTGAATCCTACTTATCTTTACATATCCATCCACGATGCGATAGACATAATTCAAAAAATCTCCTTCCAAAAAAATAGATTCCTGAGGAAGAAAATTTACCTTTTCGTGAGGCAGAGATTCATAGATGCATTTCGTACAATATTTTTTCATAATATAACCTACTTAATTGTATATTTTGCCCACCGAGAATGAAAGCAAAAAGGCTTTCAAAATTGTGGGCTCATACTTTGACACATTTCCAAAAAAAGCCTTATTTTATATTCATCAAATTTAGTTGAAATATGTAAATTTGATTTTTAGAAAGTTAATTTTCGTTTACCTTTTAATCTTTTGCACCTGATCTTTCGCTGTCTATAATTTTATACAGCAATTGATATAGAGTAGCACTTTCATTCTCGTTTAAATTTAAATAACAGGAAATTTTCTTAGGAATATCTTTTGCTTTTTCCTTCAGTTCAACTCCTTTTTTAGTGAGACTAATCATTATTTTTCTCTCATCATCTTTGCTTCGAACTCTATGTATTAACCCTTTGTTTTCTAGACGCTTTAAAAGAGGGGTCAAAGTTCCACTATCTAAAAATATGTATTTTCCCAATTCTTTTAAAGATAATGTTTTATGTTCCAAAAGAATCATAAGAGTAATATATTGAGTGTATGTTAAACCAATCTCATCTAGATAATGCGTGTATTTTCCTGTGATTATTTTTGAACTAGCGTATAGCGGAAAACACAGTTGATTTTTTAAAAGTAATTGATCGTAATTCATAAAAACATCCTTTCTTCTTCTTCGCATTATTTTCAATTTAAAAAATTACAAAAGTTTTTCAATGTCAGAAGTAATTTTTCTTGGCTTTACAGTTGAGGCAAAACGCTTTACAACATTTCCATTTCTATCGACTAAGAATTTTGTGAAATTCCATTTGATATTTGAACCCATAAATCCTTTTTTATGCGATTTTAGAAACTTATAAAGTTCAGCTTCGTTTTCCCCATTTACATCAATTTTCTTAAATTGATCAAATGTTACATTGAACTTCAAAGAACAAAATTCGCTTATTTCCTCATCTGACCCTGGTGCTTGATTTCCAAATTGATTGCAAGGAAAATCTAATATTTTAAATCCTTTATCCTTATATTTATCATATATTTCTTGCAATTCATCGTACTGGGGAGTAAATCCGCAAGCTGTAGCGGTATTCACTATCAATAAAACAATCTCAGTTGAAACCAGTGAGGATGACTTTGAATTTGCCCTTGTTAATTCAAGCGACATTAATCAAATCAAACTCACTTCTAGTTTCCTCGAACTCGACAACGTTAAATTGTCAGATTGCAAGTTCCAAGTCTCATTGGCTGAAAACGACAATGTGAGCTTAACTTTAAACTCGAATTCGCCAGTGTTCCAAGGCGTTGAGAAAGGCTTCACGCTTTCTGTTAAAGAAGGATATAACTTTGAATCTATTTCAGCTGTAGATGCTGATGGAAATGAGGTTGAACTAACGGAAGTTACCGATGGGGTTGAATACTCGGTTATTATGCCTTATTCCAAAGTTATCGTTACCGTTGTTACTTCAGCTGTGCCAGTAGAAGATACACCTGTTTTAGGATTGACCTATTCCGCGGAAGTTGACGGATATACCGATTATTGGGAATATTACGAAGAGTGCACTTACGATGTTTCCTTTGAATTTATTTCCAATACTCAAGTTAGGATTGTTGCCGATTGCACTTCAGGGTTTACATACGGTACGCCAGACTCAATTGACGAAACATTTGATTACACATACGATTCTACTACCAAGATTATTACCATTGATGACGATTCTAGCAAGACGCTCACATACAACGATGACGGAAGTTTAACCTGCAACTACAAAGTGAGTATAAACATAGATGGAACCAAAGATGCAGTCTTTACCGCTCCTGTTTCCATTCCGGTTTCGGGAAATACTTATTCTGGTTCCGCAGAGGGGTATGACTATGATTATTCTCGAAGTTTATACAACGCCGAATTTGATTTCATATCTGATACTCAAGTTCACATCACCTTGGAAATCGATGGATGGTATGCTGGCGCCAGCTTGGATGAAACAGTTTCATACAGCTTCGATTCGTCAACCAATACAATCGTGATTGATGGTGACTCTGACGACACTTTGACGCTAAATGAAGATGGTTCATTGACCTGTCACTACGACATTGACACATCATCTTACGTTGACTTTTCCGGACAAATTTTCAGCTTAGACAACTAAGTATTCTGTCGAAAAAGTTCAATTAGTCCCTCAAAAAAGCACTTTGGGGGATTTTTATTTGGGGTAAAATGATAATATTTTGGTAAAAATATCTCATGTGAACCACTTAATTGGCTTAATTTTTATTACTTGAATAATATAGTAATATATTAGCAATTGTCCCATAAAACTTATATAATTATTAAAACGGCTATTATATTTTTATATAAATATCTTCATAATTTGAAAGGTGCGGTTAATGTTAAAGTTTAGTAAGAAAGCATTAGGAATCATCAGTTTATCCCTCGTAGCTATATTTACAATAGGCTATCTTGGATACCTTCTTTCTGACAGCGACAATCCAACAGAAATTCAACCGAGTGAGGTTGTAATTGAAGATGATTTTAATCGTGCTTTTGACGGGAGAACTGTTCTTAAAGAAAATTCATATACTGGAGAGAGTTACACTTCGGATTTGGGATATCGCGTAAACGACACCGACCTTACCTCTTGTGTGAGCATTGGTGACAACGATCCTGACACCTTGACTGATTTAGTCATTCCTTCCGTCTATAATGACGGGACAACTGATTATACCGTTACCGCTATCGATTATTCGGGATTCGTCAATATGACCGCTTTGACTACCGTAACTTTTAACGATGCTTCAGCGATTACTATTATTGACACCCAAGCCTTCGCAAACGATGTAAATTTAACGACATTTAATTCGACGGAAACAGGTACATGTACGATTCCTGCAAATATCGAAAAGATTTACGATGCAACATTTCTTAATTGTTCCTCGTTCACTTCACTCACTTTCAACGGTGATAGTATAACCGATATCGGAGACAATGCCTTTAATGGCTGTATGGGTTTAGAGGAAGCTTTGCTTTTTAAATATAACCTCGAGACAATTGGTAGGTCTTCTTTTGCTAACTGTATAAATATTCCTTCTATCATGATACCTGGTGGTGTGACAACCATTGGCGATTACGCTTTTTACGGAGATAAGAATGTCTTGCTTTTTGCCATACCTGATTCAGTTATATCTATTGGGACTAATGCTTTTAGACTATGTGAAAAAGCCACTGCTTATATCGGTGCCTCCGAAAAATATCCAACTGGATGGCCGACCGATAACGATGACAGCGTTTCAACTGATGGAGATTGGAATTACGCTACTTCAAACTATGAAATAGAAGTTGTGACTGATACAAATAACATTATGGCAACCGATGACTATTACTACACTTCGACTTGGGATTCGGATTACTCAATATATAGAATAACTATTTTTAAATTTATCAATACAGAAATAACGGAACTTGTAATTCCTTCCACCTTACCTGTGCTTGGAAGCGAGGATAACGACAACTTGCTCGTATCTTCTTCTGGCACGGAGTACGGAGTTGTCACTAATATTTACGGCGGAACTTACGATGGAACGACTATGTCGCTTTACGGCGCTTTTGGCGATACGGATTTATGTGAAAATTTGACCGATATTACTCTTCCAAACACTTTAGAAACTGTCGAACAGTACGCTTTTGTCGGCTGTACTTATCTGGAATCTCTTACGTTTATTGACGCAGCGGAATATCCAACCTTCACTCTAGGGTCTGATACAACAACATACAATATGGCTGATTACGGTTTAACTGGACTCACTACCATTGAGGAATACGCCTTTTGTATCGATTATGTAAACATGTACGATAACGATTATCGAAGTGACAATGAAGTTAATCCACCTATTACTTCTCTCGTGTTGCCTACGACGATCAAATCGATTGGATATGCTGCTTTTGCTCAGTGGAGCAGAATTCAAAGCCTCGTTTTTACTGGTGCTGATGACGGAACGAGCAATTTACAAATTATATATGATTACGCTTTTTGTAACCTTGGACACAATGCAGCGGTCAAGGATTTAGACTTGATTTTTCCGAGCACTTTAAATGACAGCGGTTCTGATGAAGCCATTGGGTATCGAGCTTTTTACGATGCGGAGAGTTTGGTTTCAATCGAGTTTAAAGATGGAATTGGTACTTCCGTAACTATCGGATACGAAGCTTTCCGAACTTGTGCGCACTTGCAAACAGTTATTTTACCCGATAACACGAACTCTAGCAATTCGATCGGTATTAGAGCTTTTGCCTACTGCTCTGCTTTGGATTGGATATACATTCCCGAATCTTTTTCTACAGTTTCACAAAATATTATTTACAACGATAATGATGTTATTTGCTATCTTAAGTATGAAGAATCTGAACTTCCAAGCGGATGGAACAGCAGATGGAATTATTACAAGTATCGTTTTTTCAGCGTGAGCGGCAGCGATGATAATGATCATTTGTCTGCACAAGTTATCTATTATACAAAAGTCTATTACGGCATAACCAGTATGGATACAAGCGATGAGGTAAAGACTTATTCTTCATCAGGCATTGTTGACAACGACGACAATAGTCGAGTTTTCCAATATATTTATAACGACAGCGATGGAGATGGAACCGACGACCAAGTTATAATCACGAATTACAACGATAACTCTTCAGTTAAAAGTGTAGATATTACTTCCGACATTATGAATGGTTATACCGATTTGGTAATCGGCGAGCAATCTTTTGCTGTCACCACGGATTTAACGGCGGTAAATATATATGATAAGACAGTGCTTACTAGCATTGAAGATTACGCATTCACAGGCGATTATCGCTTATCCTCATTCGATTATCTTGCGGTTGATTCAGATGGATTCACAAATTTAACTTATGTTGGTGACTATGCATTTTTCCGCGCGGATCTCGACCGAATATATATAGGTGAAAACGTTACTTCTATCGGAGAATATGCTTTCTTTAGAATGGAAGAAGTCGAAAACTTAACCGTGGACACCAACAACGCATATTACTATTCTGATCCGAGTCACATGATTGGCGCACTTTATTCTAAGAGCGGTTCGGACTATATCTTAGAATACATTACTGGAGTTTACGAAGGTGACTATGCTGTTGTTGACGGAACGATTGAGATTAAGTCATACGCTTTTTCGACGATTGAGTTCAGTTTAGCTTCCGGCGACACTTCAATCGATATAACTTTGCCTTCGAGTTTGGTGACTATCGACGACTATGCTTTCGACGCTTTTGAAAATACCTGGGGGTCTTCATGCAGTATAAATACAATTTCATTTGATAGCCCGAGTACGAGTCAGCTGACCACCGTCGGCGACGCTGCTTTTGGATATCAAACTGAACTCACGGATGTGACATTTCCAACTAACACTTCAATCGTTGTTGAATTGGGGGATTACATCTTTAAAAATTGTTCCTCACTTACCAATGTCACCCTGCCGGTATACATGAAAAATTCAGATGGTGAAACTGCACTATCAGATTATATGTTCCAATATTGCACAAGTTTGGTTTCAGTCGAATTGCCAGAGAACATTACGAAGATATCGCAATATTCATTTGACGGATGTACCAGTTTAACTAGTATCACTTTGGATAATCCTAGCGCCATTGAGGAAATTGAAGAATACGCTTTTCGCAATTGTTCTTTATATGTTTCGTTTGATTTTTCGACATGGACATCATTGGACACCATTGGGGAATATGCTTTTTACGGATGTACTTCAATGACAACATTTACTTTAGAAACCAACACTGATGTTTCTAGGATTTACACTCACACCTTTGATGGATGCACTTCTTTAACGACATTTAATATTCCCGGTGATCCTTCGATTACCCGCATTGACAGCTACGCATTTCACGATTGTACTTCCTTAACTACAATCAATTTCACCTCAATGTCCAGCCTAACGGGAATTTACCAATACGCATTTTACAATTGTACTTCTTTAACTGGAATTGACTTTACGGATTTCTCCTCTTTGACAATTATTGACGACTATGCATTCTACGATTGCGACGGTTTGACAGAGGCTCACTTTGGAGCAAATCTTACGACTATTGATAATTACGCATTCTTCGATTGCGACAATATTACTATCATCGATTTTGAAGATAGAGACAGCGGAAGTTTGTCTATCAATTCATACGCCTTTGCTAACAACGCAACTAGCAGTTGGACTTCCTATTACACTGAGTCGTTTTTAACAGATGTGATTTTCCCTGACTATTTGACTTCAATTGGAAACTATGCTTTCGTATGTCAAACAAATATTACTAACTTGGATTTTTCTTCAGCTACATCTTTATCTAACATCGGTAGTTACGCTTTCCAACAGTTAGAATCTGTCACGACGATTGACTTGGGAAATACATCTACAAGTTTGACCACGATAAATTCGCACACATTCAAGAATTGTATTTCTGTTACAACATTCACTCTTCCCCCCAATTGTAAATACTTATCTGATTATTCGATGGAAGGATTGATTTCGCTTAGTCAGCTCAACAACATCGACAATTTAATATCAATTGGAACTGGTGCATTTCTCAATTATTATTCAGCGGTTGTAAATACATACACTTTGGATTTTTCAAATAACACTGTTCTTACCAGTATTGGCTCGAGGGCATTTGAAGGATTTACTGATGGATGGTCTGGTTTAGCCGGAATTACTTTTGGGGTAAATACTCCTCTTCAGTCCATTGGTGGAACGGCTTTTGCCCACGTTGATCAAATGACGACTCTCGATTTGTCGATGCTCACTTCCTTGTCCTCTCTCGGTTCTAATTTCTTAAGATACAGTTCAGTAACGACATTTATATTTCCGACAAGTTTGAGTTCGCTTTCGTTGTCATCAGACTGCTTTGAAGATGCGACATCTTTGTATACTTCTTCTTCGGGCGGTTCTTATTTCGAAATTCCAGATTATGTCACTTCTATTCCGAATTACGCATTTGCTAACTGTACATCGATGGTAGATCTTATTCTTCCTAGTACTATCACGAGCATTGGAACCTACATTGCTTCTAATACTTCAAGTACTTTCAATATATATCTTTCTGATACTTATGGAGAATATCTATCAGACGTTAATGCTAACAGTACCTGGCTCAGTGGAAGTACGGCTAAAGTGTATTTTTACTCCGCTGATGAACCCACTTCAACCGACTGGACTATTGCAAATGATGACGGTTTGGATGGCTATTGGTATTACTCGGGCTCGACAATCACCCTTTGGGTTGAATAGTTAAATAAAAAATGCAGTAAACTTTTGTTTGCTGCTATGTATTTAACTGAAATAAAAACCGCTAATTAGCGGTTTTTTAATTCGAGTAAGTTTTAAAAAATATTTTGTTAAGTGACATAGTAAACGGAAAGAAATTTTGAAATGACGCTGGTTTCTCATTGAAATT
>JBAYAI010000002.1:0-29821 GCA_041669865.1 Bacilli bacterium | reverse complement strand
GATATAACAGTTAATTATTTTGTATAATTAAACGTGCTTGGGGTATAGTCAAGCGGTAAGACAACAGACTCTGAATCTGCAATTCACTGGTTCGAATCCAGTTACCCCAGCCAATTTGAATACAACACCGGTAATACTATGTTATTATCGGTTTTTTTATAATATTTAATACTTTTTTAACTTTATAGACAACTAATCTAAATAGCCTGTGAGATGATTTACACTCTAGAGAAAAATCCGTTTAATGATATTACCTTTAATCTTTTCAAAACTTATTACATGCTTAGGAACCACCGATTGCGGAAATTCATTTTACATATTAAAAACTTACCACTTTTCTATTTGTGGTAAGTTTCGTTATTGTTGATTTTAAATGCTCTATAAACTTGTTCAAGTATAATTTCCAAAGTCATTGGATGAGTAAAGGTCATCTTTGATAGAGATAATTTGAAATTAGCGGAAGAACGCAACTTATTTGACACACCATAGGAACTTCCAATGATGAAGACGAAGCTGGAAAATCCACGCGTGCATTCTCTGTCAATGAGACTTGCTAACTCTTCGGAAGAGATGTTTTTTCCGTGTAAATCGAGAAGGACAACATAGTCATCTCGCTTGATGGTACTTAGAATTCTATCTGCTTCCTCATCCAAAGCTCGAACTATTTCAGTTTGACTCGCCTTATCTTTCAGTTGAGTCTCACTGACAAAATCGAGTTTTACTTTTGCATATTTTGAGATTCTGGTTGTGTATTCTTGATAAGCTAGTTTGTAATAGGGCTCCTTTGCCTTGCCAACAAGGATAAAGCGCAACTTCATCCTCAGTCGCCTCCTTTGACCATATTCACAATAGAAGCACAGCGGAGTTTGACATCAGGCACTTTTCCAAGTTGAGCTACCATAACTTTCTCGTATGCCTCAATTGCCTTACTCGGCTCGTTGCATTCATCAGAAAGGTGAACTAAAGTTACTTCCTTGGTCTTTTCAGTTATCGCTAGCGAAAGGTAACAGGCCGAGGCTATGTTATCCAAGTGCCCGCGATCAGAGTGTATTCTTCTGATTAAATACATGGGGCGAGTTGAGGAATAAAGCATTTTGGTATCGTGATTAGCTTCCATTAAATAGTAATCCGCACCAGTGATTAACTCGATAGCTCGGTCAGAAATAAAGCCAGTATCAGCAATATAAACCAAGGTCTCACCATTGGCCACAATGATAAAACCAGTTGTGTTTTTCGCGTCGTGACTAAGAGGAATTGGACGGATGTTGAAATCACCAACTTGAAAGGGAACGTAAGGTTCAAAGTAATGTTCCTCCTCCAACTCATCATCTAAGACATCGCGACTTACCATCCACTTATCGCGAGGGATAAATCTTATTCCAGAGATATGGTCAGAATGTCCGTGGGTAATTAGCAACTTTTCAATCTTCCCCAAGCCTAATCCGCAGCTAGAAAGACCAGCTAACAGTTTCTTCTTAGTGATTCCACAGTCGATCAAAATTGCGGTGTTGTCGGTATATACAAGTATGGAATTCCCCTTCGATCCCGATGATATTGTGCAGTATTTCATTAAAAGTCGTCCTCGGATATAGTGTTGTCCACTGCGTTGAAACGACAGTGTACTTTATCAAATTGAAAATCCATCTCTCCGATTCGTCCCGATCTATTTTTCGACAGGATTAAAGTGGTGGGAGAGAATCCATCATTTTGCTCGTAAGAAGTAACCTCAGGTTCCGGTTGCGGAGCCTGCTTGCGATACCTACCAGGTTTCTCATCGTCTTCAACTTGTTCATTTTTATAGTAGTCAGCCCGATATATAAAGAAAACCATGTCGGCATCCTGCTCGATCGATCCGGAATCTCTCAAGTCAGAAAGAATTGGTTTGTGAACCTTTCTTAGTTCGACGCCACGGGAAAGCTGGGCAAGGCAAAGAATAGGGACTTCCAAATCCTTCGCCAGCGTCTTCAATCCGCGCGTGATGTCTGACACTTCCTGCTGACGGCTGGATGAGTTTCCTCTTCCGGGAGCAGTAATCAATCCAAGATAATCGATTATAACTAGACCAAGTTGCGGTTCAGCGGCTTTTAATTTTCGCGTCTTGACAACAATATCCGACAATCTTAAAGCGGATGTATCGTCGATATAAATCTTTTCCTTGTTTATTTTATTGATGGCGATTTGTAGTTTAAAAGCCTTTTCGTTACCACCTAATTCATCAAATTTCATCGCTTGAATCTCATTCGTTGAAAGATCTGACTCCATGGATAGAATTCTTAAAATATTTTGTTCAGCCGACATTTCCAAAGAAAAAATAGCAACTGGTCTTCCACCCTCCGCCATCTTTTGACCGAGATTCAAAGCAAGAGCTGACTTTCCAACACCTGGACGAGCGGCTAATATCATCAAATCACCAGGGTGAAATCCCCCCGTCATGCGATCGATCGATTCATATCCAGTTGGATATCCGGTCATATAAGGCTGAGTGATATTTAATCTTTGTCGCATCTTAAAGTCATCTTCAATCTTTAATTGCAAGGATTTAACAACTTCTTCCGTCGTTTTGAAATCTGATACTCTACGCTTGGATGCAAGGTTGATTATCTTTCTTTCCGCATCACCGATAAACTCGGATATGTCCGGAACCGGTTTATTTTTAAAATCCGATTCTATCGTGCTGAGCAAGTCAAAAAAACGAACTGAAAGAGCCTTATCTTTAACTGTATTGATGTAATAGTCAACTTCGTCGGGGAGGGGATCATATGAATAAATCTCCATCATGGCGCTTTCGCCCCCGACTCTTTGCATGAGTTTTTTCTTTTTTAGATAATCGTTAAATATCATGCTATTAATAGCTTCACCGCTATTGAATAGTTCTTGAATATTATCAAAAATAATTCGATGGGCGGGCAATTGAAAATCTTCCGCATCGAGGCGCGAACTAATCTTATAATACATCTCTTTGCTCGAGATACAGGCCCCAAGCAAGGCTTTCTCTTCTACGTAAGTTTCATTGCTTTCCATATTGCTTTTTCTCAACTACTCTTACTGTAATTATACCAACAACTCCCTTGTATAGTTCAATTTTTAATTTTGTTAATCCGAAGGCGTTGATCGGATACTTGTCGATAAATTTACGCTTATCGATGGTTATATCGTAATCGCTCTTAAGTCTTTCAGCGATGTGCTTAGTTGAAACTGTTCCAATCATCGCTCCAGATTTACCAGCTTTTGCTTCGTATTTCAATTCGATGCTGTTCAATTTAGCTGCAACTTCTTTTGCTTCTTTGATTCTTTGCTCTTCCATCGCCTTTTCCTGAGCGAGATTTTGACGATATTCACGCAAAGCTTCATCATTTAAGAATTTTCCATATCCCTGAGGAATAACATAGTTGGCACCATATCCATCAGAAACTTCGACTATTTGTCCCTTTTTACCAACTTTCTTTAAATCTTTGATCAACAATACTTTCATTATTCTTCCTCCTCTTCGTATTCATCAACCACTTCATTTTGTGTGGCTGAATCTAAGTATTCTCTAATTACAAATTTCAATTTATCAATTGCTTGATCGATAGTCATATCCTTCAACACACTTGCTGCTGCAGAGAAATGTCCACCGCCACCAAGCTTTTGCATCAGCAGTTCACAGTTCACTTTACCATTTCCGCGGCTGGAAATATAGATTGTATCCGGACTGATCTTTCCAACTCCAAAGCAAACTTTGGTCGATTCAATTCCCTTGAGTTCATTACAAACACTCGCCAGCAAAGAGGAATTAACTATCTCATCTTCGTCGCTTCTAGCAATAATAACTCCGTACTTATACGTCTCCAAATTTGATAGTATCTTCGATTTGATAACAAACTGCTCGTAATTTTCCTTCAAAAATTCCCTCGCCTGCGATTCGCTAGCGTTCAGTCGAATCAAGACGATAGCTGCCTCGTGAGTTAATATATGTGTCTTAACGCGGAAGTTCTCCGTATCGAGATATATACCCGAAAGCATAATGGTCGCAATCGCTGGTGAAATATCCACCTTGAACGGGAGAGTATCGATATACATCGCCAATATTTCTGAGGTAGATGAAGACGATGAGTCGATGTGCGAGAAAAGCGGATGGTCGAACTTCTCATCCAATATTCGGTGATGGTCAATTACAGCAAAGTTATTTTTCGTACCTTTGTACAAATCGGGATAGATAGATAAACTCGGGCGATTGTGGTCGACAGCAACAATCAAGGTGTTTTCCTCTTTCAAATCATTGGCATCGGCAAATGAGACAAAAACGTCAGTGAAAAAAGATTTATCCAATGTTGCGCGAACAGCAGCATCAGCCGCTGGCTCGACCGACTGATTGTCAAAGACAATGTTAGCGGTCACCTTGCTCGAAATTGATTTACAAATTGAATATACGCCCAAACAGGCTCCTATCGCGTCCATATCCGCGTTCGCATGCGGAACGATGATGACATTAGAAGCATGCTTAACAGCCGTGACAAATGAGCTCGCATAGATCTTAATCTTCACCTTGTTGCTCGATCCTCGAGACTCAGAATTTCCCCCACCGTAAAACTTCATACTCTCTCCAAATGGCGCGACAACGCACTGGTTTCCACCTCTCGAAAGCGATACATCTAAAGCGGAAAGAGCGAGATCGTTGTTTTTAACAACTTGATCTCGTCCATAGCCAAAGCCTAGAGAGCAAGTTAAACTTTGCTTATTGTAGTTAGAGCTGATTGTCTTGATGATAGAAAACTCATCATCAATCATCTTGGAGAATTCCTCGCGGGAAAGAATCACCATGTAATAATCCTTTCGAATAGGTTTAATCAAACAGTTGAAGCGATTGAAATAATCGATGATATCCTTGCGAACAAGACCGTCGATTTCGGTCTTTTCCAAATCGTTATTGGTGAGCATTTCCGCATAGTTATCTAGATTAACGTATCCAATAACCATGGCGTGAGCCTTGTTGTACTCGATAAGAGACTCGTAGTTAGTTATATCTTTAAGAACGAAGAGTCTCGCTTCTTTAACGTATTTTGCCGAGTAGTATTTCTTTTCAAATCGGAAAGTGCAAGTCTCTTCTCCCTTTTCAAATATTTCTTCCAACTCGGGCGCAACTTCTCCTATCTTGTAATCGACAAAGTTGAATCCGCGGTCGTGTAGCAAATCGTTCATCCACAATATTGTTCCTTCTGCATCTACGACAATGAGTCCAATTTCACCAAAGTCGTATGCGACAGCAATATCATTTCCAACGATATCCATTGCTTTCAAACTCGATAGGTACCTAAGGTTAATTATCTTAAAACTCTCATAGTAAGAGAGAACTAATTGATGAACAGAAAAAATTGTCAGTAAACTAACCGCCAAGATGAAATAAAGCCCCTCGATTGGTTCTTCGACATATATGTTTAAAAATACTAGAACAATGAGCGCAATCATTCCGATAGCAAATATGATCCACGAGCGTATTCTAATGGATTGGATAATCTTTTTCATCGATAGGGCCTCCCATGTTATATAATAGTATATAATAAATAAATAAATATCTAAACGATTTATTACACCTTTATCTTACGTAATGTTAAATACATATATAATTATCTATGAGACACTAAAAGAATTCAATTAAGTTGATTTAATTTAACTATTACTCTAAGATATTAATGTGTTCTAGCATAGGAAGGAACTTGACTTAATGATTAAAATCAAGAAAACGAGTATTGGAATCTCACTTGTAGTTTTTTTACTAGGTTTATTGACTGCATTCGGCTATTTTGCAACGCTGTATTTTGAAAATAATACTGCTTTCATCTTGAACGATTACATAAGCCTGACTCAAACGACTGTATCCAACTATCTAGGTATGGGAAGCGGGTCCAAATACCTCTTGTTAATTGCGGTTTTTTCACCAGCTATTTTTGGATTTATCGGTCTCTTTGGAAGATTGGGGAGATTCGTCAATATCTTGAGTTTTGGAACATTTGTCTTTGCTACCGTGTACTTTTGCATGATACGCATAACCAGCCACCTCGTCTTACTTTCGTTTGTGGATGGTCCAGGTTTGTGGAATTCAATAATCATCATGGGCTTGATGCTAGGAACATTGTTATCCCTGATAAATTTAGAAAAATCTAAATAGACAGGAGAAAGTGGGGAATATATGGCAGAAAAAGATGTTGAGCTAGAAAATCAAGTAAAGGATGTTCTAGAGAAACTTGCAGTCTTCATTCGCAAAGATGGTGGCGATATACATTATTATTCTTTCGAACCGGTGACAGGAACGGTCTACGTCACTCTATCAGGCGCGTGCCAAGGTTGCTCGTTCATCGACCAAACGATGACTTACGGGGTCGAAGCCATACTGGTTGAAGAAGTCAAAGGCGTAAATCACGTCGTTGTTGTCGATGAAAATGGAAGACCAGTTTAAGCAAAAATAAAAAGACTTTTGTAAAATCAAAAGTCTTTTTTTGTACTCTTTTTTGCTTTTTTGATGTGAAGTAAGAGAACATTGATATCAGCTGGATGCACATTGGTAATGCGAGAAGCAACACCGATTGTCTTCGGTTTAATCTTGTTCAGCTTTTCTCTCGCTTCGAGCGAGAGACCGTCCATGTTCAAATAGTCAAGTCCGTCGGGAATCGGATAATCATCGTAGGATTTTAATTTCTCCGCTTCCTTTAGTTGAATTTTTATATACCCCTCATATTTGACATAGATTTCCATTTTTTCTATCAATTCATCAGATATTATTGGCAATCTTGAATCGAGTTTTACGCACTCTTTGTACTTGACTGGTTGGCGTTTTAATAAGCTGTAATATGAGAGAGAGGTATTCGGTTTAGGAAAGCCAAGAGAAACAACATATTCTGATATTTTCACATTGTTCCCAATGTGAATCTTTTTAATTTGACTTATGGTGTCTTGAATTTTCTTTTCTTTGGACATCATCTCATCGTAACGCTCTTTCGAATTCAATCCGTACTTATAGCCGTATTTCATCAATCTAACATCTGCGTTGTCCGAGCGAGTCAACAGGCGAAATTCCGAGCGCGAAGACAACAAGCGATAAGGCTCATCGGTTCCCTTAGTGATAAGGTCATCGATCATAATTCCAATGTATGCTTCGTTTCTCCGAAGAATAAAAGGAGGCTTGCCATCGATGTATAAGCAAGCGTTTATCGCTGCCATCAATCCCAAACTCGCGGCTTCTTCGTATCCAGAAGTTCCGATTATTTGACCAGCTCCGAAAAGTCCAGGAACTTTAACCAACATCAACTGCTTATTCAGTTGAAGTGGTTTAATAGCGTCGTACTCGATAGCATAAGCATATTTAAGAATTTTCGCATGCTCGAATCCAACCAAGGAATGAACCATCTCTTCCTGTAAATCAACCGGCATGGATGTGGAAAATCCTTGTAGGTACCACGAATCCATCTCTTTCGATTCTGGTTCGAGGAAAAGCTGATGTCTCGGCTTATCTTTAAAAGTGACCAGCTTGGTCTCGATTGAAGGACAATATCTCGGTCCTTTTCCCGTGATAATTCCACCGTACATCGAAGTCTTATCGAGATTGTCAAGAATGATTTTATGTGTCTTTGCGTTGGTATAACAAAGATAGCAAGGCCACTGTTGAGAAAAGGGAACGTACTCTTTCGTATCGTAAGAAAAGGCAAGTTCCTTTTTCGCTCCATACTGAGGTTCTAATTTTTCTAAATCGACAGTTTTCGGATCGATTCGCTGAGGAGTTCCAGTTTTGAGTCGAAATAACTCAATCCCGTGATCTCTTAAAGATTTACTCAGTCCATGGGCCGCTGGTTCTCCGTCAGGACCTTCATCCTTGACGTCATCTCCACGAAAAATCTGCGCTTCCAAATGAGTACCAGTAGTCAAAATAACTGCCTTGGCTTCTATTATTCTTCCATCTTCAATCTTCACCCCTCTAATCGAGTTGTCGGAATTTGTCACAATTTCTTTAACTTCGTGTTCCTCGATATCGAGGTTTTCTATTTTCTTTAAGGTTTCCTGCATCGCGCGAGGATAAGTAATCTTATCTTCCTGAGCCCGCAGCGATTGAACACCAGGACCTTTTGAGGTGTTCAGCAATTTTATTTGCAAGTAATTTTGATCAGCTATCTTTCCCATCAAACCGCCGAGAGCGTCGATTTCTCGCACGACGATACCTTTAGCTGACCCACCAATGTGGGGATTGCATGGCATGTTGGAAATCATCTTTATATTGAGGCACAACAAAAGCGTCCTCTTTCCCATCTTCGAAGCAGCGTGCGCAGCTTCCGCTCCTGCATGACCGCCACCGACGACTATGACATCGTATGAGTTCAACATTTTAACCAATGCTGCCTTCCATATCAAATTGAATTAAATTATTTAATTCAACCGCATACTCCATCGGCAATTCCTTTGCAAAAGGTTCGATGAATCCCATGACGATCATCTTGGTTGCTTCCTTTTTAGAAAGACCGCGACTCATGAGATAGAACAACTGCTCTTCGTCAATTTTAGAAACAGTAGCTTCGTGTTCAATAAATGAAGAATTGTTGAGATTAGTATTTGTCGGTATCGTATCTGACTTTGATAAATCGTCGAGCATGAGAGTATCGCACTCTACGTGAGCGCGGGAATCAGAAGCGTTTTTATTGATCGTAACCGTTCCGCGATAGTTGGCGATACCACCTTCTTTGACGATTGATTTAGAAATGATGTTTGAACTAGTTTCTTTCCCTAAGTGTATCATCTTCGCACCGGCATCGAGGAACTGTGTCTTCGAACTGACAGCAATCGAAATTACCGAACCTTTGGCTCTATCACCTTTGAGAATGCAGCATGGATACTTCATATTAATTTCCGATCCGATGTTTCCATCGACAAATTCCATGAGGCCATCTTCATCAACCATGGCACGTTGCGTTACTAAATTGATGATATTGGTCGACCAGTTTTGAATTGTCGAATAGCGGCATTTTGCTCTTTTTCCAACAAAAATTTCCACGCTTGAAACGTGAAGACTCTCATTCGAATATTGCGGAGCTGTGCACCCTTCGACATAATTGAGAGAAGAATCGTCATCGACGATGATAATTGTTCTTTCAAACTGTCCAGAACGTTCGTTGTTAATTCTAAAATATGACTGCAACGGCTTTTCCAATGTCACGCCTTTAGGGACGTAGATAAAGGAACCGCCAGACCAGCAGGCACCGTTTAGCGCAGCATATTTGCTGTCGGTATATGGAATTATCTTTCCGAAGTATTTTTTGAATAGATCGGGATAGAGCTTTAGAGCAGTATCCGTATCGGTAAAGATAACGCCCTTCTCGTTAACTTCCTCGAGCATGTTGTGATAAACCGCTTCCGATTCGTACTGAGTTCCAATTCCAGCGAGATACTTTCTCTCCGCTTCGGGAATACCCAATTTTTCAAAAGTATCCTTAACCTGCTGAGGAACATCATCCCAGGAATTTGATGACTTATTCATCAAACGTGTGAAATATGTGTAATCCTGGAAATCCATAAATGATAAATCAGGACCAAAGTTAGGCTGGTGATGTGAGAAGAATTCCTTTAAAGATTTCAATCTATATTCTCTCATCCAGTCTGGTTCGTGCTTCATATCGGAAATTAAATTGACAGTCTTTTCACTCAACCCACGTGGGGTTTTGTAAATCGAGACGTCCTTTTCTTTAAAATCGTATTTAGAGTGGTCTATATCTAAAGCAGAATAATCTTTCTTTTTTTCGCTCATATTATTCACCCTCCTCTGTTTTACCTTCGAGCAAATTCTTCAATCCGCGCCAACCGATGGTGGCACATCCAATCCTCGAAGGTTGCTTATTCGTGTTTATAAAAGCAATCGCTTCACCGAGAGCCTCTTCATCAAAAGGCTGGTCCTGAAGCATTTTGTTGTAATTGTCCATTATGTATTCCACTTCTTTTTTTGTCTTTCCTTTAACCATCTCAGACATGATGGAAGTGGATGCAGTGGAAATGGCGCAACTAACGCCGTGCCACAAGCAATCGACAACGATGTCATTCTCATAGAGAATCTGAACGTATATATCGTCGACGCAACTCGACGCTTTCATATGAATTGTTAAATAGCGCGGATCATCAGTCTCTTTTTTATTTCGAGGAGATTGATAGTGATCCATGATGATGCTCCTTAGCATCATGGGATTATCTTTAATTGAAAAAGGCATCTAAGAAATTCCCCCCTTCTCCGCAGCTGGCACAAGCTTCTACGAATTGTCGAACATCTTCCTCCGTGTTGTATAGATACAAACTGGCACGAACTGTAGCATCCGTTCCCAAGAAAGATAGAAGAATCTGTGCACAGTGATTTCCGGATCTCACCGCTATTCCCTTATAGCTGAGGTAAGATGCTGCATCCTGTGCAAAGACATTGTTGATATTAAAAGTGACAATACCACTTTCGGCGCCCTCATTGTAAACAGTGACATTGCCAATTTTTTTCAAACCGTCAATCATCATTTTTCGCAATTTAGTCTCGTGTTCTCTAATGTTGTCCATGCCGATGCTATCGAGGTAATCACAAGCCGCAGCAAGTCCAAGAGCTCCCGAGAGATTTTGCGTTCCTGCTTCAAATTTGATAGGAGGAATCTTGTAGGCGATATCTCCACAAGTGTCGAAGCGAGAACTCATACCACCACCGGACATGAGAGGTTTCATTTTCTTCAAAAGCTCATATTTTCCGAACATAACTCCTATTCCGGTAGGACCAAGCATCTTGTGACCGGAAAAAGCTAAAAAGTCACAGTCGAGATCTTTGACATCTACCTTCATGTGAGGAACTGACTGCGCAGCATCGACCACGAATAAACATCCATGCTCGTGAGCAATCTTCGCTAGAGTCTTAATATCGACAACGTATCCCAATACGTTTGTCACCTGTGCGAGCGATACAATCTTCGTGTGAGGAGTGATAGCTTTTTTAAAGTTTTCGACAGTTATTCTTCCCTCCTTAGTCAAGGGAATATAGGTGACTTTTGCTCTTCGCTGATCCGCAACGGAAAACCAAGGCAGTACATTTGAAGCGTGTTCAGCTTCCGAAAGAAGAATCTCATCCCCTTCCTCGAGCATTGGAGCTAAACCATATGCGATGGAATTCAGCGACATCGAAGCTCCAGAAGTGAATGCAACTTCGTTAGTTTCAGCGTTGATAAACTTAGCGACGCGCGCTCTGGCTTCTTCATATTTAACGTCAACAGTATGTGCTAATTCGTAATCACCTCGGTGAGAATTAGCGCAAAAAAATCTATAGTATTCGTCAGCAGCGTCGATAACCTGCTGTGGTTTGAAAGTTGTAGCCGCATTGTCAAAGTACACTAAAGGTTGGTTTGACATGGTAGGAACATTCTTGTACATCGGGAAATCTTCGCGAATTTTCTTTGCATTAATCATCGATAAATCCCCTTTCCTCAACGTATCCAAGCAATCTATTGCGAATGTTTGAATCGCTTATTTCCATGACGTAAGGTTTCAAATATCCTATTGTCAAAAGAGATGTTGCTTCCTTTTTCGTAAGTCCACGCGACATCATGTAGAAAAGGCTGGCATCGGGCACCTTTCCCAGCGCAGCTCCGTGAGAAGCGACGACATCATTCTCGTCGATATTTAAAATTGGAGACACTTCTGCTTTTCCGGAAGTTGACAGGTCAGCAATTTTACCTTCCTGTCTTGTGTTAGCTTTAACTGAACCCTTGAAAATATCAGATGTACCTAAAAAATGTAGTTCTGCTTCATCTGTTAAAACACCTGCCATCTTGACAGAACTCGTCGTTCTCGGATCCAAATGGAACATGTGGAAATTGAATACCTTCTTGGCTTTTCCACTGCTGGTCGCTGCGACCTTATAACTGGCCTTGGCTCCTTCTTGCAAATTTGAATGAATGTCAACATCGATGTCTTCTTTATTAAAATCAACCATGACAACTTCGAGCTTTGCGTTCCTTCTGAGATTTATTTTTCCATCGAGTTTTGCAGGGCAAACAGGATTTTTGATTCTTATTATTTCAAGGCGAAGGCTCGCGTTTTCTTCCACGGTAATGTCAAAGTGAATTGCTCCGCAAGTCACATCAATTCCGTAGGTTTCGTTCCCCTTTTCAACATGTCGAATTTGATCGATGCTATTAACTACTAGTTCCTTCATTTATTTTACCGCCTTGTTTAGAGCGCAGCTTTCTAGAACAATGGGCTTATCCTCTTCTTTCTTAAGAGAGATACCCAATTCTTTTCGAATCCAATCGTAACCTTGCTCGTCAACCTTTTTAATTAAGTCTGTTCCGCCGTCGACAACAATCTTTCCATCGACCATGATTGCGGCGCGATTAGGTTTTATTAGTGAATACAGTCTCGCATAGTGCGAAATAACGATAAAGGATGACCCTTTATCCGTCTGTTTGTTAATTGCCTTGCTAATGAGCTGTAGAGCATCAACATCCAAGCCGGAGTCAATTTCATCCAACAGGACTAATTCCGGATTCAAAAGCAACATTTGAAGAATTTCGTTGCGCTTTTTTTCACCGCCAGAGAAGCCTTCGTTCAAGTGGCGTGTATTCATATCTTCAGAGAGATTTACCTCTTCGTAGCCTTTCTTTAATTTATTGTAAAAATCAAATAATTTTATATTTTCTTTTTGGTGAGAATTGATTATTTGCTTGAAGAAATCCATGTTTTCAACGCCAGAGACTTCAGGAGGATTTTGGAAAGCCATGAAAAGGCCTTTCTTCGATCTTTCATCTACTGACATTGCGAGTAAGTCTTCACCATCAATTGTGATACTTCCTTCGGTAATCTTGTATCGAGGATGACCCATGATCGCGTTGAATAACGTCGATTTTCCATGACCGTTAGGACCTAGAAGCGCAAGGATATCGCCCTTGTTAAATGTCAAATCTAATCCTTTTAATATTTCTTTTCCTTCGACTGAAACATGAAGGTTTTTTATTACTAATTGTTCCATTGTTCTCATTCACCTTTCGTTAAGTATACTACATAAGTTAATGCATAGATTACAAGCAAAAGCACCTATAAATATCCATGCGTGGATACCATAGCAACGTCACTTTAGTTCAATTGAGTCACATATTCAATCGAAGTGCTGCTAAATGCAATTAACCAAAGGTGATTTTATCACATATAATTGCACTTTTTAAACAACTAGTATATATTATCTTATTATTGTTTTCCCTTGAAAAATCAGGGTATTTATAATATCATTAGTTAGTTGATACTAAGGAGGAAGTTTATGAACAAACGTTTAGCCACGCTATCGCTTGTATCCCTTTTAGCAGTTGGTTCTTTAACCGCCTGTGGAGAAGGGTACGATTACGAAGAAGGCATTATGCTATATCTCAACGGAGAAGCATACACTACCGATGAATTATTCGAAGAGAGTTATGGCATCGACACCAGTGCTGGTATTAAGGCAATATACGATGTAGTCAACGAGGCTATCATTGAAGCGGATATTCCTACAACTGACACGATGACTCAGATTGTAGATAATTTAATGGAAGATTTTTACGGCGACTGTGAAGATAAAGCCGACACCAACGGAACGACAAAGAGTGAAGAAATTGAGAACGCTTTGGAAGATCTAGGCTTCGATGATGTCGATGAGTTGGAAGACAGCTACTATCTCGAGCAAAAACAAACAAAGGCTGAAGACGAATACTACAGCAACGACAGATACGAGGAGGAATTCATCCCTTCGTTCGTCGAAGAGACTTCACCTTATCACGTCAAGCACATTTTAGTTAAAGTCGACGCTTCATCAAGCGACCTCTATAACGCGACCATCTCGGAAGATGATGCCGAGGATATTGCAAACGTTGTGGAAAGACTGGCGACCGGTGAAGACTTCGGTACTGTTGCTCAAACAAAATCTGAAGATACTACATCAGCTGCAAACTTCGGTGATGCAGGTATCATGTCAACTAAGACAACTTTTGTCTCGGAATTTAAGTACGGTATATATACATACGATGCAATGTTTAATCCTGAGATCGATGATGAAACTAAAGAAACTGTCATCGATAAAACATTTGCCACCGACGAAAACATCGTCTCTGCTTATCAAGATGAAATAGATGGAAAAGCTTTTGGTATCCCTTACTCTGCAGTAAAAGAGTTGGATTACTACGCCGATGTAACCACCGCTGCTGATGGTCAACCTGTCAGCGATGCCGAAGAGTACAACTATCCTCGAAACATCTTATTTAACAATTACTTTAACAATCATTCGCTTTCATTTGTTTTCTTAGACGAAAACACCGATGATTCTTCTTACTATTACGATTCTTCGGACTATACCGAAGCTGCCTCTAGTGGTAGATTCCAAACTGTAAGTGGAATTTCTGACAACTTACAACTTCTCGATGCTGACGATACTGGAGTTTACTCCGCTCTTCAACAAATCGATTCTTCCAAGAAAATTTTGTGCGATGAAGAGGGACGTCCCATCTTGGTTACGAGAGCCGGAACCGGAACAAGCGATTCAGGGTATCAAGGTATCCACTTCATAGTTGCTCAAAAAGATCCGTTCACAACAACGAACGAAGAGCTTGAATCTTACTACACTTTGGATACTCCTTCAACAACAAGTTCCGAAGATGATGAAGATACATTTGTTAACTTTGTCGATTCGACAAACAAGGATGTTTACACCGAAAGAGTTGAGAGCATAAAAACGGCAGTAAAAGCCATGGATTCCAATTTCTCTTTGAGACAATTTGAATACTATCTCGACGAAGCAATCAATGAACACGGCTTGCGCATGAGCGATGAACTTGAAGAAGCTATTACTAAATACATCTCGACAACAAGAGCTACCACAGAAGAATCTGAAGAAAGAGCGTACAACGAAAATTGGGAAGACTATTTGTACTTGCTCCAAACATTCGATGATTACGCTAAAAGAATAATTCCTGTCGAAGAAGGAATTGATGCGTTCAACAACAACAACATAGAAGAATTCAATAATAATAAAGCCTCTGCAGCGGCATTGAAGGAGGGTATGTAATAATGAAAACCACAAAGAAACTAGCTAAAGTTTTGCTCGTATGCACATCGCTGACACTGTTAGTTGCTTGCGATGATGCCATCACGAACTATCCTTCCAATTCCGATGAATATGTCTTAGATCAATCCGAGTGCGATTCTGACATTCAGTCAGCAATCACTGATAACCAGTACGAAGATGTCTATGACAACATCTCTGACTCCAATTCAGTCAGCGCGCAAACATTGGATAATATTCTCTATAAATTAGCACAGGAAAATCTCGTAGATGACTACGCTGTATCCGATGCTGACTTTAATGAAAAATATCAGGAAAAGATGATTGAAACCGCAACATCAGGATCGTATTCAACCGATAACGAGTTCGATGAATATAGATTTGCCCTATCGTTGATTGGCGATATGTACGACATCAAAACCGCCGATGGTTCTAATTCTTTAGATGATATTAAGAATGCAGCTAACAAGATTGTTATCGATCCTGATAACTATGAAACGGTCGAAGAAGAATTTAACGATATCTTCAACTTGGATTACAGCGATTATATTGAAAGATACTACAAACCCATGATCTATCGCCAGTACTTATACGCAAAGTACATCTACGATCAATCATACGCAAGTATCGGTAATACCAATGCAAGAGATGTAACCATCGTTAAAATCACCGACGATACTGACAATCCTGGATCAGCCAGTAAATTAGTCAACGCCTATGTTGAAAAGTATATTGAAGATAAGAGTGTCCTCGATGTAGATATTTCTGATTTAGCGAGATTGTGGAAAGGCGTAAATATCACCGACGAAGAAGCGGATTGGCTCGATTCCCTTGGCATCGTCACACTAGCCGACGAAATCGACTTAGATATCGACGAAATCCACGACAGCGAATACTTGACTGATTCATCTCTCGAATCTCAATACACCGGTGGATATACCTATCCTGTCGAACACGGAAAAGAATTAGAATTGTCAAATTTAAAGACAACCGATCTAGTTACTGATGGAATATTTTTAAAGTCATCAGGATTAACTGATTTGCCTTCTGATTTAAAGACAAGAATATTCTCCACCAATTATTCAACCGATGTTGACGGTGTTGAAAATGGTACCGTAAAAGATGTTTCTTACGTGACTACTCACGGAGATACTACTTATAGATTTGTCACTCCTGAAGTTTCACTTACTGGAAGCGGAGCGAACATCATCAATTATGACTCAGATTCTAACAGTTATTACATCGTTCAAGTCAATTCAATTGTTACCACAAGTAGAATTGCTAAGAGCGACAGCGACTCCGATGAAGTTAAAGCTTATAAGCGCGAACTTGCTACGGAAGCTGCTTACGAAATGGCTGCATCCGAATCTTATAGAAAATCTGCCATCGTTTGGTTATTATTGAACAACGATATTGACTACTCCGATGAAGACTTCTACGATTACATCGATACCAACTATCCCGCAGTCTTCGAAGATGACTAATAATATTTAATTATTAAAGATTGTCGCCTCACAGGTGGCAATCTTTTTTTGTCGAAAAAATGAATAAATATCTATATATCTATTAAAAAACTACTATAATAATATAGTAAAGGAAGGTGCTAATATGAGTTTTGAAGAACATTATCAAGAAGATTGCATATTTTGCAAAATAGCTCGAGGCGAAGTTCCATGTTTAAAAGTCTATGAAGATGCGGAAATCTTAGCATTCTTAGACACATCTCCCGCTTCGAAAGGACATACGCTAGTTATAACTAAGGAGCATTTTGATTCGATGCTAACTGTTCCTGGCGATCTCTTAGATAAGACTTTCAGAGTCGCTCAAAAAGTTGCTCAAGCCCTGGAAACCAAGCTTGGAGCAAAGGGAATTAACATACTTACTAACATTCACGAATTAGCCGGTCAATCTGTTCATCACTTTCACGTTCATGTCATTCCACGCTATAACCCCAACGATGGTTTAAAACTGGAATGCACTCCATTAAAACTAGAAAAATTCAATTTGCCGGTTATCGCTAACGATATCAAAAAAGGCATATAATTGTACACAAGTTTGTACATTATATGAATTTGTTAGAAGATATTTTATAATATCTTCTTTTATTTTTGCATATTGTACATATTAGTGCTATCATTCATACGAGGAAAATATTATGAATAAAGTAAAACCAATAAAAGACTTGCGCGATACAGCAAGAATCTCAAAAGAAGCCCACGCTTCTGATGAACCTATAATTATCACTAAGAACGGACACAAAGATTTAGTTCTTATGTCCGAGGAAAACTACAATAATCTTATCTTGAAGAAAAAGGAAGAAGTCATCCCAAGCGAAAATCTCGGATATGTGAGAGTCAGCGCTGCGACTATTGATATTAAGATTACCGACGTAGATTACAATTTATCACAAATTAAAAACAAAGTATTAACTTTGAATTCAGCCGGAGTCTCTTTTATCGTCTTTCACGAATTGTGCCTTACCGGTTATACGTGCGGAGATCTATTCTTAAATCAAGAGTTGTTGGAAAACGCTAAAAAAGGATTGATTGCCTTAAAGCACTTCTCTAAAAAAATCAATTCTATTTTTGTTGTCGGATGCCCACTTTCGATTGACAGCAATCTTTACAACTGCGGAGTCGTTATTTTTAAAGACAAAATCTTAGGCATTGTTCCCAAAACTCACATTCCAAATTACTCAGAATTTTATGAATCTCGATACTTTGTCGGATACGAAGGTGAAAACACCACTGTGGAAATTGACGGTGAGGAGATTCCTTTTGGCACCAATATCATTTTCGAAGACAAATCATTCGACAAATTCAAATTTTCAGTTGAAATTTGCGAAGATGTTTGGTCAGTAATTCCGCCATCTTGCTACCACGTTCAAAATGGAGCACTAGTAATAGCAAATCTCTCTGCTTCTCCGGAGGTTATAGGAAAGTGTGAATATCGACGTAACTTGATAAATTCGACTTCTTCTCGCGAGGTTTCAGCCTACATATATTCCTCATGCGGAACTGGTGAATCCACCCAGGACCTCGTATATTCCGGACACAATTTAATATCTGAGAACGGTCATATTTTAAGTGAGTCACTTCCCTTTGAAAACAATCAGGTAATCGCCGATATCGACTTGGATCTTTTGTGCAACTATCGCAAGAAAACAACTACTTTCAAAAATGTAAATTTGAATTATAAAAAAGTATATTTCAATTTGAAAATTGATAGACCTAGAGGTTTTTTACGACCGATAAATAAAAACCCTTTTGTCCCGAGCGATCGCAAAGAATTAGAAAAGAAGTCTAGCCTCATATTAAATATGCAAGCGCACGGTTTGATGCAGCGCATGAAGCACATAAACTGCCGTCGGGTTGTCATCGGTGTCTCAGGCGGATTAGATTCCACCCTTGCGCTTCTCGTAGCAGTTACAGCATTTAAAAGCCTGGGATATCCCACCAAAGATATATATGCAATTTCCATACCATCTTTTGGAACGTCAAAATTAACGCATGGAAACGCTTATGCCTTGTCGCAAAAATTAGGTTGCACTTACATTGATATCAACATCAATAAGGCAGTCAGTCAGCACTTTAGCGATATAGGACATGACCCTGAAATTCAAAATACTGCGTTTGAAAACGCTCAAGCTCGCGAGAGGACTCAAGTCCTAATGGACTTTGCCAACGATCATCAGGCTATAATGGTTGGTACAGGCGATCTGTCGGAACTTTGCTTGGGATGGACTACATACGCCGGAGACCATATGTCGATGTATGGCGTAAACTCAGGCGTTCCAAAAACGCTCGTGAAATATTTAGTTAAATCATTTGCTGACGACCATGAGAAAGTCAAAGACGTTTTATATTCTATATTGGATACTCCCATTTCTCCCGAACTGATTCCTTCCAAAAAAGGAAAGATTCAGCAAAAGACCGAAGAAGTAGTTGGCCCATATTCGCTAATAGATTTCTTCATCTATTATTTCTTGCGAAGAAATTACACCGTCGAAAAGATTTTCTATCTAGCACAAATTGCATATAAAAAGGAGCTAAATTCGAAAGAAATATATAGGTGGTTAGAATCGTTTATCAAGCGCTTCTTCTCAGCGCAATTTAAGCGCTCTTGCCTCCCTGATGGAATAAAAATCGGATCAGTTGCAATATCTCCACGCGGAGATTGGCGCATGCCGTCCGATGCATCATATCAAATGTACATAAAAGATCTCGAAAAATTAAAAGGCAAGTTATAGTTCCCAATCGATTGGCTTTTGACCTTTAGATTCTAAAAAAGCATTTGTTTTGCTCATCGGCCTCGATCCGAAAAAACCTCGATAACTAGATAGAGGTGAAGGATGAGGCGACTGCAGGACTAAGTGCTTTTTTTCGTCAATGTGTTTTTTGCAAGTCTGAGCTGATTTCCCCCAGAGTATAAATACCATGGGCTGTTCCCGTTCATTTAAAAATTTAATAATATTCTCAAATAGGATGTTATATTCGGGATAATTGCAACTAAAAGCTCGTTCATCTTTTACGGTCAAAATAGAATTTAATAAAAGCACGCCATTCTTCGCCCACTTGGTCAAATCGCCGGATGACGGGAATGAATAGCCCAAGTCGCTTTGATATTCCTTAAATATATTTTTCAAACTCGGTGGCAAGTTCACTCCATTTGGAACGGAAAAGGACAGTCCCATCGCTTGTCCGGGATTGTGATAAGGATCCTGTCCGACTATAACCGCTTTGATTGAATTATACTCAGTGTACTTAAAAGCGTTTAAAATATCTGAGTGACGAGGATATACCTGGTGCTCCTGGTAGTCTCTCGATACTTTTTTTATCAGTGATTTTATGTAATCTTTTTTCAATTCTTTAATAAAGAAATCTCTCCACGTCTTCGTCATTTCTTCTTACCTATAAATATATCGTATCCAACTTTCTTGGCTTCAATTGGCTTTGTTGGTTTGCCTTTAGATGATTTACTTTCTTCAATTTTATCAATTGAAGGAATCGACTTCAATGGAATAGGTTTAATGTCCTTTTTCTCACTTACTTCTCCGTCCTTTATTGTTTTATTAAACTTAACTAATTCAACCTTCTTGTCCGCCGAAGAGTCAGCTGCCCCTATATTTTTCTCTCGCTTGTTTCTTATAGAATCAGCAAAGGAGCCTACGTAGTTTTTATCAGTCACATCAATTGGTTTAATCCGTCGCTTCTTATCCAAGGTGATATCACTAGAAATAGGCTTAATTGGTTTAATAGGCTTGATAAAAAGTTTTTTATTATCATTAATGGAGGCATTAGAATTTCCTTCCTCCTTCGCTTTGATCAAAGTTATGTTCGTTTTATCAATCTTCTCACCTGGTTTAAAGTTGGTGTTGCTAACTTTAGGAACATTGTAAGATGTAATATTTCTATTGTTTTCAACAGTCTTAACGCTTTGTTGAATCGTTTTTTTCGGAGGCAACTTAACAGATTCCTCCTTAACTTTTGTTTCCTTTTCCTTTTCGGTGTCAGCCTTTCTACCAGTATCCTCAGCTGCTTCGGTTTCCCTTTCTTTCTCAACTGATTTCTTCTTGCTTTCAGTCGTGAAATTCATTTTCTCATCGGTATAGGAAGTTGAAGGCTTGGGCTTTTCAAAAGTTGGTAGAACATTCTTATCAATATCGGTTAAACCTTCTATTTTTGGCTCATTGAAAGGTTTCTCCGAAAGAGTTTTCCTCAAAAGTTGATCGGCGGAAATAATTTCCATTTCTCTCTTTCTAATTTTGATATTTTCAATTTCTTCCTCGTAATCCAAACTCTTCAAATCAAAGGGTTCAAGTGAATTCAAAGCTTCGAAATTTTCCATTCCATAGCGCGAAATAATAACAGATTTTTGTAAGTCGTTGGAATCGATTACATCTGATATATCCGCCTGTTCATCGACAAAAGGCTTTCCTTTTTTAAGAAGGTAGGCATATC
Organism: Bacilli bacterium; assembly: GCA_041669865.1. Classification (GTDB taxonomy): domain Bacteria; phylum Bacillota_I; class Bacilli_A; order RFN20; family CAG-288; genus Scatoplasma. The sequence continues at coordinate 8,800 of JBAYAI010000002.1, read as the reverse complement.
CATCTTCATCGAAGGATATATCGTCGTCAGTGTGAACCTTCTTCCTTTTTTCATCTTTGTTTTGAATTGTCGCGATCGAAGTAATGTCGATATTTTCCAAATCGACCCTCGGCAAGTCCTCATTTTCTCCAACATATCCACTGTAGTTGACCACTTCTTCAATTTCATTGCTATCTTCAATCGAGGAAATATCTTCGAGTCCGACATTTAAATTGCCGGATAAGTCCTCTTCCATTTCTTCGCTCACCAGCGGTCTCCTAATTTCCGTAGGAGGAATATATCCCTTTGTTGTTGCGACAGTTCCTGCAGACTTTACGTTTTCACCGATGTCATATATGTACATAGCCTGGTTGTGCAATTGCTTGTTTCTCTCTTTAGCGATGGTTGAAGGAGTTATTTTCGCGATGTAAGAAACATCCGCTCCAACTGATGTCAATTCTGCATTTCCCATTATTGAAATAGTTTCTGAAGACAAATTGTCTTCATCAATAATGTCAATAGGGGTGTTTTTCAATTTTGTTTTTCTTTGATGAACCACGACAAAATGAGTTATCAAGAGAATTATTCCCCAAGCAATAGCCACGAGCAAAAAGATAGCAACTAGTTCGAATAAATCGCCCCAAGTCCAATTTAATCCTGCAACAGTAGCCATCGGAACTGTATACGCCCTTTGAAATAGCGCTCCAAAGAAAGCAGACAATTCGTTATTCATATTGACAATATTATCAATGTGGAACAAACCGTAGAACAAATCGTATTGACCGGGATACTGAAAATTCCACAGCATCCTAAGATAAATAAATATTGCGGTGAGAATAAATAGAATAATCGATAGAATTATTCTAATTGCTGGCCGAGGTTTCTTAACTCTAGGATCGACGACGACATTTTCACTGGAAGGAGAAAGTGATTCATCTATAGAAACGTAAGGAGCAAGATTATTGGCGAATTTCCCTTGTTTATCGTTTTCTTTCAACAAAATAGGCTTATCGTCTCTTTTCAGTAAATTTTTCTTTTCATTTCCGATTATTGCGTTGTACTTTGCTGTAGAATTGCGGTGAATATTGACCACAATAGTTGCAATTAATTCAATAATTAAAATAAGTATAAACAGCCAAATAAAAACTTGAGCAAGACCGTATACTATTGGATGATGTAATCCAGAAGCGTCGTATACAATAAAGTGAGCCAGCGTTTTATCCCATGTAAAATTAAAAAAAGCATAGAGATTAGTATACATATCCGCTATTCTACTGTTGAGACTACTAAAAAAAGCCCTAGTGGCGGAAATACCATAGAGAATGAAAAATATCAGATAAAGTACTAAAGACGTAACTGCCAAAGAAACTCTTTTCATTCCACGCTCCCTATTGTCATTGTATTTTATAAATAAATAATATCATAGTTTGCAAATATATAGTAATTACATATATACAAATATGTGCTCTACTTTTTACTAGATTTGTCCTCGGTTCCCTTTTTTATAAGAGCCTTTTTCGAAAGATAGATAGTAGCTGTAAAATCCTCATCTTCCTGAGAATCGTAGTCCTCAAGCGAAATATATTCTGATGTATTTAAGTTGCTGAGTTGCTTTTTATACTTAACAATATTAAACAGCGAATATAAAGAATCATTCAATACAATGCAAGGTATCTTCAATTCGGTAATAAAACTGCTCAATGCCAGCGAGTAAATATCTTCTCGAATAATGCATATATCAAAAGCAAGTTCCAACACTTTCATTCGAAGCTCATCCAACGATTCAAAGTATAGAGAGTGATCGGTCGAAGCGACAATCGATTTCGGATCAATGGCTTTCAAAGAATAGTGGTAGTGTTCTCGCAACTTTGGATCAGCTTTCAATCTCACGAACTGAACTTTGACTAAGTCGGCGTATTCAGAGATAACGAGGACCTTTTTATCGAATAAATGCACCGGGAAATACTGCATAATGTTATCTAACTCCTCGTCAAAAAAGAAAGTCATTTTTCGATTGAGACACTTTATGATATATCTGTTTTGTCTTGTACACGGCATAAAAATCGCATCGGACTTTTGAAAATTTTTCACATAAATCTTTCCTATGTGATTCATAACTTTAAAAGTCAACTCGTGATTGTTGATATGTAACTCGCGACTTACCAAAGCATAAGTGAGGTCAGAAAAATCCGATTTTAACTTTTGGTCTAGAAGCAACTTATCATATATAATTAAGGATGTTAGTGGACTAATATAGTTTACACTAGCATTTTCTTTCTGAATTAGTTTCATGAATTTATTCACGCTTAAATCCGGGGGAACAATTTTAACTTTACCCACCTTCGTGTATTTCCGATTCAGATAATATCTAGTATTTGAACTGATTAGCCTAACTAAGTTTATAAATTTGGACATCCGCTTGCCTCTATAAAATTATTATAACAATATATTATCGTTTTTCCTACTTTATATAACCTTGAAAATTATAATTACAAATTAATGTAGTTACGTGATAAAATTAAATGTAATTAAAGGGGGTATTATGGAAGTAAAAAAACTAATGAAATCAACTGAGCCTTGCACTTTCTACATATCTGATATGGATATTCACGACTGTGCTTTGCCTAGTCACATTTTACAAAAATTTCAAGATATCGCTGTCATAAACGCCACCGAGCTCGGAGCAGGATACGATGATTTGATCGCGGATGATCGCATTTGGGTTGTCACCAAAATTCGCTATACTGTTTTGAAACAAGTTAAAGAAAATACACCTATGCTCATAACAACTTGGCCACAACCTAAAGGGGTTATGGATTTTTGCCGTGACTATTTAATTACTGATAAAAGCGGAGAAGTATACATTAAAGGAACTTCGAAGTGGTGTATAACTAATATCAAGACCCGACGCCTCGTTCGCGCTAGAGATTTTGACTATCTAAACGGCAATGGAACTTACTGTTTAGACAAAAACTACGAAGACCCATACTACAATCTTCGCCCCTTCGATTATTCCAATTTGAAACCAGCATTAACACACCAAGTTAGATACACTGACCTGGATCACAACATGCACATGAACAATACCAACTTTGCTTCACTTGCGATAAATTCTATTGAAGATATCGAAAAATACACCATCGAAGACATGCAGGTTAACTTTCTTTGTGAATGTCTCTATAAGGACACGATTCGCACTTACGTTAAGAGAACAAGCGAATTTGAATGCGAAGTCATAGGCGTGAAAAATGAAGGAATTCTCTCTTTTCATACTTTTATGAAATTAAAACATATATAATAAGTAATAATAGGAGATATCAATATGACTAATAAAAGCAATAAATTCGATAAATTCATTGAGAAAGTAAAAAACTTCGACAAACAAACTTACGTGGTTCTATCTCTTGAGTTCATCTTTGGACTGATACTCATCTTTTTCGATATTAACTTCTTTATAAACTTGGCAAAGGGAGTGAGCTTCTTAGGAGAAGATTATCACGCATATGAAGTTGGAATAACTGTCTTTCTCTTGTTCTTGTGCATTATGATGATTGCAATATTCATTTATGACTTATTTTTCCACGATTATGAAAAAGAAAAGAAGGATTATAGACCCAAAGCTGTTCACAATGGAAGAGTTATCGATATCACACCAGAAGATGAGTCCGAAAAGGACGAAAAATCCTCTTCAAAAAAATAAATTATTTTCATTAGTGTTCTTTCACTAAAAAATCTCAACTTAAACAAAAAATATAATATCGCGAGATATTATATTTTTTTTAATCATGCTATATAGTTTAATCTTACTGAACATTTTTAAAATAGTACATAGCGACAACAGCGGCTGTTGCCAAATTTAAAGAATCGACATCTTCGGATTGTTCAATCTTAACTGCATGTCCATTCTCGAAGCTATCAGGAAGACCTGTCGCTTCATTTCCAAATACTAGTGCGTAATCTTCCTCGGGCTTTTTTATTTCCATCAAACCCTTCGCTGACTGAAGCATAAAGGGATAATATATCCGTGGATACTTTATAAGATACTCGTCGAATGAAGCAAAATGTTGAACTCTAATGGCAAATATTGACCCCATGCTCGCTCTCACGGTCTTAGGAGAAAAACTGTCAGCAGCTGGAGTTATAATGGCCAAATCTCTATATCCAAAAGCCAACATAGATCTCATGATGTTTCCAAGATTTCCCTGATCGGAAGGATTGACGAGAACAATGTGAGGTTTTCTCGTTTCCAATTCATCTTCATATTTGTAGAAGACACCAATAACGTGGTCGTTGCCTTTTTCTTTTAATTTATTGAAAGCTTTTTCAGATATTATAATATTATCCTTGGGAACTATCTTCGACAATTTCTTAAAGCCTTCTGAATTTGTAGCCTCCGCAGTTGCGTATATGCATTTTAAAAATTCAGCTCGATATTTGAGCAATTCGAATGTGGGATAAAAACCAGCAGTATATGAGTAATTTGCATTTCTATTATATGTCTTAACCATAAATTTATTATATCAAAAAACCCACCTTGGTGGTGGGCATAAATTTCAAGATTATCCAGCAACGAATGGCAATAAAGCCATGAATCTTGCTCTCTTGATTGCGATAGCAAGTTGACGTTGGTATTTTGCACTTGTTCCAGTGATTCTACGAGGAGTGATCTTACCATTGGGTGAAATGAATTTCTTGAGAAGTTCTACATCCTTATAGTCAATATGCTTGATTTTATTTTTAGTAAAATAACAAACCTTTTTTCTAGTAGGTCTTTTCTTATACATATCTTAATTCCTTTCTAGCTTAGAAGGGTAATTGGTCATCAGTTGCATCGATACCTAAACTTGTATCTTCATCAGGTTCGGTATCCTTGGTGTTAGAATTGTAGGAAGAGGATGAATTAGATTCTCCTTTTCTCTCCAAGAACTGAACTGAATCGGCAATAACTTCTACAACATTCGTATTGCGTCCATCTCGATTTTGATATGAACGTTGATTTAAGTGCCCATCGACACCCACAAGACTACCTTTTGTCAAAAATTTAGCAATGTTTTCAGCTGTTGCATTCCACGCGGTACATGGGAAGAAATTTGCTGTTTTCTCACCTCTATTTTTTTGATAACTATCAACAGCTAGTGTGAAAGAGACAACTGAGCTGCCACTGTTAGTCTTCTTTAGTTCGGGATCTCTTACAAGTCTCCCAACTAGTACTACTCTATTAATCATATTTTCCTCCTTTAAAATTAGTGAATCTTATTCGGAAACAGTGATTAAATAACGTAAGACATTCGAATTAACTCTTGTTAGACGATTGAATTCATCTAAGGTAGCTTGATCAGTAATCTCTACTTTTAGTACAAAATAATAACCCTTAACTTCCTTCTTGATAGCATATGCTAATGTGCGAAGGCCCCATTCGTTGACATCGATGACTTTTCCACCGTTGTCAGTGATGAGTTTTTGAAGTGATGCACTTTCGGCTTTTACACCTTCAGCATCAAGTTCGGGCTTTAAAATGTACATGATCTCGTATTTCTTTATCATGTTACACCTCCCTTTGGTCTTTCGGCCATTAACCTCTTAATGGCAGAGAGTATTGGCTTCTTTCTAGCCATACCATAGTCTATGATACTGGATTGGCTATCAAAAGTCAAAGTATTAAAGCACTGTTTCAATAATATATATACTATTATATATAATTATTTAGGAAATATCACAATTATTGAGATTTAACAGCTTTTATGTTTGTGAAAAAGAGAATTTAATCACTATTTTGACATATTTCTAAGTCCTATTTTTTCATTCTTTTCACACCTAGAGATTTCTATATAAACCCAATCTAAGACTAGATATAAATCCCCTTTTATTGACTATTTTGCAACGCAAAGAATATAATAAGAGAATATAATATATGAATCTATATCTAGAGGAGAAAAATTATGTCAAGAATACTATCAGGAATTAAACCAACAGGGAAAATGACATTGGGGAATTACATTGGTTCTTTTCGAAATTTTCCTGATTTTCAAGATGAAAATGAGTCGTACATTTTCGTGGCAGATGTTCACGCTTTGACTTTGCCAATCGATCCAGAAAAACTTCGCTCGACAACATACGATATTATTTCCTTTTATCTAGCAGCAGGACTCGATCCAAATAAAACCGTTCTATTTAAGCAATCGGATATCAAAGAAGTTGCTATGTTAAACTCGATTTTAATCAACTACATATACATGGGAGAATTGTCTCGCATGACTCAATTCAAAGCCAAATCAGCCTTGCTTAATCAAAAAAAAATAGGTGTAGGGTTATTCACCTATCCCGTTTTGATGGCTGCTGATATCTTTATGTACGATGCCCAACTCGTTCCTGTTGGCGATGACCAACAACAGCACGTCGAATTGGCTCACGATATTGCAAAGCGATTCAACTCGCGCTACGGGGCACCTTTGCTAACCATACCTAAATCGGTAACACCGAAGGTGGGAAAGAGAATCATGTCTCTTCAAGACCCGATTCACAAAATGTCTAAATCTGATGATCCCAAGAAACAAAAAGGAGTCATATATTTGCAAGACAGCGAGAAAGACATCCGCAAAAAGATTATGTCAGCCGTAACTGATTCAGAAGCCGTGGTTAAATATGATCCGGAAAACAAACCTGGTGTATCAAATCTCCTAACCATCTACAGCGCCATGAAAAAAATTGACATTGCCGAAGCGGAAAAAGCTTTCGATGGAGTTAATTATGGAACTTTTAAAAAGGCTGTGGCTGATGCCATTATCGAAGAGATAAAGCCATTCCAAGAGAGATTTAACACCTTTAGAGCAAATGAAGCCAACCTCGACAAAATCTTCGAACAAGGAGCAGAAAAAGCAAGAAAAGCTGCTTCGATAGTTCTCGAAAGAGTTGAGAAGGCTGTAGGTCTCAAATAGATGAAGAAAAAAGTAATGGTCATTTCAGATATGGATGGAACTCTCTTGAGATCCGACAACACCATATCAAAGGAAACAGAAGTATATTTGCGCAACTTGCAGGATAGAGGAGTTGAAATAACTCTCGCTTCAGGGCGACCTTACCGCGCGCTAATCGACTACTACAATCAAATTGGCCTCAAGGGAAAATTAGTTTGCTACAACGGTGGATTAATCGTCGATCCGCAGCGCAATAACAAAGTAATCGATGCTAACTCGTACCCTTTGAAATTGATTCAAAAGATAGTAAATGTTGTCGGAGCCGACAACTTTGTGAATTTTATTATTGAAAACAACGATGATATATTTATTGCAAATAAGGAAGATCACTCAGTTGATTCCTTCACCCACCTCGACTCTAAAAAGATCAAAGCACACTACGAAAAGGATGTTTCCAAGTTTAAGGGAGATGTTTACGGTGGAATCTTTGTACTAAAAAGAGAGAGAGATATTCAAAAATTTATGGAAGCGGGATTTTCCATTCCTGGAATAGGTGTTAGGTTTTGGGACAACTGCTTGATAGCGGAATTGTACTTTACCAAGATAAATAAATATACGGCCATTGAAAAAGTCGGAAAACTTGTCGGAATATCTCCGGAGAATTTTATATGCTTTGGAGATGCAGCAAACGATATGGAAATGCTATATCGTTCCGGAATCGGAGTTGCTATGAAAAATGGAAATAAAGTCGCTAAGAAATACGCCGACGTTATCTCCTTCACCGACAACAATCACGATGGGGTAATCAACACGCTGAAATTATTGATAAATGCATATAATTAAATTCGAACAACATATTTTAAATAATCTTATCCATGTAATTTACATGGATATTTTTTAATGTATCTTCCTCCGAAAGCGGCTTTGAAAAATAATAACCTTGAATATAATCAGCATCGCACCTTTTCATTACTTCCACCTGTTTTTTCTCCTCAATTCCTTCGATGATAACCTTGAGTCCAGCTCTGTGGAAAAACTTGATCAGCGTTCGAGAAGATGACTCATTTTCGCACAAGCTTTCAGCTAGTGCTTTATCGATCTTAACAAAGGAAATAGGAATGGAAAACAAACTACTCAATGAAGAATATCCGGTTCCAAAATCATCGAGCGAAAGTTGAATTCCATTTTCCTGGAAAAACTTGAAAAATTCAAATTTTTCCTGCGAGGTTCTCATAGATACGCTCTCGGTTAATTCGATATCTAGATCACTGATAGAAATATTGTTATTTTTTGCGGTCTCGCGATAGTGACTGATGAAATCTGTATCGGCAAACTGATTGAATGAGAAGTTAGTTGAAACGTGCTTATAGACATTTTTCTCATTCATTTTTCTAACAAAATTTGCTGCCTTTTCTATGACAATTCGTCCAATTTTTCCAATCAATCCCGTATCTTCCGCCACCGGAATGAAAATACCTGGAGACAACCTGTTTTCTTTGATGCGAAGCAAGGCTTCATACTTGGCGACATCTCCGGTTTTTAAATTGACAATTGGCTGATATATCACTTCGAAACCATCATCGTTAATAGCATCCAGCAACATTGTATAAATCTCACTATTTTTCTTGCCAATTACCATGGTATCGTCAAAATACTCAATCTCTTTTTTCCCTTTTACTTTTCCTCGCTTCATCGCAATAAAGGCCTTGTCAATCAAATCCAAATAATTCTGATCTTCGGCCAAATTTCTAGGATAGATACTAATTCCAATCGTCGTAGAAATGTAAAAATTGCTTTGATCTTTGATGAATTTATTGATTCCACTAGTATCTAGTTTGTTGACAAAGAAATTCAAATCATCTTCCTGTTCGTACGGGTAAATGATTCCCAATTTATCTCCACCAATT
>JBAYAI010000001.1:0-45344 GCA_041669865.1 Bacilli bacterium | reverse complement strand
AAGTGAAAGGTACAATAAGATATATGTTTAGTCTTCTGCAACTGCGGAAGTGACATCATCGTAATTTAATTGACTTAAAACGATATCTTCCGATGCCGTTTCAGTTGCAATTGTATATGTTCCATCGATGATCAAATCCGGGCTGGTAACAAATACCATTTCGTAATCCTCATCGGTGAAGACACTGGCAATCAAATTATCTTCCGAATCGCGCACTGCAAGATCTCCACTGCTTTCGAATGTCTTTTGTATCGAACCTTGAGTGCTAGAGTCGTTAGCTTGTGCCTTTGCGGATGAACCAACACCTATCAAGGTTCCTCCATCGATAGATAAAGTTCCTTCGTAATTCAATAAACCTTTTTCATCATTAACTTGAACAATCTTCGTGTATCCACCGGAAACATAAATATCGCCATTTGAGTCTATTCCATCTCCTTCAGCGTAAATATCTAATGTTCCACCAACTATATTGACGAAAATATTTTCCAAATCATCTGAAGTTCCATTTAAAGCATCATCTCTCGAAACAATACTTACTTCGCCACCAATCAAGTTGATCTGTGCTGCTTCAATACCTTCGTCCTGCGATTCTATATAGATGGTTCCATCGGCGTTATAAAAATCGTAACTCGCTTGAATAGCTTGATCGACTGAAGCAATATATACCGTTCCATCCTCAATATACACATATGAATCTAAATCGTCGTTTTCGGTGTGAAGACCATCTTTACCAGCATCGACATAGAGCGTTGCCATAGTTATACTAATGGAATCATTTGCTCTAATACCGTGGTTGTCAGCTGTTACATAGACCGTTCCACCTGTAACTTTGAAATCGTCCTTAGCCGTAACTCCGTTTTCATCCGAATTTATTTTAAGGGTTCCCAATCCATTGAATACCAAGTCGTCTTTGGCATATACAGCCGCATCCAAATCCTCGTCATCGTCATCAGCTATTTCACCGGTAGCAGTCAGTGTGTTTGTCGTGCCATCAGCGGTCGTCACATATACTTTGTCCGCATTCTTTACGTAGATGCACGCTAGATTTTCATTCGTGATTGTCGCATCTGATAAGATAACGTGAACCTTTTCATCCTCGACATCAACGATAATTTGAACGTTCTCAGCCGAGCCCGTGAAGAGGAATGTTCCCTTTTCTGAGATCGTATAAGTATCAGTAACAGTCGATAGATCGACAGTTGTATCAACTTCATAAGTCGTCTCCAGTTCAGCTGATTTAAATTCATCGGAATAATCGTTTAGCTCAACTTGACTTGTGCCATCGACAATCTCGATCAAATCATCCTCTTCGCTTGTCACCACTTGGGTCGAGGTGTCAATCGTTTCGCCGCTCGACGTCGAATCGACGGATGTTGAGCTAGTAGAATCAACTGACAGACTTGTCGTCAAAGTGTCCGAGCAACTAGCCAGCAATAATGTGCTAAGAGCTACGGTAAGTAATTTCTTTTTCATCATAGTAACCTCCTTTTGGTTTTTTAAAAGTAATTCGACAGTATACAATGTATTTTTTTAGTTTATACTTTCAGTATATTTACTCTAGTTAAGATAGACTTAAGAGAATTGAAATATTAGATATTTCGCACTAAACGAACAGAATTTAACATGTTGTCCCCGCCTTCTCCTTCAAATTGGCTGTTTTCATACTTGGGAGAAAAACGAACAGCTCCTGCGCCGTGACTATCTAAACCATCGTTACCCACGGCAAATCCAAATGCCACGTACCAAGCGTAACCGTAACCGGGATTTAATTTACTAAAATAAGCCGATGTTCCAGTCCAATAGTAATAATTCTCGTTTTCTTCAAAATCCGAACACGTAAATAAGCTTTGGTCAATTGCGGGGTAACTTCCATCGTAATTGACAATCGATTGAAGTTCTTTAACATCGGGAAGTCTCCAATCGGTGTAACCGGCAAAAGTTGAATTTTCCGCACTATCTAGAGCATCTTCCCAATCCATAGCTTCATCTAAGTCTGCGCTCATCCACATGAGTCCGGAAGTCTCATCGGTAATAGTTCCATCGTTGTTATCCGTGAAATTTGACACGCCATATTCATCTCCGCGTACAGCTCTGACGTGCTTACCCATTGTTCCGGTAACCGAAGCGGGATATGCCTTGATGTGCCCCGTTGCGTGGTTGACGCCAAAAGCAACATCTTTAGCTGCGCCTTCTTCAGTCACCTTGTAGTAATTACTTGTCCAAAACTGACCTTGATCCTTGGAAATGCTTTCGCTGGAATCATCGTCAGCATTTACTCTTCCCTGTGGAGAGCCATCGCCTCCTGGTCCGCTTATTGTAGAAGATGGAAAACTAAAATAGTCTGTATCTAAATATGGCCAACCTTCTTCAAAATCGCTGATTGAGAACAGTTCTTCCGCTGTTGGTAGCCTCCACTCAGTAAAACCGTCGAGTTCGAGATTATCGCAGTAATCAACTGCTTCTGACCAACTAAATTTGTCATCCGACGGTACAGCTTGCCACATCAATCCAGTATTGTTATCTATCACAGTATCTTCCCAGGATGTAAAGGAAAAAGCGGGGCTGTCATAATCAGCATCCTGACCATAGAAATCGTCCCCTTCCTCGGGTTCAATTACATTTCCATCCGCATCATAATCGACATTTTGACCCGTGGTAACCACGCTGCCGTTCCCTTTTAATACTACATCTTCCGAACTAGATTCACTCGATAAGGTTGAACTAGTTGATGAACATCCGCTCAAGACAAGTGGGATTCCCATCAATAAAAATATTCTTTTTCGACTTTTCATAAGATACCTCCTTCCAAATATTTGAAATATTTTTGCTGATCTTATACATCAATATGTTAACTTGTCAAACTTAGATGAACTTAAGATATAAAAAAAATCCAAACCGCGAAGTTTGGATTTAATTATTTAACAAATCACTTTTTATTTTTAGGGAGCTTAGTTATATATGTAAATTCAGTTCCCTCTTTGCTATTGCGCTTATAAATGTTGGATTTTATGATCTTTTGCTTGTGCTTCCTTTTTGTCCTGGCGATTTCTTGACGTATTTTTTTCTTATAGCAAGGTTTAACTTTCTTCGTGCGAAGACGAGAAATATTTTTTCTTATCTCTTCTTCAAGAAGAACATTGTTGAGCTTGCGTTTAGGCTTAATTTGGTTGAGATCGCGTTCCTTAACCAGTCCGCCATCTCTCAGAGAATAAAAGGTAAAATTAACACCTCTCTTCACCAATTCTTTTGCCTTTGAAGTGTCGTCGTTATTGTAGAAGACGTAACTGGTTCCCTTTTTGTCAAATCGGCCGGAGCGTCCAGCGCGATGGAAATAGTAAGACAAGTCATACGGCAAGTCGACAGAGACAATGTCGGTCACATTTTCAATATCGATACCTCTTGCAATAATATCAGTAGCAATCATCAAGTTATACTTATCCTTATTAAATAAGCGCGTAGCTTGCTTTTGCTCTCTTTTGTTCATATCTCCATGAACGAGCAGGTGCGGGATTCCATCAGCAGTAAGCTTTTTATCGAGCGGTATCAAATCGCTCTTGCGCGATACAAAGACGATGGTCTTATATGGTTTGACTGCTTTGAGAAAGCGCTCAACTGCCAAATTTTTATCGACGTGACGAATATCGACTAGACAGTGAGTGACATTCTTAGAAGTTATCGACTTATCCGAAACGTCAATCAAGGCTTCCGCTCCAATGTATCTGCGAACGAGAGTATTCAAATGCTCATCGATAGAAGCGGTAAAAAGCGCTTTGGTCCCTGGAATATCGAGATTGAGTATTTCATTGAGCTGACTTTCAAATCCACCAAAGAGAATCATATCTCCTTCGTCGACAACTAAATACTTATTATTCTTGAGATTGAGCTTGTCCAAATTGAAGAGAAATTGTTCAGGTGTCGCAATGACAATATTGGAATTTATTTTCCCCTTTATCTCGTTACCTTCCGCAATAACAGCCGTCGAAAAGCGACGATATCCTTTGTTGAAAGGCAACAAAACATCTCTAAGTTGGTTAGCGAGAACGGATGTTGGAACGATAACCACCCCAACGGTTCCCTTTTGATCTACGCTAATATTTTCAAGAATTGGCAAAAGGTAAGCCAGAGTCTTGCCGGAACCGGTAGGTGCTTTGACAACAGCGGACTTGTGCTTAAGCAAGACCGGTATCGCCTTTTCTTGAACAGGTGAAAGGTTTTTATATTGAGCTCGTTTAAGGTAATCGACCAATTCCAAATTCAAATTCAATGACCCGAAGTTTATTCCCATTAATCATTCTCCTTTATTTGTATTCCTAGTATATCTAAATTTTCCTTCGGAACACTCGAAGGCGCTTCACACATGGTATCAACGGCGGATAGATTCTTCGGAAAAGCCACGACATCTCGAACGTTTTCCGTCTTAGCCATAAGCATAGTCAAACGTTCAACCCCGAGAGCAAATCCACCGTGAGGAGGAGTGCCGTAGTTGAAAGCGTCAACAAAGAAACCAAAGCGATTTTTGATTTCATCATCACTCAACCCCAAGAGTTCAAATATCTTTTGTTGAAGTTTGCCATCGTGAATTCTCAATGAACCGGAAGATAGTTCTGATCCATTTATCACCGTATCATAAGCGTAAGAAAGGACTTTTGTCGGATCGCTGTCTAAATATTTTAAATCTTCATCGCGAGGGCGGGTGAAGGGATTGGAGAGAGAAACAATCTTTCCATCTTCCTCACCAAAAATCGGCCAGTCAATGACGAAGCATGGAGCAAAGACATCTGGATTCATCAATCCCAATTCTCTTCCGTACTTCAGTCGAAGAGCTCCGAGAGCGACATTCATTTTGTCTTCGTTCTCATCCGCACCGACGATCACTAAATCGTTATCTTTGAGATCCAAGCGCGCCAAGAGTAAATTCAACTGAGACTGCTCGTAAAACTTGCTGAGAGATCCAGTTACATTTCCACCTACTACCTTAAAGAAAGAAACGCCATGCGTTTTATACTTTTTAGCGAGATCGATGTCTTTTGACTGAACTTTACGCGAACATTTATCCGCGTATCCCGGGACAACTATCGCCTTGACTCTCTTTCCTTCAAAAGCCTTGAATTCGCCTTTTGTAAGAATGTCAGTAACATCTTGAATCAACATGCCAAAACGCATATCAGGCTTGTCGGATCCGTAGAGAGAAATAGCATCCTTAAATGATATTCTCTCAAACTTTGGAAGTTTATATCCGATGACCTTTTCAAACATGTTTGAAACTAGTCCCTCGATGACTTGCAATACATCTTCGCGGCTGACAAATGACATCTCACAATCAATTTGAGAAAATTCCGGCTGACGGTCAGCGCGTAAATCTTCATCGCGGTAGCAGCGAGCAATCTGGTAGTAGCGATCAAAGCCGCCAATCATCAAAAGTTGCTTAAATATTTGTGGAGACTGCGGTAAAGCGAAAAACTTACCAGGTTTGGTCCGCGACGGTACCAAGTAGTCTCTCGCTCCCTCCGGAGTCGATTTGATAAGAGTAGGCGTATCAATTTCTAAAAAATTCAACGCTTCCAAGTAATCGCGGCTCGCTTTCAGCAAGCGGGCACGAATCTCAAGATTTTTCTGCATGACAGGCCTTCGCAAGTCGAGATATCGCGTCTTAAGTCGCGTATCTTCGAGAGCATCCGTCTCGTCAGCAATGATAAAGGGCGGAACTTTCGACTTGGAAAAAATATTAATTTCTTCCGCTACTATTTCAATCTTTCCCGTCGGAAGATGGGGATTAGGTTCGCTTCTAGCGACCACTTCCCCAATCACCTGCAAGCAATATTCGGATTTGACTTTAACTTTTTCGTACAATTCCGGAGCAATATTAACCTGTGTTATGCCATAGCGATCGCGCAAATCCATAAAGACAAGCGAACCTAGATTTCTCAATTTTTGACACCATCCGGCAAGAGTGACTTTCTTGCCAACGTCGCTCAGGGTTAATTCGCCACAAGTTGCATTTCTTAACATAATATTATTCCCTCTCCATTTCCATCAGTTTTGAAACAATCTTATCGACATCAGAACTTGGATATTCAATTTGCTCTCGCGTTTCCATATTCTTGATGAGAACAACACCAGGATTGTTATCAGTGAAAATCAAGGTAGTTTTTGCTTTAAGTCTATCAGCCATCTTTAAACTTCCATTTATCTTTTTCGAATATGAGGAAGCACTGACACTGCGACCGGCACTGCGCAAAATATCCGCGAGAATAATTCCTAAGGCATCTTTCTCAGCCCGAAGATCAACGATGAAATAATCGAGACTTTGCTGGTTAACCAGCTGCTCTTTTTGCTTGGAATCAAGAGCGAGCATAAGCCGCTCAATACCGAAGCTAAAACCGATTCCCTCCATCTCCGGACCGCCGAGTTCCTCCATGAGTTTTCCGTACTGTCCTCCGGCACCTATAGCGCCCAACTTGCGATTGAGCGGATCGTATATTTCGAAAACCAAACCCGTGTAATAATCCAATCCTCTCACGAGTCTATCATCGCGCTTATATTCAATTTTCAAGGCGTCAAGAGCATTCAACATCGTCTCGAAGTTTTTCTTATCTTCCTCGATCAAATAACCGGATATTGCAGGTGCTCCCTTGTTTATTTCGATATCTTCCGGAACCTTGCAATCGAGCATGCGAAGAACGTTAATCTGATAGCGGCGATGGCAATCTTCACACATTGAATCGACCTTTGTTCGATAATATTCACGCAGTGCCTTTCTATAATTTTCGCGAGCTTGACTTCCGCCTAAATAGTTAACTTTCAAATACAATTCGTGTCCGAGAATCTCTTCTGCCGCTCGATACAAGAGCAAAACAGAATCCATAGCCGTCATCGTATCGATTTTGCTGTCAAAAAATTCAATGCCAAACTGGTGAAATTGACGCAATCTCCCAGCTTGAGGACGCTCGTAGCGAAATACCGGCCCACAGTATGATAATTTTATCGGTAAATCCGGAGAAGCGAACAGTTTATTCTCGATGACAGAGCGGTTGACCGAAGCGGTAAACTCTGGGCGCATAATGTAGTTATGTTCCCCTTTAACATCAAGTTTAAACATCTCTTTCGAGACAATATCTGAGCTTTCACCGACCCCTCTAAAGAACAGTTGCTGTTCTTCGAAAATCGGAACATCAATCTTTTGACATCCAAACTTGTCGGCGGCTAAAAACAGCTTTTCAACAATACTGTCGAACAAAGCTTTATCTTCTCCGATAAAATCAGAGGTCCCTCTAGGTTTTTTAATTCTTTCAGCTTTCATTTTTTCCTCCTAGTGAAATTCTCTGCGAACTTCATATACTGACTTAACTTGTTCCAAGTTTTTAAATAATACTTTTAACTTTTCCAAATTGACAACCATTGCGGTGAGCGAGATGATTGTAATTCCTTGAACGGCGCGATAATTTGCTGAAAAGTTAATGATTGTCGCTCCTAAGGAGCTAACCTTATTCATCACATCGACAACGAGGTTGGGGCGATCGTAGCACTCAACGACGATATCGACTGGATATTTTATCGTGTTAGGTGTGTTCTTGTTCCACTTAACATCGACCAACCGCTTAGTTTCTTTTGCAATGTTAGGGCAACCAACGCGGTGCACGGTAATTCCCCTTCCCTTAGTAATGTAACCGATAATTTCATCGCCGGGAATTGGAGAGCAACATGTAGCGAGAGTCATCATAGCAGAATCACCATCAGCTAGCACGACTACATCCTTGTTGTCCAGGGAACTCACTTTATTGGAATTGGACTCAATTTGATCAATTATCGCCCGCTCGACAGAAGAACTGGCGGGTTCCAATTTCAAGAAGTCAATAACCTGCTGCGGCATGATGTTTCGGTTACATATCTTTAAATAAAATTCATCTGTGTTCGCACATTTAAAATGAGTGTAGACTTTTGAATCGATGATATCATCGATCTTCGCATCGATCTTTCGCTCTTTTAAGGAATCAGCAAGGCTGATTCTTCCTTTCTCAATCTGGCTGTCCTTAACCAGTTCAGCATTTTGCTTAGAGAGGAATTTTCGAATGTGGGACTTCGCAAAGTTAGACTGAGCGATATTCAACCATTCAGAATTTGGTGTCGCGCCCTTCTTGGTCTCAACTTCAACAATATCTCCAGTCTTCAATTTGGCGGAGAGCGGAACTAGTTTGTTATTGACCTTTGCGGCATATAAAGAATCGCCGATACGCGTATGAATGCGATAAGCAAAGTCGATAGGTGTCGCTCCATTGGGGAGAGAAATCACCTTTCCCTTCGGTGTAAAAACGTATACGTTGGCAGAGAAGATGTCTTTTTGCATGAGGTTAACAAATTCTTGAGCATCGTTTTCTGCTCCCTCTTCGCCGCTGGAAATGTCGACAAAGTCCTTAAACCAGTGCAGCCTCTCTTCAATGTCTTTTTGTTCCTTCTTCGGATCGTAAGTCGTTCCTTCCTTGTACCTCCAGTGAGCAGCAACTCCTCCTTCAGCAGTTTCATCCATCTCCTTAGTTCGAATTTGAATCTCAAATACATGACCATCTCCGGAAAGAATAGTCGTGTGCAAGGACTGATATAGATTGGGCTTAGGCATGGCGATATAATCCTTAAATCGACCAGGGACCGGAATGAAAGCCGAGTGAATGTATCCGAGTATCTCGTAGCAATTCGTCTCAGTCTTAGTGATGATTCTCAAAGCCAAAATATCGTAGATATCCTTGAAGGAATAATTCTTAATATACATCTTTTTATATATAGAATATATCGATTTAACCCTCGAGGAAATCTCGTATTCGATTCCCGCTTTATCTAGAAGATCCGTAACTTTTTTGCGAATTTTCCTCAAGGAAGCGGTCGAATTTTTATTCGTCACAGCTAGTTCATTTTCGATTTTTTTGAATTCGTCCGGCTTGAGGTAGTACAAGCAGAGATTTTCCATCTCTGACTTTACCTGATTCAAACCCAAGCGGTGAGCGATAGGAACGTAGACGTCGAGTGTCTCTTTAGATATTCTCTCCTGCTTGCGAGGCGGTTGAAACTGCAGAGTTCTCATATTGTGCAAGCGATCGGCTAACTTTATGATAATAACTCTAATATCCTTGGCCATCGCAATGAATATCTTGCGGTGGTCCTCAGCCTGGAAATCTATATTGTGGAAATCTGAAAGTCTCGTAATCTTAGTCAAGGATTCAACTAAGAAAGCAACTTCCAAACCAAATTCCTTCGTTATTTCTTCCTTTGTCGTATCGGTATCTTCGATGGTATCGTGAAGGAATCCCGCGATGATTGTCGCTGGAGATGTATGTAAAGTTGACAAGATAAAAGCCACACCCAACGTGTGAGTGATGTAAGGGTCACCTGATTTTCTAAATTGACCATCGTGCTTTTTCTTGGCAAACTCGTAAGCTTTCTTAATCTTAACAAGGTCTGCCTCATTCTTTATATACTCCGAGATAGATTTGATCACTCCATCGAAAGTATAAACCTTGTTGTCTATTTCCATAATTTTCCTTTTCTCTACAGGCTAAGAATTGCTTTGAAGGGAATGCCTGTTAATTCCCTGGATTTTCTAAGAGCATCAAGTTCAATAAAAGTCAAGGCCCCAACAACTTTACCGCCGTTCTCTTCAACCAGTTCCTTGACGGCTTGAAGCGTTCCTCCCGTCGCAAGAAGGTCATCGATCAATACCACTCTTGTTCCTTCTTTAACTATTCCTTTTTTCAACTCTATCGTGGCTTGATTATATTCAAGCGTGTATGTTTTAGCAACAACTTCTCCTGGGAGCTTTCCCTTTTTTCTAGCCATTGCAAATCCGACGCTCAACTTGTAAGCAACAGGAACACCGAAAACAAATCCCCGAGCCTCAGGCCCGATAATTAAATCCGGTTTCCATTCCTTTGCAATTTCCGCCATTTCGTCGACGGCGCGATGCATCGCTTCGCCATTTGCCAATAGAGGCGAAACATCCTTGAAGGATATCCCTTTCTTCGGAAAGTCTTCCACGACCCCAATGTATTTTTCATAATCCATAAAAAATCAATTTCCCCCTTGTTATATAACTATAAAATTATAACATATAATAATTAAATATAAATATATAATAGTGTTCAATCTCACCTTTTTCCACATTTATTTCTTACAATTACTTTCCTTGTTAACCTGGGAAAAATATATTAATATACATATTGATGAAAGGAAATATATGGTTACATACATTACACCCTATGGATTTTGTTACGGAGTTAAGAACTCGCTGAATAAAGTTCGCGAAATAAGAAAAAATCGTCCGCAGGCGCGGATTGTTTTCGTCCATCCTTTGGTACACAACCAAACGACGAACGAATTGATATACAAAGAGACTAGAGCCACATGCTATTCTCCTGATGTTCCGCAAAAAACATATCGCGGAGCCTACATGGTTTTTCCAGCTCACGGAATGACAAATGTCGACAAGCGCTTTGCTAAATCTCTTCAGGCCAATTACATCGATTGCACTTGCCCTGTTTTGCTCAACACCAAAAAGATGATAAAGAAAAACTTAGAAAACGGAAAAACTGTCTTTTTCCTCGGCAAGAGAAATCACGCTGAATCGCGCTTTATGTGCGACATCGACAAGAGAGTTCAATTTATCGGAGACGATGAAATCGATACTTTCGATTACACAAAACTCAACAATTATTCCGCAATATACCTCTATCCCCAATCTACGCTCAGCAAGGAAAAACTCGACAAGTTTAACAGCAATGTCAAGAAGTACTTCAAGGGAAAGTACGTCCCCCATCACTTGTGCGTCGAGTGTTTAAAGCGCTGGAACAACGGTAGAAAAATCGTTCCATCAATCTACGATAGTTTCATTGTCGTAACTGACCCAAGTTCATCAAATGGAACTGAATTTGCAAATATTCTCAAACGAGAATTTACCATGAATAAAGTTTATACCATCGATTCGCTCGAGCAGTTAAAAAAAATCAAGAAAGAAATCGATTGCCGCGGTGATATCTATATTGGAAGTGCAACTTCCACTCCGAATAAACTGATCGAAAAAGTCGGACGCAACCTTAAAATTTGGTCTTTCTACAAACGACTTTTGCCTCGCGTTCGTGGTCGAAAGTAAAAACTTCAATCTCGGGATCTATTTCATTTAGATCCCTTTTTACATGCTCCATAAATACTCTTTCGACTTCGTGTGGAACATCGAGATAATTAAATCTGCGTTCGATGATTTCTCGCCTGGTATGGTGAGCCATATCACCTGATATGTATATATCACATCCCTCATCAATTGCTACAGTGTAGTCGCGCGAAGCTCCTCCACCGATAATTCCAACTTTGTGAATAGGCCTATTATTTCCCTGCACGAGTAGACCGTAGGAAACGTTTAACTTTTCCAATGCGTAATCTTTGAACTCGTCGACAGTCATTTCATTTGGCAAAGTACCAATGCGCATGGTGAGACAGGCTTGGGGAGTATACACTTCTTCCAATCCCAATTTTTTTGCCAAAGTATCGTTCATTCCAGGGTTAGCATTGTCAAAACAAGTGTGAAAGGAATACACGCACGAATGAAGTTCATCTTCCGTCACCTTTGCAACTTCCATCTTATTCTCATCCGAATTGAGGATAGCCATTCGGGTACCGAAGATAAAAGGATGATGCGAAATAATGAGGTCTGGTTTGAGTTCTTTAGCTCGCATGCACATTTCTGTATCGTAATCTAGACAGACCATAATTTTCTTTACTTCGCTCGGGAGTTTTCCTATTTGTAAACCACATCTATCCCAAACTTCTTGCAATTTCTTCGGATATTTTTTCCATATCTTTCTAATCAACTTCTTACCTTCCATAATAATTAAGTCCTTTTTCTATCATATTTAACTGAGTTTCAAGTGTTTTTTTTGCGTCGGCGTCAATCTTTTTATCTTTCAACAACCCTGAGATTCTCTTCTCATTTTTTTGCAGATATTCCCTTAAAATTTTATCCTTATTTTCCAACGGATATTTACCGAATATAAGCTCCACCTCATTGCAGGGCTCACAACCCTTGATGCACTTGATGATGGAATAGGTCTTTGATCTTTCCGTAATGTATTTTTCAAAGACAATCTTAAAGCCGAGTTCGCCTATAGTTTTTCGCACAGTATACGCATCCGACTGCGGCTCTAAAATCAAGGTTTCAAAATTATTTAAACCATATTTAGCACTTTTTAAAATTCTCGCTATCAGGCTCCCGCCCATGCCAGAAATGACAACTTGCGAGTATTTTTGATAATCGAAATCCAACCCGTCGGCAAAGACGCATTCAACGTTTGTGCTCGGTGGAACGATTTTCATATTTTTGCGAAGCCGCTCGAAGGGACCTCGCTTGTTTTCAGTTACGGCAATCTGGCCTTTGTGACCCTTTTGAATCAGGTATAAATCCAAATATCCGTGATCGGCTCCAATGTCGACAAAGGATGAGGATTCTACCAAGTCAGCGACCGCTTTTAATCGCGGTGAAATCCTAAATTTAGTCATCGGTATCTTCCATGTTTTCCTCTAGTATTAAACGCATTTTGTGAGTGGCTTTGACAATGATCTGTCGAGCTCTCTCACGTGTTATATTACCACATTTTCCAACTTGTTCCAACGTGTGTGGGACTTCGTTTCCAAGTCCGTACCTCAACTCGAGAAATCTTCGTTCTCGCGGCTCTAATTTGTTCAGCGCATACTCGATGTCATCCAAGTGGTAATCGAGTAAAAGGGAATGAACGTCATCCGTGCCAAGCTGGTCTTCAAACTTTCCATCCTTATCCTTCGAACGCTTAGCTTCCAAGGAAATTATCGGTGCATCGTAGCCGAGAATCTTCTCTACTTTTTGAGCGGTGTAGCCCTCGCCAAGTTCTTCAGCTATTTCCGCTGAATTTGGTTCTCTTTCCAATTTCCCCAATAGTCGCGAGCGAGTCGATTTAATCTTGCAAAGCATATCATTCATATAGACGGGAATCTTTATAGAATTTCCGTAGATTGAGCGAGCTCTAATAACCGACTGCTTGATCCAAAAGCTAGCGTAGGTGGAAAAGCGACAGCCTCTTTTATAATCGAATTTCAATGCTGCTTTCATCAGTCCCATGTTCCCGTATTGAATCAAATCCTCGTATGATAAACCGCTGTTATTTGACATGCGATACTTCTTGGCAATACTGGTAACCAATCGCAAATTGCTGTTGACTAACTTTTCGATTGCCTCTCCGTCGTTATCCTTCTCGATTCGTTTGGATAGTTCGATTTCCTCCTCTGCCGTCAGCAGTGGATATTTGGATATATCCGAAAAATACATGTTCAAAGCATTGTTGGTGGAATAGGCCGCCAACTTATTCTTTTCGTAAAGGGAAACCTTGAGATTTTCAGCCAAATCTATATTGTTTTCCTTTAAAAATTTGTCTATGCTCAAAAATTGCTCCTCATTGATAGAGTATTTGTCGCATAGAGCATCTACTTGATCTTCTGAAATGTGCCCATTTTTTTCAATGTAATTGAGCAATTCCCTCTTAATAGAGTCTAAATCAAATGCTTTTTTTCTCACAATTTTATCCCTCTTTTCACAGGAACATATATTTTATTATAACAAAAAAAATGTCCAGAAACTACTGAACATTTTTTATTCATCTTTTAGTTGATTTCATCGAGATAATCGCGAAGTTGCTTCGATCGAGCCGGATGTCTCAATTTCTTGATTGCCTTAGCCTCAATTTGACGAATTCTTTCACGGGTGACGCCGAATTCCTTACCGACTTCCTCAAGTGTGTGATTGCGACCATCATCGAGACCATAGCGCAAGCGGATGACTCGTTCTTCACGGTCTGTCAGCTCGGTCAAAACTTCATTCAGCTTATCCTTCAAAAGCGACGAGTTGGCAAAAGCGAGCGGAGATTCATTATCCTTGTCTTCGATAAAGTCACCGACGTGGCTATCCTCTTCTTCGCCGACTGGTTTTTCTAGAGAAAGCGGATCCATTGCAATCAGTTGAATTTCGCGAATGCGATCAGCTGTCAACATGGTTCCAGTCTCTTCCAATGCATCAGAAATTTCCTCCGCTGTTGGATCTCTATTTAACTTTTGAGTCAACTTGCGGGATGTTCTCGTAATCTTGTTAATTGTTTCAACCATGTGAACAGGAATTCTAATAGTTCTCGCCTGATCGGCTAAAGCTCGAGTGATTGCTTGTCTAATCCACCAAGTTGCATAAGTAGAAAACTTAAATCCCTTAGTGTAGTCGAATTTTTCGACTGCTTTCATCAAACCGATATTTCCTTCTTGGATTAGATCCAAAAACTGCATACCTCTATTGACGTAGTGTTTTGCGATTGAAATAACTAATTTAAGATTGCAATTTGTCAGCTCGGTCTTTGCCTCTTGATCGCCTTGCTCTATTCTCTTAGCAAGAGCAACTTCTTCTTCCTTCGATTTGAGAACGCGGTATTTACCGATTTCGCGAAGGTATTGCTTTACCGGATCATTGTTTTTTATATCGGTCGTTTTCGCCGCAACTTTTTTCGCAGCGGGTTTTTTCTTCTTTTTCTTTTTCTTCGCAGGTTTATCACTGACGATAACATCGGTCTCAGCGGTGATTTCATCGACTAGTTCATCATCTATTTCCTCAATCTCATCAATGTCATCGTCTTCATCATCGTCGGCGATCGTCTCATTTACTTCAATTCCCTGTTCTCGAACATATTCGATCAAATCCATGAGATCATCGTCGGAGACGTTGAACTTTGACATGTAGTTGAATATTTGGTCTTGGTCTAAAACGCCACCTGCCTTTTTTCCTTTAGATACCAACATCGCTCTCCAGTCAGTTATATTATTTTCGTCGGTTGGCAATTTTTTCTTTCTCTTGGTTGAGCCACTTTTTTCTCGAGATGTAACTTCATCTCCATCAGCAATAGTAAATTTTTCTTTTTTTGTCTTGGACTTAGCCATACTTCCCTCTTTTCTAGTATAAGAATCGCTAGTGTTGATTCTTTATCGTGTTTAATTGAGCTAAAATTCGTGAATTTTGCTCAGGTGAATTAGATGGATTCCGCATAACGTATTTCTTCTTGTAGCGAAGGTGACGTTGGATGAGTAACTTGAAATCATCCTCGTTAAATTCGCGACTAGGATATCGACAATGTTGAAGTCTCATAATAATGCCATCTGTGATTTTCTTTTTATTCTCTATATCTAAAAGAGCTTTTTTATCAGATGCGTCAAAATCTCGAATAGCCTCAAACTCTTGCGAATAATAAATCTCAGCTAAATTTTCTAGCTTTGGGAAATCCTCTTCACGTATATATTCTACACTATTGCGCAAATCGTGGTAGACCTCAGTCAACAAATCTAACATTTGACCGTAAGAATCGACCACAAAACTGTCATGTAGTGATTGAATAATCTTAACTGAATTGCGAGATAATATGATTCTCGCAAGCATCTGTCCCTCATTTCTTATGATGCTTTCGAACTCTTTTTTCAAAAATGCTTTATCTATGTATTTCCTAATAAAGAGAAATAATTCATTGTTGATTTCTCTCTTGTTCAGCTCCGCGGGCGTCATACTGCTTACGCTCTCGTTGCTGACTGTTTGGATATAGCGCTTTTGCGAATATGATTCAAAGGCTTCTTTTATGGACTCAGGAGTGAGGTCGAGTATTTTTCCCAGTTTGGTAACTATGTCATCCCGGCCTAGTTTTCCAAGTTGAAAGAAGTAGAATCTATTTTGACGCAAGAAAGCTTCTTTATCCTTATAAGTCACCAGCATTTGGTGATTGAGGCCATAATTAGCCGAATGCATCAAAGGTGATTCCAGCTGGTTGAGAGCCACTCTCAACGCTTCTGGTCCCTTATCTTTGAGATACTCATCAGGATCTTTACCTTCGGCTAAAGGCTTGACAACCTTGACATCTATATCGCGCCCCGAGAGAGCACTCAGGCACTTTTCCGTCGCCATTTGTCCGGGTTCATCCGAATCTAAGCACAGCCTAACTTCAACTTTCATCTTAGCAAATAGTTCAACGTGCTTCTTGGTAAATGCAGTACCCATCAATCCGACAACGGCAGAAATACCGGCTCGATAGAGTGCGATGGCATCCATAAATCCTTCAACTACATAAACGAAATTCGACTTTCTAATCGCGTCTTTCGCATTGTTGAAATTGTAAAGCAATTCGGATTTTTTAAAAACCACGCTCTCGCTCGAATTCATATACTTCGCTTGCGTGTCACCTTTTCTGTATCGACGTCCAGAAAAACCGACGATATCTCCTGAAATATTCGACAGCGGAAACATTATTCGGTCTCGATACTTGTCGCTAAAAGATGACGAACTTGATGATATAATTCCCGCCTTTTCCAAAGTTTCAACGGAAAAATTTTCCTTTTTTCTCAAATAATCAATCGATTTGGTACTATCTTCCGGAGCGTATCCTATTCCGAATCTCTTGATGATATCCTCGTTCAAACCACGAGACTTTAAATACTGCATCGCTTCTTTGCCACCGGGAGTTACTAGCATGTATTCGTAGAAGTTTGACAACTTTTCGAGTGCTTTTAGCTCCTCCTCGTTTTCGCGAATTCTCGTCACTTCGTGGTACTGCTGAACTTCGGGCTCATCGATGTGGCAAATCTCACACACTTTTTTCACGGCAGCTGAGAAAGAAATTTTCTCATATTGGCGGACGAATCCAAAGCAGTCACCAGCTGTACCGCAGACAAAGCATTTAAAGATTTGCTTCGATGTAGATATCATCATCGATGGGTTTGAATCGTTGTGAAAAGGACAGAGCGCGACGTAATTTGCCCCTTTCTTTTGAACGTCTATGTAGTGAGAAATAACATCGACAATATTAACTTTTGACTTTATTCTTTCAATCGTTTCGAAAGATATCATTTATTTCCCCCTTTCCGCTAATTCAATTAGACATTAATTTTTATTCGTGAAACTTTGCGTATAGATAAGTCATTAACTCCGAAATTTTAACTCTCTCTTGCTTCATGGTATCGCGATCGCGAACAGTCACCGCGTCGTCGTCGAGCGAGTCGAAATCGAAAGTCACGCAGTAAGGAGTTCCAATCGCATCTTCGCGGCGATATCGCTTTCCAATGCTCCCTGTTGTATCAAATACCGCATCGTATTCAGCGGAAATAAGATTCCACAATCTCTCCTTTGCGCGTTCGTTCAACTTGTTTGAAAGTGGCAAGATTGCAACGCTATAAGGAGCGAGTTTTTTATCGATGTGCATGACAATTCTCTGATCTTTCTCCAACTGCTCCACATCGTACGCATCGCAGAGAAGAGCCAATAGCAAACGGTCGAGACCAAAGGAAGGTTCGATAACGTGAGGAACATAGCGCGAATTGTCGGTCGGATCGAGATAAGACAAATCCTGTCCCGAACTCTCGGCGTGTCTAGTAAGATCATAATTGGTTCTCGAGGCAATGCCCATGAGTTCTCCCCATCCTAAGGTAGGATAAAGATACTCGATGTCACATGTCGCCTTGGAGTAGAAAGCCAACTCCTTGGCTGAATGATCTCTAAATCTGAGTTTTTCCTTGTTCAATCCAATCTTATTGACAAATTCTAAGCATTCGTTTTTCCAATATTCGAACCACTTTAAATCTTCACCGGGTTTAAAGAAAAATTCAATTTCCATCTGCTCGAACTCCCGAGTTCGGAAAGTGAAGTTTCCAGGAGTAATCTCATTTCTAAAGGCCTTTCCGATATCACAAATTCCAAAGGGTAACTTTGCCCTTTGCGTTCTTTGGACGTTCTTAAAGTTCACAAATAAACCTTGAGCGGTCTCGGGGCGAAGGTAAACGGTTGAAGCTTTATCTTCCGTCACTCCGATAGTGGTTTTAAACATCATTTGAAACTGGCGAATTGGAGTAAAGCTGCTCTTCCCGCAGTTGGGGCATTTGATCTCACCCGACTGGATTATTTGATTAAGTTCATCTTTGCTCATCGCATCGACATTCATATCAGGTTTTTGTTTTTTTATCAAATCATCGGCTCTAAAGCGCGAATGACAGTATTTGCAGTCGATCAACGGATCGTGAAAGTTGGCAACGTGTCCCGTCGCTTCCCAAACCTTGGGATTCATAATTATCGAAGGATCAATTTGAAAAATATTCATATTGGAGACGACAAAGTGCTTGCGCCACAATTCTTTTAAGTGGTTCTTCATATTTGTCCCCAAAGGACCGTAATCCCAAGTATTCGAAATTCCCCCATATATCTCACTCGAAGGATAAATAAATCCCGATGTGACTAAATGCGTGGTTATCTTGTCAAATTCAAATTCATTTTTTTCCATTTTTCTATACTCCGTTCCAATTGATTTTACAATGAATGCACTATTATTATCAAACTATTTCAACACTTCCAAAAATAATTCTAAAGAATTGATTTTAAAGCCCAGCTGGTCCTGCAAATACAAAGATAATTCACTAAGGCAGTTCAGTGTTGTCGCGCGCGGCAAAACCGCTCGCTCCATCTGTGATGCTTTGACTTTAAAGCCATAGCGGAAAACTTTCAAATATTCGATACTCGAGGGGGACTTTCCCGCCTCGCTTGCGCACTTATTGCAAATAAACCCTCCCTCAGTTAAGTCGAAAGTCACGAGATTTTTCTTTGCTCCGCAAAATACACACTCATCGACATTTGGGCTCAAGCCCAGCAAATTGATCGAAGCGCTGGTAAAGATAAAAGCCAAAGTCAGCGGATCAAATCCCCTCTTAGCCGCTTGAAAGACACCCTCGTAATAATCGAAGGGTATGGGATCTTCGCTTTGAAAAAATTTAAGGATAATTTCATTAACATACTGTCCGAGAAGCGAGTATTGCAAGTCCTCGTAAAGATCGGTATTGTTGACTAACGTGCGGTGGCCTTCCGCTGTCAGAAAATTCGGTTTGGCCGCATTAACATCCAAGAGCAATTTATTGAAAAGAAGAGTCGCCGCATGATTCTTAGCCTCAGGTTTGTATCCGCCCCTGATTAAAACTGTCTTTTTTTCGCTCTTAGTCAAAAGAGTGATAATGGTATCTCTCTCCTTGTACTTATTCGCTTGTATGACATATCCTTCCAGCGTCTCTATTTTTTTAGGCATTATTTCTTATATCCGTATTCGCTTAAATATCTAGGATTGTCTCTCCAATCTTCGACCACTTTCACATATAATTCGAGTTCGACGGGTTCCATGTTGAATATCGATATTGAGTGCTGTGCCAAATGTCTTATCTTGGATATCATCTTCCCCTGATGACCGATGACGATAGCTTTCTCGGATTTCTTCTCGACGATAATATCCGCATAGATGACTTTACGTCCGGTTTCCTGATCGATTTCCTGTTGAACTATCTTTACGTGAATCGCGTGAGGCACTTCCTGCTTGAGCATGCGAAAACACTTTTCTCTAATCATCTCCGCGTATACAAATTCGGTCGGGTGATCCAAAATTTGATCTTTTGGAAAGAAAGGAGTCCCTTCTTCGCAGTGAGATTTTATAACTTCGATCAACTTGTCGATTCCAAACTTTTTCAATGCGGAAATCTCAACCACTTCAGCGTTGGGTAAGAGCTTTTTATATGCTTTTAATTTAAATTGTCCGCTGTCAAGATTGATGTCGTCAATCTTATTGAAGGCAACAATTACTGGAATCTTCACTTTTGAGATAGATTCGCACAGCGATTCGTTAACTCGCTCTTTGCCATCAACCACGTAGATTAATATGTCAACACCCGCTTTCGCCTGCTCGGCATCGCGAATCAAAAGTTGTCCCAATTTTTTGTGTGGGTTATGCAATCCTGGAGTATCGATAAAAACGATTTGTGAATCGTCATCGTTATATATTCCTTGAACGTTCTCTCGCGTCGTTTGTGGCTTGTCAGAAACCGCTTGAACTTTTATACCTAAAATCGCGTTGAGCAAGGTTGACTTTCCAGCGTTAGCCAATCCGTAAAGTGCGCAAAATCCGACCTTCATTATTTCAAGTTCTCCTGAGTAAAGGAATATGGAAGCAAACCTCTAACTGTTTCATCAACGTGTTCACCCTTCTGATTAAAGATGATTATCGGACAATCTAAATCCAGCAATTCAGACATGACTTGTCGGCAGGCTCCACAGGGAAATGCGTAGTCTTCTGTCGAATCACCAACGAGAGCAAGACACAAGATATCTTCCTTTTTATAACCTAAAAGGTGCGTGCGGAACATGCAAGTTCTCTCGGCGCACATAGAAAGACCATACGAGGCATTTTCAATGTTTGCCCCAAGAATTTCTTTCCCATCCTTTGTCAATATAACCGCTCCAACGTGAAACTTCGAGTAAGGCACATGTGCTAGTTTTTGCGCTTTCTTGGTTAACTCAAAAAGTCTCTTTAACGTCGCTTCGTCTTTAATGTCGAATTCCATAATTAATTTACCTCCACATATGTATATTTGAAACTATTCAGTAACTCGTTTTGTTTGGCGTACATGATCTCAGCCTCTTTCTCATCCTTGACGTGATCATATCCCAGCAAGTGCAAAAATCCGTGAATGAAGAGAAACGCCAGTTCTCTCTCCACTGGATGCTTGTAATTTTTCGCTTGCCGCTTAGCTGTTTCAAGGGAAATTACAATTTCTCCAAGATCGTCATATGGCAAGAAATCATCTCCGCCGTTGTCATCGTAAGCAAAAGAAATGACATCCGTTGGCCTATCAATACCGCGGTATTCCCTGTTGATTTCGTGGATGCTCTTATCGTCGACTACCGTAGCGGATATTATCACATCCTTCTCAATATCCACATTTTTAATAACGTGATTGAATAGAGCGACAAACATCGCTTCTAATTCGTCCTGATTTAGACCTGTGCGGTCTTCAAAAAATAAAGTGTTCTTGTTCATAGTGATTGCCTAATAATTATAGCACATTAATATAGCAAAAAACGGACGGAAATTAAATAGAAATGATTTAATTTTTACTGTTCGTCAATAAGTTATTCACAAAGTCATCAGAAGAAATAAAATCTTCAAACAGCGGACCGCATGCGTACTTGATTGGCGTGCCCTTAATTTTTTCCAACACATCTTTGCTGTCGACATTATTCACCGCGAGAGTAAAGTTCATCTTTTCTGATAAAAAGTAATCTAGATTCTGACTGTACGGGCGCTTTTTGTCAAAGAGAAAATCATCGACTTGATTTTTGTCTATAATGAGGAACCCCCTGGAATTTCTCAAGAGAAAAGACAAGACAAATTCATGTTTATATACATTGCTTATTCCCGTGTAAAAGCCGAATTCATTGAGTCGGGAAACCTGATTGAGAAATACGGTATAATCGAATTTCTCACCATCCTGACGTAGCTCAAATCCTATTTTAGATGGATCGATATTTTGTCTAACAACTAAGTTGATCAAGTCGCTTGTTCGCGCGACATCACACATGGTGTGAGAGCTGATTTCAACATCGATACGTTCGATGTCGGATCTGGGATTTTTGTACTCTTTGATGAATTTACATACGCGATATACAAGTTTCTTTTCCAACGAATCTAAAAATCCTTGGTTTTTAGCGACGTTTAATATCGTCTCGATATCGAGTTTATTTCCCTTTTCATCATTCAAGGACAGCTGACACAAGGCAATTGTATACTTTTTCTTCTTGAGGTTATATACCGGCAAGAATTCAGTGCTGAAACTATTTGATTTAATCGCATTTTCTATCAATCTATTCGTCCGCCTATCAAGGAAGAAAAGAGAGCCAATCTTTCTAAAATTTTTCTGGATAAAAAGATAGAGATATATTGAAAATAAATGCAGGGTAATTATCAAATTGACAACCGAGTATAAATAAGAAATGTTCCATGTGACGACTATCGCCACATAAGCGAAAATAGTTATGAAAGAAATTGTATTTATAGTTCTATTCAGTTTCTTTCGATTTGCTAAAAAATAATAGAAAGAGACGATTGCACTGATGAAGAACAAGGAAAAATCAAGCATCAATAGTAGGTGAGTATCAATTAAAGTTGAAAAGATATCCTCCCAATCAAACACAATAGGAATCAAGAACAAGTTTACAAAAAATACAAGAACTATAATAGTCGGCAAATGATACACAGTGGATGTCTTTTTCGTCTTAAAAAGAGAGATGAACATTATGAAAAATACCGAGAAAATCATCCCTATAAAAAAGTAATAGAAAGAATACATAAGATAGAGGACAATAGGAGTAAATGATATGCTACCGCTTTCGTGAAGTCCGAGAAATATACTCAAAGATACACCAGCTATGGCAAATAGCAAGTTTGATAAAAAATAATATGTAATGGTATATTTTGAGAATCCTTTAAACAAAAAGAAAATTGTCAAAGAGAATAACAAAACCAAATTGATAATATCAAGTGCAAAAATAAAGTTCATATATTCTCCTGGTCTAAGTGTTTTGAACAATTAGTTTTAAGTAAAATTACAAGTGTATGTATTTATTATACTTAATTTTTAACAATTATTAAATCAGTCTTTTATTATATATTTGTTATCGTAGATATCTTTGCGAAGTTTAGTTAGTTCAAAGAACGGGTTAGTTTTGTTCCAGTTTTTTATAAACTCAACAAGCTTAGTGTTTAAATAGTTAATCATTATCGCTTTTGCTGCGATAGATACAAATGTAAATTCACCAACTAGATACTCTTCAATGGCGGTTAAACAAACGACAAAACAAATCCTTAAATACCCTTCAAGCAACGCTAGTTTTCCGAATTTTTCCCCGCGGGTACAATAATTGTTGTAATCAGTAATCCCTATTGTTTTTCCTCTCATCATTTCAACTTCGGTAATTTCCATATCGGTGTTAATTTTGCTGCTCCATCGCCTAAATATAAGATATATTAAAAGACTAATACCAACTGTGATCAAAATCAAAAGAATATCCAGCGGATTTATATATATAAAAATAATTAGAATTGCAATAAAACTAAAAACTCCGTTTATGGCTGAGCTGTAGTATTTAATTATTGATGTTTGAAATTTAGTTATCGCTTCAAAATCTCGAGGTGTTGAACCTAATTTGATATATGGATATCCTATTTTATTTTGGAGTCTCTTTAATACCGTCAGTAGATATGATTGATTGAGATACGAACTCAATAGGAGAACTAATAGGAATAAAAACGAAAAATCTAAGCGGTTAAAATACTTTAAAAAATACAGTGCTAAAAGTAAACTTGCCACTTCCAAACTTGCTAAAACAATCAAAGTTGCTACTTCCTTCATGCGCAAAAATTGAATTCGACATATCTTAATATCTCGCTTTTTGTAAC
Organism: Bacilli bacterium; assembly: GCA_041669865.1. Taxonomy (GTDB): domain Bacteria; phylum Bacillota_I; class Bacilli_A; order RFN20; family CAG-288; genus Scatoplasma. Next base: position 22,002 of record JBAYAI010000001.1, on the reverse strand, counting down.
AGTTTAGTACTTTGTTAGTAGACTTTTGGTTGAATTTCACTTTTTTATCTATTTGAATTCCATCTTCCGGATCAAAATAAGCGACAAAATGCTTTGTTTGACAAAGATAATTTACAAAGTGTTTTCGCTTGTTTTTGACGATAAGAAGGATTTTCTTCCCTGCTAGCTTTTTGATCTTTTCGATGCTTTGATACTCGTAACCAGTGCCTTCAATCCCAAATCTCAGTAGATTCGATTTCATCAAAGAAAAGTTTGAACAGGAAGATAGGTACAGATATGCTGCACTTCTTTTGTGAAAAGAACGAATCACATTACGGACGCAGGCTTCGCCGCAGCTGTTGATATCCCTTTGATAAATCATAAAATTTACCTCCAGGATAATATACGCAACTAGTTTTTATTATTAGCAATCAGTCGTTAAAATACTCCAAATCTTTCACTTCGATTGGTTCGACAATCTTATCGATGATTTGTTTGAATATCTTGTATGAAACCTGATCCCTAGAATACATTTTCAAGATATCACTATAATCGAGAAACGAAGAGATAAATGTCATCTTTCCTCTTCTCGCTCGATCTCTAAATAGCGGAGTCAAAATCAAATCACGAGCGGCCTGAGACTTATATTCAAAGCCGAGATTATTTATTATCATGATATCGGCGCTCTTGGCTAAAATAAGGTCTCTCTCCCCCTCTTTTTTTACATCTTCAATGAGCGATGAGCACTTGTTCAATGTCGTTTGAGCATTGATCAAGGAAACGGTGTTACCTTTTCTTGCAAAGGCGTACGCTAAAAGGTAACCGATAGCTTCCCCATTGTGGTTGTCAGAATATATCATATAGCCCCTATTCATATCCGACTTGCTGTATTGGGTCGTCTTCAACAAGCACATTTTTGACACAAAAATAAAGCTGTTTTTTACCTTTGATGGTTTGGATTTAATAATTTCTTTACTCGCATTGGAATAAAAATAAATTTCCCACTTATCAATATCGCTAAAGATAATATTGTTTAAAACATTGAGAATTTCGCTATAGTATTTGCAAGGAACATAGCGCTGTTCAAGATTTAGCGAATAGTAATTGTTTGAAAGTTTTATCTTAAATCCTTTTCTCCCCAATTTCGGGCAGTGAGAAAAGCCTTTGCACCCCTCGCAAATCTTCTTATCCTCGAGATAGTTGATAAGAGGTATGTATGAATTTTTGAAAACCAACTCGTAATCCGGAGATAGCAAAAGTAGTTTATTAGCCACGGGATCCATCCGAACTCGACGCCTGAGTTCTTCAATTTTCGCTTTTTGTTCTTTCTCAGAAAGAATTTTAATATTAAGTTTAGGTTTTTCCATTGCTATTCCCCAAGTATCTCATCTAGATTCAAATTGTTAATAAGATCGATATTTTTTTCATCTTCCTTTGAATTAGTTGCATAATCATCATTTTCACTATCTTTTTTATTTCCGATAGCTTTCTTTGCTTTTTTCTTGTCGTACATTTCCTTTCGATTTTGATAGAGGAAAGACATGGCATCCTGCGCATTGGTGATGCCAGCATGTTTCAAAGAGAGCCATGTTTTAACGACATATTGTTCAGGAAGTTGACCGTTGCAAGCTTGCAAAGTATAGTCGTTGACAATATTGATGATTGAATCATCAGCACCATATTCGCTCTTCATAGTAAATATGAGGTTATTGTAAGATTTTGGAAGCTTGTTTGTCTTGAGCAAATTTTGCAAAAATTGCTGTGGATATTGCTTCTCTGCTTCGCGCAACCGCTTGGAGTATGCGGAATTTCCAAAGATGATCGTCTCGTTCTCGGGATGCTCACTCTCTTCGGGAATTCTAAAGTTGTAATAATTAGATGCGTTGTTTCTAAATACTTCAAAGTTAAATTGATTGTATGAATTTATAGATCTCTGTACCAATTCCGCTGCATCTTCTTCCTTTAAACCGTATACGCTGCAAACATCGTAAACTTTCTTTATACAAGGTTCGACAACTTCAAAGTCGATTCCGAGATCGGAAAGATTTTTCCTGAGTTTCTCTAAACTTACCTCGGGTCGAGTATCCTGGTATTCGCGAGCCTTCAAGTTAAGTGTATTTCCCGAGTAATTCATCAAATCGGAATAATCGGGAGTAACATCGAACACATCGGAAAATTTAGCAGAAATATCCACGTAGTCATCCGGTATCTCCGATTCAGCTCGATATTTCATCTTTATCTCGAGGATTCTCCTCTTGCTAACTTTTGACTCGAGCAAAGTAGACAGGAGAGGATTCTTAAAAAAATCTCGCGGAGATAAGGGTGGATATAGCTTGAAGATATAGTGAAAACTATTCTTTTCCTCTAGACGATAGGTACTGACGAGGCCGAGGGCTTCCATCTTCCGCAAGCTATTGTTTATATTTTGGATGTTGGTTCCAAACAAGCGCGGGAGATCGTCAAAAATTGAAATTTCATCATTCTCTTTAGCTTTTCTTATAAAAAACTCATAGAGCATGACAGCGTTCGCATCAAAAAGCGGTAGATAATAATCAGAGAGAATTTCGCGATCAAAATCACTCAGTCCAAATTCAGCTTTGCAAATATAAAATGCACTTTTACTTGGTTCTTTCATATTATCTCCGTTTCTATGTTCAATTATAGCGTATAATTTAACGTATATATAGTAAAATTCTCACATATTTTAGTCAATTGTAAATGACGTTTATTCCATTGATACAGGTTATATTTGCTTTGATAAAAGTATATTACGCCAGTACATAAGTGCCGCTATTCACATCCTTAATTGATATATTTTATCGGTTGTTCTATTTTATTTATACATGATATAATGCAGTTGTGTATCTATCATTGCTTTGCAAAATTAAACTGCAGCGATGCAAATCAAAGTGAGGTGTTGTATGAAAACATTCTTAAGTTTAGCTTATCTATTTATATTTGGAGGTGTTATTGGTTACGTCATCGAACTTTTTTTCCGAAGATTTTTCTCGGCAAAAAAATGGTTGAACCCGGGTTTTTTGCACGGACCTTTTCTTCCTATCTACGGTTTCGGACTAACCGTTCTTTACCTTTTAGCATCGATAAATTTTCAATTTGAAAGCCCCGCAGTTAACTATATATTAACTTTAGCACTCATGGGAATATGCATGACGCTTATCGAATATATCGCTGGTATCATCTTTATTAAAGGCATGAACATTAAATTGTGGGATTACTCCAATGTCAAAGGAAATATCAAAGGTATTATTTGTCCTCTATTTTCTTTGATTTGGCTTGTTGGCGGAGCAATCTATCTATTTGGAATTCACCCATTTATACAAATCTCCTTGAACTTCTTTATAGACAATATTTTTAACTTCAGCTTTTTTCTCGGCATGATATACGGTGTTTTGCTAATCGACATCGTGATTTCAAGCCAAGCTGCACAAAAACTTTCAGCTCTAGCTAAAAATTCAAAAATTGTCGTTTCATATGAAGAATACAAACTGCAAAGAACCATTGCGAGAAAAAGAAACAAGGAACGATTTGCCATATTTAATTCCAGCTTTCCTCAAATTAAGCAGTTCATCAAAGAATACAAGGAAAAGTCCGCGAATTTTGTCGGGCACATCATCTATATAGACGAAGAAAAGGCGCGAAAAGAAGCAGAGGCCAAGGCAAAAGCGCGGGAGTCTATGCGAATTGCGGAAGAAAAAAGAGCCGAGGCAAAACTTCAGGCAAAGTTAGAAAAAGATAGAGAAAGACACAGCAAATAGTTTCGGAAGCATCGCTATTTATTCGATTGAAAATCAATATATTTTCACCAATTTTTCGGAAATTTCAACATTCTTGATGTGTTTTTCGATAAAGTTTATATATGAAACCGCTTACTGCAGCGGTTTTTTCTTGTACACTTAATGTATATGGTAGATTAATGATGTAATATATGGAGGTTTTTAAATATTATGATAAAAAAAATAGCGATCTTGACATCTGGTGGCGATGCTCCTGGCATGAATGCCTGCATTCGCGCAGTCGTAAGATCTGGCCTGATTAACGGATTTGAAATGTATGGAATAAGAGATGGATATCGCGGTTTGCTCGAAGACAATATCTTTAAGATGGATAGACATTCTGTTTCGGAAATCATCAATAGAGGTGGAACAATATTAGGAACAGCACGTCTACCTGAATTCAAGAATCTTGACGTTCAAAAAAAGGGTGCTGAAATATTGAAGAAACACGGAATTGACGCCTTGGTCGGAATCGGTGGTGATGGAACATATATGGGCCTTGCCGCTTTGTCGCGCTTGGGAATCAACACCATTGGTATTCCAGGAACAATCGATAACGACATTGCATCGACCGACTACACAATAGGATTTGACACTGCGCTCAACACCATTGTTGAATGCGTAGATAGATTGAGAGATACATCCTCTTCCCACCAACGCTGTTCAATCGTTGAAGTCATGGGTAATAGATGCGGAGATTTAGCTGCTCACGCTGGCCTTGCTTGCGGTGCAGAGATGGTCATTACTAACGAGACTAAATTTTCCAAAGAATCCGTCATCAACTTCTTGAAAAAAGAGCGTGAGAAAGGAAAGAATCACGCTATAATTATCATCTCGGAAAAGGTTTGCGACGTCTATGAACTCGCTCACGAGATTATGTATAAGTGCGGGTTTGAAACGAGAGCTGAAATTCTCGGCCACATGCAAAGAGGTGGAACTCCTTCCGCCTACGATCGCGTTTTAGCCTCGAGACTTGGTCACTATTCAATTGAATTACTCAAAAAAGGAGTATCTTCTTCCTGCATTGGAATAATCGACAATAAGCTCACAACTAATTTGATTGCAGATGCTCTTGCAATGCCTAGACCTTCGTCTGAAAAATTCGTCAAAATCACTAACGATTTGGAATAATTCGCGATATCGGTTAAAATTTTGGTTAATTTGTATTATTATTTATTTGTAGAAAAGAGGGAAAATTATTATGTTTAGTAAGAAAACTAAAGTTGTGTGTACCATTGGTCCAGCTTCGCAAAACAAAGAAACTCTATTAAAGATGATAGATGCCGGAATGAACGTCGCTAGACTCAATTTCTCACACGGAAATTATGAGGAACACTTAGCTAAGATTAAAATCATTAGAGAAATCGAGGCAGAGCGCAACATAATTATCCCCATCATGCTCGATACTAAGGGTCCGGAAATCAGATCTGGATCATTCGTCGGTGGAAAAGCGAGCATTGAAACTGGTTCAGAAGTTCGAATATATATGAAACCGATAATGGGTGACGCAACAAAGTTTTCTGTCAGCTATGAACATCTTTACGACGACTGCGATGTCGGAGATAACATCCGCCTTGACGATGGAAATTTAGGCCTAGTAGTCACCGGAAAAGATGAGAAGGAACACTGCTTGATCACCAAAGCTTTAAATCATCACATAATTAAGGATGAGAGAGGAATCAATTGTCCAAACTCTCACCTAAATATGGATTACATTTCTGAGAAAGATTTCAATGATTTAGTTTGGGGATGTGAAAACAAAGTTGATTTTGTCTCCGCTTCATTTATACGAAACACAAAAGATATAAAAGATATCAGAAAGGTTTTAGATGAACACGGCGGTGAACACATCAAGATAATTTCGAAAGTCGAAAATACTGAAGCGGTCGCTGCGATGGATGAAATCATCGCTGCTTCCGATGGAATTATGGTCGCTAGAGGGGACTTAGGGGTCGAAGTTCCCCCCGAAGAAGTTCCAGTTATTCAAAGAGAACTTATCAACAAGTGTCGCAAAGTAGGTAAGCCAGTAATAACCGCTACTCAAATGCTCGATTCGATGAAGACAAATCCAAATCCCACGAGAGCCGAAGTAAGCGATGTAGCTAATGCTGTATTGGAATCAACCGACGCTGTTATGCTATCAGCTGAATCGGCATCTGGTGAATATCCCATCGAATCAGTCGCAATGCAATCGAAAATTTCATCGAAGATGGAAAATTATCTCGACTATCACAATTTACTTCAAGAAGCATATGAAACTTCTGATAAAGAATTGAACGATGCTCTCGCATTTGCTGTAGGAAATACCGCTCTCTTACTCGACGCTAAACTTATCGTGTGTTTTTCCGAGACAGGTGCTACTGCTCGAAGACTATCGAGAGTTCGCCCTTGCTGTCCTGTTGTTTCCGTTTCTTCCGAAAGATACGCTTGCACATCAGGAATGATGAGTTTCGGAGTCTATCCTAAACTTGTAAAGCACGTTCCACAGTTTATTGAAGAGATGGAAGTTCTAGCTATTCATATCGCGAGAAAAAATGGATTAGCAAAAAACACAAAGATAGTAATTACCGGTGGTACTCCTGTAGGCGCTGGTAAAACAAACTTTATGAAAGTCATAACATATGGACAAAGAGAGGTAGAAATAGATTTATGAGTCGTTTCATAGCAATAGATTTAGGTGGCACAAATCTCAGAGGCGCCATTGTAGATGAAGATTTGAATATACACAAGGTCTTTCGCGAAAGATCTACCAAATACTCCAACGATGAATTATATAAACAAATTAAATCGATGGTAACTCGCTTGTTGGATTCTCCGGAAAATGATGGAACTATAAAATATATTGGTGTTTCCGCTTGCGGTTTTTGTGAAGATGGTATTTTGAAACTAGCTCCCAATCTTTACATCAAAGATTTCGACATAGCTGGAAGATTGACGAAAGACTTCCCTTCCTTGACCGCTGGTGTCGTCAATGACGCCAATTGCTCAGGTTTGATTGAATCGCTCAAAGGCGCCGCAAAGGACTGTCAGGATTCATTTTTCATAACAATCTCAACGGGCGTTGGAACTGGTTTGATAGTAAATAGACAACTCGTAGATGTCCCCTTAGAAATGGGACACATATACGTTACCTATCAAAATAGGTTTTACGAATTAGAGCAACTGTGTTCAGGAACAGGCATCGTCCTTTTGTGCAATCTCAACGGATTGACGGTAAAAGATGCTGCAGAGTTTTTCTCACTGGTTAAAACTAAAAACCCCAAAGCCCTTGATGTTTACGAAGATTGGTTAAAGTTGCTTTCTTCTGTTTTAGCTAATTCGCAACTCAGTTTCAATCCAGAAAAAATTGTTGTCTCTGGTGGATTAGTTAAATCCGCTGATATCTTTATCAACGATCTTCAAAAAGTCACCGAAGCATTTTGTGCACCTTTTCCGGTTAGACCCGTGCACTTAGTCCTCGCTGAATTTGACCAAGATACTGGCCTAATGGGCGCAAGTGGTGTCGCACTCTCGCTCATGAGCAAAAAGAGATAATCAACCTTTCCTGCGAGTCTTGCGACTCGCTTTTTTTATGCCGTTTTTTCATGAATATATGACTCTTACTTGGTTATTATTCCAATTTGACACACTGTCTTTTCAATTATAATTGTGAAAAAAAATAATATACGATAAGATAGAGATAGTCGTTTACAAAAAATTGGAGTTTTTGATAATGAAAATTAAATTAAGTAAAATAAATAAATATTATTATGACCAAGGTAAGTCTACCAAGGCATTAGAAAATATATCATTAGAATTTCAAACTGACGGCTCATTTGTTGTTATTACAGGCGAATCGGGAGCAGGTAAATCTTCCTTGATAAAAGTTATTACCGGAATCGAAGATTACGACGAAGGTGAGATTACTTTTGATGATGTTCCAATCTCGGATTTGACGCAAAAAGAAAAACAGAAACTCTATACAGATAATATTTCTTTTGTCTTTCAAGACTATAATCTCGTCGAATCCATCTCCGGTCTCGAAAACATAACTCTCGCTCTTTTAAAGCAAGGAAAAAAACTCAAAGAAGCAAGAAAGCTCGCTAAAAAAGCACTGTTGGATGTCGACCTCAAAGATCAAATACACATGCGCGTTTCCAAGTTGTCTGGTGGGGAGCGACAGCGCGTTGCAATTGCGCGTTCCCTCGCCCTGAATACACCGGTCATCGTCTTCGATGAACCAACGGGAAATTTAGACAATGAAACTTCAAAAACGATAATCGATCTCATAGAAAAAATAAGCAAAGGGAAATTGATTCTCTATGTTACTCACGATTATGAGATTGTCGAGCGATGCGTTACTAGACATATCGTTCTTTCCGACGGTCACTTGATAAAAGATGACACAATATCCAAAATACAAGCGGAAAAATCGGAAAAAATAAAAAGTCCAAGCGAAGAAAAGTTTTCATTTTTATCATATCTTTATTCCTCTTATCTCATAGGTTTTAAACGAATTGGAAGACTCATTTCTACCCTGATCGTTCTCATTTTTGCCTATGCAGGTATACTAGGTTCTTTTTACGGCTTTGCCAATGGGATTATTCTCGCTAACAGCACCTTATCTTCTTTCCTTGGAGGAAGTGAATATTACAACACTTACAACATGGGAAATGCAGTAAGCAATCGCAAGGAAAATTTAAACGATATTGATTTGTCATTTGATGAAGAACACTACACGGACTATGCAAATATCTTCCAGGACTTTTTTTACCTTATTTCTCCTGCTTACAACAATAACTATTTAGATGAGCAATTTACTTCTGACTATATTGACAGTTCTAATTACAATCCTGATTACATGACTTCGGAAACAGTTAAAATTCTTCCCTACTACGATCAGGATGATGAATTAGAATTTATTTCAGGAACTGGACAAACTACCGACTACATCAATTTACTTATTCCTGATACCATTGACAAAAACGGATACTACTTTGAAAACCTTGAAATCATATCTCAAGATGAATTTGGAGTGTCAATTTATAATTCTTACAATTATTTTACTGATGAAGAATTGGAATTTGACTTACAGATTCGTCCAAAAGCAACTATAACGAGTATGTATTTCTATGACAGTACTCAAAATAATACTAACAACATATACTTGATCTGCAACCCCAATTTCCTCGATGAAATTAAAGATTACATCTATACTTCTTCAGCTTCAATCTCTCCACATGCAATCGAATATCAAGTTGATTCAGCTGCTTCAAAAGTAGAAATCACCACCGAAGATGGAGAGATTGTAAGTGACTACAACTTTCTATTGAGCGATAGCTCTAGCTCATCGATAAAAGGAATCGACAAGCTATTTTTATCTAGTGATTTAGAAGAAGTAGAATTTGATGTCAAATATAAGAATTTAATAATACCGAAAAGTTCCTTCGACATTGAATACATCGACATAAGCGGCCGGTCATCGGTGTACACAATGTACGATTTTGCTCTTTCTAAAGTTATAGCCGAGTTACAACTGGAATCAACCACATATTTCCCTACAGCAGATATCGCAAAACAACAATACGATAAGTACAAGGATATCTATCCACGCCTCTATCTTCAGGAAAAAGTAAGTTCCAATTACGTCAATTACGATTTAAATATCCTCGGGTCCAACGCTTTCGCTAGAATTGGATACTTGAGTCTCTTCGTTCTCATTTTAATTGCAATATTGATAATTGCGTTCCTCATAAAAGTAATCATCAACCGTTTCTACTATCGCAAGGACTACGATCAGCAAGTTCTAAAATATATAGGTTATTCATTTAAAGATATTGTAATTGTCAACTTGATTGAGTTCATTGGTCTATCCATAGTATCAATTGTCATAACATATTCCGTATTTTTTAATTATGTACCAAATGCAATGCTGATATTCCAAGCAAACGCATGGATGTTAATATTAGCGATTGTCATCAGTCTACTTTGTGCGATTTTCATTGCACTCCCCAGACGAAAGAAGGTGAAATAACATGATTGACGTAAAAAGTGTTTCCAAAACATATAATAAGAGACATAGAAATGCCAACAAAGTTTTAGATAGTGCCTCTGTTCAGTTGCCCGACAGTGGTTTCGTCTTTTTTGTCGGTCGCTCTGGCTCGGGAAAATCCACGATTCTCAATGCCATAGGCGGGCTGATTTCCTACGATGGTGAGATTCTTTACGACCAAAAAAAAGTTAATATTGAAAAGTATCGTCCGGAACATATAGGTTATATATTTCAAAATTTCCTGCTTTTTGACGATTTATCAATCCTTGAAAACATTAGATATTCCTTGAATCTAATTGGCATTTATGATGAAACTAAAATTCGGAAAGGAACGAGTTTGCTCATGCAGGCAGTTGGATTAGAAATGAATCTCAACCGCCGAGTGAGAGCCCTCTCTCTTGGCCAGCGGCAAAGAATAGCTATCGCTCGTGCTTTAGCAAGCAATCCGAGAGTCATACTAGCTGACGAACCAACTGGTAATTTAGATTCGAAAAATTCCATCATTGTCATGAACATACTCAAGCGTCTTTCGAAAAATCACCTCATCATTTGCGTAACTCACAATTTAGGTATCGTCAACAAATACGCAGATAAAATTTATCAAATAAAAGATAAAAAACTATTGGAAATTGATGGGTCCAAAGCCGAAGACATTAAACTGTCGAGCATAACACAAAACATCAATGTGGCAAAAATGTCACAAAGTGAATTTAAGAGTAAGGACTTTATCGTAAAGTTATTTTCTCAAAATTCCTCTGACAAATCTGATGTGAGCGAATTAAAAATAATTCGAAAAAATGGAAAAATATTAGTCATCGGAGACAATATTTCCATCATATCCAAAGAAGAGGCGGAAATTGCCGGAAATGATGATTCCGAAAACGATAATGTGGATAAGAACGATAGCGAAATCGTTTTGCCTGATACAACCGAAACTGAATCTGTAACCTTAGACTTCGAAAACACAAAAGAAAAAAAGCCATTTAAAGATTGGCACTTATATAAATCTTTCATTGCCTATTCCAAAGCAAATACAAAGAGTTTCAAATCTTTCTTGGTTCGTTTTTCCAATGCATTTTTCCCATTGGTCATCTTTATTCTCTTTTCGATTATGATTGGTCAATTGAGCGTATTGACTGGAGAAGCGAATATCGACTACCACGAAAATTTCATAACTATGGTCACGCGAGATTCAACTCACAAGACTTTGTCTTCCTTCGAATTAGCAAAAATAATTGACGATGAGGATTCGCACATCGTCGGTACGCGACAATCGGAGTACTCCTTAGGAATCAACCTGGATGATGAAACAGACTGGAGCGAAAATTATGCCTTGCCTTTTAGCAGTTTCAGTATCATGGACAATATGCTTTCCCCTGACTACTCTTCTGATTACAACGATTTCACCTTCAATGTCAGCGATGCGGAACGCTATGCTTCTTTCGACTTCGCCAAAGAATTTGATAATTATCAAATGGCAGATGGAGATATTTTAATCGATCAAAAGCTCATCGATCAATTCAACGAAAAGCAACTTGACCCAATTTTCATCAATCACCAGGCTCTCCAAGAAGCGATAATCGGAACAAAATTAACCATAAACTTAACTTCTTCAGCATCACAAATTGTGCCTTTTAATTACACCATTACCGGTATTGTTGACACTGGATACCCTTCCTTTTATGCAAATTCATCAACATTCCAAGAAATAGCTTACAACCTTAGAAATAGTTATAATAATTCATACGCATACGGAAAAAACTACTACGATTTCCCAACAATGGCCGCTTCCCTCTTGGATGAATATACCTTTGTCGAGTACGACGACGTTTCTTCCAACCCGAGGTACGATATCTTCGGATCTGTTGATGTCGATCCTTACGAATTAGAATCAGGTGTCCCTTTAGTTTTGCTTTCGAATAATATTGAATTGAGCAGTGGCGACTATTCTTCCATTCTTGGAAACCTCCAATCAATCAGTACGGGTTATATCATTGACACATTGAACCCCGATGCAAAGATTTTTTGTTTCAAAGATTTTCAAGACTCGAATGGAAATTTCAACGATTCATCATCCTATGCTTTTGGAACTTTTTTAGAAAAACTGGAAAGTGATTGCAATGTGGCTTTAGCTCCTGATGATTTAACAATACTCGAAGGTGATTTTCCAAGCGATGGGGGAGACATTATTATTCCCTATTCTATGCGTGAGACATTCGACCGCTCTATCATTAACAATATAGAATACAATTCCAACTCAAATTATCGAATCACCGGTTACTACGACGATGCCCTGACGGGAACAAAGACTATTTATACATCTTCTCTCACTTATTTAGCTTCATCGCTACCGAATATATATATCTACTACAATGAATCAATCGGAGAGATAACTGTCTCCAGCACTTACGTTTTGTCTGATAACATTGAAGAAACCCAGCGGTACTTCCAAGAAAATGACGACCTGGGAATCGATTGCTATATCTTCGACGATGTCTATCGCGACTACAATTCGAATCAAATCACCGACATCCTTTCCACATTCGTACAATCAATTGTTGTCACTCTATTAATATTTTTAGTAATAACAGTTATGTCAAATCTTTCCAAAGTAAATAAGAGCAAAGCCAAATTTGGAATTCTACGTTGTCTCGGATATTCTAAATGGAGTTTAGTCAAGCAAAACTCAGCGGAAATATTTGTTTCGATGTTTTACTACACTTTAATTCCTTGCGCTATCGTTGGCATTCTTATGGGATTATTTAACTTGTACACCCTTGGATGGCTTTACTCAATAGTGTTCTTCTTTGGATATGCCTTCATCAACTTGCTAACATCCAACATTCCTCTATTGATTCTTTTGAGAAAGAAGCCAGTAGAAATTGTCAATTCACTGAATTAAATAAAGTTTAGAAAAATCACTGAAAGGAACCAGTATGAATATAAAATTAAAAAAGATAAATAAGTATTATTACGATCAAGGCAAATCAACCAAAGCTTTGGAAAATATATCTTTGGAATTCGACACCGACGGTTCTTTTGTCGTCATCACCGGTGAATCAGGAGCAGGTAAATCTTCTCTTATTAAAGTAATCACCGGCTTGGAAGACTTCGACGAAGGTGAGATGTATTTTGATGGTGTCCCTGTTTCTGGTCTCAGTGCCAAAAAAAAGCAAAGCATATACGCCAACAACATTTCCTTTGTCTTTCAGGATTACAACTTAATTGAGTCTATTTCGGCTATTCAAAACGTCATTCTCGCGCTGTTAAAACAAGGGAAAACCAAGAAAGAAGCCAAAGTTTTGGCTAAACGCGCTCTTGCTGATGTGGGAATAGTCAAGCAAGGTAAAATGAGAGTTTCAAAACTTTCCGGTGGTGAGCGTCAAAGAGTCGCTATTGCACGAAGCATCGCCCTCGATACACCGATAATTGTCTTTGACGAACCCACGGGAAACCTCGATGACAAAACTTCGAACCAGATTACGCAAATAATTTCAAAAATATCGAAAAACAAACTTATATTGTACGTAACTCACGACTACCACATTGTCAGTAAATATGTGACTAGACACATAGTATTAGCCGACAGCAATATCGTTAAGGATGAAAAAGTAAGGACTCCTATGGAGAATTCAATCAAACAAAAGACCAGGGAATCGGTTCAAAAACTCTCCTTAAATTCCTATCTTTATTCCACATATTTAATCGGATTCAAACACCTTGGAAGGACGATTGCAACTTTCATTGTTCTCCTCTTTTGCTTCGCCAGCATCTTTGGAAATCTGTACGTTTTTGCAACTTCGGTCAATGCCATAGGAACAATTGGAGAACTGTTTACCCTCGATTATGATTATCTATTTGATCAGGAATACCAAATGGGAAACGAAATCAAAAACTCCAAAGCGAGAATCGACGACCAGGATGTGAATTACGAAGGGGATTACTATATAGATTACGGAGATATTTTAGATGATGATATAAGAATTTACTCTCCCTTAGTTCAATCCGATTCCGAGTATTCTTCAGATAATGACAGCAACAAAAAAACTAGCGCTTTTGATTCTTTAACCATTCGCGCCATCCCATATTTTATTGATAATTCAACTCTAATAAAGAGTGAAAACAGCGAAGGTGTAGCAATCTATATTCCCGATAGTTGGAATGAGAACGGATATTATTACGAGATTTTAAACACAATTTACAATACGGATATAACTATAACAAACGACACCTGGCTAGATATAGTTAATAGTTCCATAGACCTTACAAATGACTCGCAAGTTTCAGATCCGGAACAATTTGAAACGCGTATCACCAGTATCTACACCTATGATTCTCAGCAAAATGAATCGTATTATATGTATATACAAATGAGCGAAGAGCAGTTAAATTCATTGAGAAACTCCTTCATTCACGAATTCGACAACTTAAGTTTTGACGAAGCGACAAACTATATATCCTCTATTTCGGATCTTTTAACCTTAAAAAATGAAGATGGATACCGATTAGCTAAAAATAACTATTTACCATCTTTAGATGAGGAACAAATCGATGGAAATCACTTGTTACTTTCGGAGAACTTGCCTGGACAAGATTTAACAATTACATATAAAAACATCGAAATTCCCCTCGATAAATTCGAGGTAGATTACGTCCTTCCTTACGATAATAAGTATGCTATATTCGACCAGGGAGTGAAGAAAGTTCTCGCGGAGAACAAACTGATATCAACAGTCTATTTCAGCGATATAGAAACGGCAAAATCCAATTACGAAAATCTAAAAGCCAGCAACGAGAGCATGTACTATGCTGAACCAACCGATAGCGGCTCTAACTACACGATAAAATTAGACAGCAAGAGCAGTATCTTGAGACAGAGTTATCTCTTCTTCTTCTGTTTCATTCTCATAAACATTCTAATCATGTCAATAATCATTAAGTTTATCATCAATCGATTCTACTATCGCAAATCCTACGATGAACAGGTCTTAAGTTACATTGGTTTTTCCTTTAAGAACATCGTTCTAGTAAATTTGATTCAATTTATACTTCTAGCTATAGTTGGAACAGCAACAATAGCTGCCTTAACTGCCATTTACATTCCCTTTGCCGCAGAATTATTCTCAGCAAACATTTGGCTGTTGATTTTAGCAATAGTCTTTTGTTTAATGTGTGCGGTCTTCTTTTCCCTGCCGACCAGAAAGAAGGTAATAGAAAATGATTAATATAGAAAATTTATCGAAGACTTATAACAAACACCGTCGAAATGAAAACACAGTGCTAAAAGAAACCTCACTTCAACTTCCAAATGAGGGATTCATCTTTTTTGTCGGTCGCTCCGGAACTGGTAAATCGACAATGCTCAATGCCATCGGTGGCCTCATTTCTTATGAGGGAAAAATACTCTTTGACAAAAAGGAGGTCGATATTGAACAATATCGGCGTCGAAATATCGGATATATCTTTCAAAACTTTTTAATATTTGAAGAATTGAGCGTATATGACAATATTCGCGTCGCGTTAAATCTGATCGGAATATACGATGAGGAAGAGATTCACGCTCGGACAAAGGCGCTGCTTGAAGCAGTTGATTTAGATATTAATCCTTCGCGTCGTGCTGGAGCCCTTTCGCTCGGCCAGCGTCAACGAGTAGCTATTGCTCGCTCACTTGCGAGCAATCCAAAGATTATCTTAGCGGATGAGCCCACGGGAAATCTCGATTCCAAAAACTCGATCATCGTCATGAACATATTGAAAAAGTTATCAAAGAATCACCTCGTCATTTGCGTAACTCACAACTTAGGTCTAGTCAATAAATACGCAGACAAAACTTTTATGATTGAAAACAAAAAAGTTATTGGCTTCGACAAATCATCATCAAAAGTCATTTCTTCTTCTAACATCACTCAAAATATCAATGTTGCTAACATGGAAGTGGACGAATATAAGGATGAGAATTTTCTCATTAAACTATATACTCAATCGACGGATAAAAATGATGAAAATAACGAAATTAAAATCATAAGACAAAATGGTAAAATTCTTGTCGTTGGAAACAATGTTTCAATTGCCTCCAACGATGAAGTAACTTTAGAAACCACCGAAAAATCGAACCAACAACAGATAGATCATTTAAAAGATATTAATTTGAGCTTCGAACAGCGGAAGGACAAAAAGACGATTAAAGATACAAGTATGTACAAAGTCCTTCGCAAAAAGTTAACAACTAAGCCGACTTTCAAATCAACTTTGAACACTCTTTCCACCATCGTGTTTCCATTTATTTTACTCATCATGTTCAACTTGTTGATTGGTCAAGTCAACAATTTGAAAGATACCAATATCTTCCCTCTTCATGAGAACGCCGTCTTTGTTTTGAATGAAGATAGCGACGATTTGAGTTACAACGCGGAAGATTACATAGATTTGCTGTATGATGAAGATAGTGGAATTGTCGACTATTTGTCCTATTATCCACAATCACAAACTAGTCGATATGCGGTAAATACAGAACTTTCTTTACCCATTTCATCTTTCAACTTTACCAATAGCATCATCTCTGATATCGATTATCAATATTCGAGTGATGTAGAATATATCGTAAGAGATTTTGCGGACTATCGCACTTTTGATTTTGGCAGTTCTTTTGCCGATGAACTCGAAGATAATCAAGCCTACATCACAACAGCAGTCAGAGACCAAATTAAGTCGATTGTCGGCGACGCTGTTTACACAGGTGGTATGACTATCGATGAGGCACTTGTCAATTCAAACATCTACATAAACTACTACAATTACGATGGCATCGATTATCAAGATGACCTGACGATTATCGGAGTTGTCGATTCTACCCTTCCCGCTGTCTTTGTAAACGAGAATACTTCCGCTAGACTAAACCTGATGGAAAAAATCTCAAACTACGGTTATAGATACATGCTCTCAAGATTTCTCTCCGAGTTTTCTTTTGTCGAGTATGATGACATAAAGGATGATTCGAACTATCGCTTTTTCAATTCAAATACCGGATTTGAAGAAACTCCAGATGAAAAAACATTCGAAACAAACACTTCCTACGCTTACTTTTCTGCGGAAATGTTAGATTCTTTATTCTATCAGAGCATACTAAATATCGAATACGACAGCGATTACTTCATTGAAAACATCAACGATCCCGAAAGTAAAATTATTTGCTTTAGGGATTATTCGACGACCGATGGAACATTTAACGATTCTTCCTCATTATTCATCAATTCATATGTTGATGTAATAATCAACAGTTCCTACATGCAACTTCCCACTTCGGAAATAACAATCACTGAAGGAAGAATGCCGACAGAAATATATGAGATAGCCTTGCCTGAATCCTATCGAGACTTTGGAAATATTTCAGAGGACACAAGTGGATATATCGTCACCGGCTATTACGACGATTCAGGAATGGAAGAAGTAAATGTAATAGCCTCGAATAAGTTCTTAACTTACATAAACATGCCTGACTTTGCAGTCAACTATTCTACAAATTTAGGAGACCTTATCAATGGCAATACTTCCAATGTTCTCATCACTTCCGATTACGAAAAAACCAAATCTTACTTTGAAAATCATCCCGAGCTAAAAAAGAGCGTTTACACCTACGATTCTATCTATAAACTGTATAGTCCAAATTCCGAATACGATAATATCGTCGGTTCAGCTACTTCCATTGCTGTTATCGGGGGAATATTCTTATCGATTGTCATCCTTTCAAATTTCTCATATGTTAATAAGGAAAAATACCGGTTTGGCGTTCTGCGCTGCCTCGGTTATTCCAAGAAAGAATTAGTTGCAGAGAACACTTCGCTCATTCTTTCGGAAAGCTTGCTCAACGCAATAATTCCCTGCCTTCTATTTACTATTCTTCTGCTGGCTTTCGGAGTCTATAACCTGGGATGGTTGTGGACTATTGTCTTCTATTTAGCATACATTGCCATTATGATTGCAACTTCCAACATTCCCTTGTGGATTTTGCTTCGAAAAAAACCAGTGGACATTATTGGCTCTTTAAATTAATTTGAACTATACTAAAAAGTAGTGATGTATTTCTAGATTTAAAGGAGTACGAAAATGAATAAATTATATTGCGCATACGCAAGAGCCTATCAATTCAGTTTTTGGGTCGTTGAACACTTCTTGAATTTTGATGAACCCAAATACTTCTCTGAACCGGGATCGATTAGTAAGGTAAAAGACCTTCTCTCAAAGGAGAAAATAAACTCTTGTCTAATTATCACCGATGACAATTTATTTAAGTTGGGATTGTTGGATTCTTTGATGGCCGATTTAGATGAGGCTAAGATTGACTACACCGTTTACCACAACGTAGTCCCCAACCCGACGGTTGAAAATGCTCACGAAGCATACAAACTTTACTTATCAAACAACTGCAAGGGTCTCATTGCCTTTGGTGGAGGTTCATCTATGGATGCCGCCAAAGCGGTAGGAGCCTTAGTCGCCACAAAAAATAAACCCTTTAAAAAACTCAAGGGAGTTTTAAAGATAAGGAAAAGAATTCCACCTTTGATCGCTATTCCAACCACGGCGGGAACTGGTTCAGAAACTACGCTCGCTGCGGTTATTTCCGATCCGGAGCACAACGATAAGTACTCTTTGATGGATCCAGTTTTGATACCAAAGTACGCCATACTGGACCCTACTCTTTTGGTTAATTTACCTCCAAATATTACATCGACAACCGGTATGGATGCGATGTGTCACGCAGTTGAAGCTTACATTGGTCGCGAAAATACTGCCAAGACAAAAAAATATGCGCTGGAAGCCATTAAATTAATCTATGAGAATCTCTTGCTTTCATATAAAGAACCACAGAATCTCACTTATCGGGAGAACATGCAAGTGGCTGCATTTAAAGCCGGCGTAGCCTTTACTAGGGCGTATGTCGGATACGTACATTCTTTAGCCCATTCCCTCGGCGCTGTCTACAATGCTCCACACGGAATGGCTATCGCTATCATCCTTCCCCACGTACTTAAATCCTACGGCAAGAGCGCCCATCGCAAACTTGCCAAAATTTATGACTATCTCGGCCTGAAGGATGAAGCTATAAAGACCAGGAAACAGAAGGCAAATTTCTTCATTCAAATCATCATCCACATGAACAAGCAAATGAATATTCCTCCTAGCTTGCGAGGAATTGTCGAAAAGAAGGATATCCCTCTTCTCGCGGCGCACGCTGCTAAGGAGGCCAATCCTCTCTATCCCGTTCCAAAGATTATGAATAGGAAGGAATTAGAAGAAATATACAAAAAGATCATGAAAGCTAAATACGTTTAAAAATTAAAGACTGAACTTCATTCAAAGTTCAGTCTTTTTTTCTTCAAATCTCGCTTTTATATTGACTAAAGTCAATTAAGCAAGTAACATATAATCAAGCTGTGAAGAAGACATGAATTCTTAAAACCGACAGAAAATTTTCAAGCCGAGATGAAATAGAAAATACAACTAAGAATTTACCACTTTGGAGCTTCCCTAGTAATAGGGCGGTTAGATTCCGTTATATCTAATTAGAGGTTCAGTTTATCTATAGCTGAATGAATACAGGTGGCACCGCGAATTTATTCGCCCTGAGGTGCTTTTTTATTTAATAGAAATAAGGAGATTAATATGGACTTAATACTGAAAGACGGAAAGAGAATTGAAATTGAAAGCGGCATAACTGGCTTGGAGGCCGCAAAGAAGATCTCTCTTTCTTTAGCTAAGAAATGTCTAGCTGTGAAGCTAAATGGAGAGTTGCTCGACTACAGAGAAAAAATTGACAAAGGTGGAGATTTTGAAGTCATTACCAAGGAATCACCAGAGGCACTACACGTTTTGAATCACACTTGTGCTCACGTCTTAGCTCAAGCAATTTTACACATCTATCCCGATGCGCAAATCGCCTTTGGTCCGGCAGTAAACGAAGGATTTTACTACGATATAAAATTCACTGAATCCATTTCTGAAAAGGACTTTCCTCGCATTGAAAAGGAAATGCACAATATCGTATCTGCTGGATATCCTTTAGAAAGACGCGAAATAACGAAAGCAGAAGGTAGAGAAATATTTAAAGACCAACATTTTAAACTCGAGCACATTGAAGAACTCGAAGGACCTCTAACCGTCTACGCTCAAGGTGATTTCACCGATTTGTGCAAAGGCCCACACGTCAAGTCGGTCTCGCTGTGCAAAGCGTTCAAGCTCACATCAATCGCTGGAGCTTATTTCCACGGCGACAAGAACAATGAACAGTTAACCAGAATATATGGTACTTGTTTCTTCAACCAAAAAGACCTTGATGAATATTTAAAGTTGGTGGAGGAAAGAAAGAAGGCCGACCACCGTTTACTCGGTAAACAACTCGGCTTATTTATGCTTTCAGAATATGGTCCCGGTTTCCCTTTTTGGCTGAACGATGGACTAATTTTGAGACGTGAATTAGAAAATTTCTGGATTAAGTTACACATAAAAAATGGCTATCAAATAATCGATACTCCGATTATGCTATCCCGCGAACTTTGGGAAATTTCCGGCCATTGGGGGCATTACAATGGAAATATGTACACGACCAAGATCGATGATCGCGACTTTGCCATCAAGCCGATGAACTGCCCAGGTGGAATACTAGTTTACAAAAGCCAGCCCCACTCATACAAAGAATTCCCCATTCGCATTGGAGAATTGGGACACGTTCATCGTCACGAAGCATCCGGCGCATTAAATGGCCTTTTCCGCGTTAGAAGCTTTACTCAAGACGATGCTCACTGCTTTGTTAGAGAAGACCAAATTCAATCCGAGATTCAAATTCTTCTTAAAATCTTCGATCAAGTTTATAAGACTTTCAATCTCCCTTATTACATCGTGCTTTCCACTAGACCAGAAGAAGGATATATCGGTGATATTGCAACTTGGGATAAAGCGGAAAAAGCTTTGAGAGAAAGCTTGGAAAACAACGATATTCCCTATCAAATAAATCCTGGTGACGGAGCGTTCTACGGGCCGAAACTCGATTTTAAACTTCACGATTCGCTCGGAAGAGTCTGGCAGTGTGGAACTATTCAACTCGATATGAACCTCCCCAAGCGCTTCAACTGTGAATATGTTGATGCCAACGGAGAAAAGGTTGAACCTTTCATGCTACACCGCGCAATATTTGGCTCATTAGAGAGATTTACCGGAATATTGATCGAACTCTTCAAAGGAGCGTTCCCGACTTGGTTATCACCTAAGCAAGTAGTAATTATTCCCGTAAATAACTCCGCACACATGGAATATTCTAAAAAGATTAATAAATTGATTGCCGACAGCGACATTAGAACTCAAATTGATGATAGAGATGCTAAATTAGGATATAAGATTCACGATTGGCAAACAAAAAAAGTTCCATATACACTTGTCATTGGCGACAACGAAGTCAAAGATGGAACCATCACTTATCGCATTTACGGCAAGCGAGAACAAATCACTGTTCCGATTGCAGACTTTATTAAACTGGTAAGAGAAGACATCGACCAAAAGAAAATCGAGAGATAATTAAAAGCCTTAAGCACATTCGCTTAAGGCTTTTTGTTATATCCATATTTAATTTTGGAAACGGGACATATATTGCTCGTTTCGCAACATTCGCAACCTTTGATTTGTGGAACAAACTGAAGTAATCGCGCAAATATTAGAGAAATATTTTTCTCTAACTTAATTTTGCTTTCCTCCAGGTTTTCTTCATTTGGATTAGTTATCCAATCGAATATCATTCGACCAAAGCCCCCAAAGATGAGAGAGGTCAAAATATTTGGGTCGATATCTATGTTGTTTGTCTCAACATACTTACGCAAGGAAGAGCTTATCTCATCGTAGAAAAAGCTATCAACTACATTTTTTAAATCGAGATTTCCCACAGATCTCATTGCGGGAATAATTTGTTCATATCGGTAGCTAATTTCAACTATATTGATCAAAAGGCACTTAAAATAACAAATATCAATCTTATTGGATCCTGTTTCGATGTGCGTTTTCTTAATTGTCGAATTCAACAAAATTCTAACAATATCTTCAATCAGTTCATTCTTATTGCTGTAATAGTTGTAGAAGGTCACGCGACTAACATTAGCTTCCTTGCAAATCATAGATATATTTATATCCGAAAAAGGAACTTTTTTTAATAAAGTT